>JAMONL010000222.1 GCA_027065815.1 Sulfurovum sp.
TGAAAAAGATGAAGAGACTCTTGAGATGCTCTATGAAGATGCAGATTCTCTCCAGGAGAGTACCAATGCACTTGAAGTGCAAATGATGCTCAGTGGTGAACATGATGCTAACAATGCCATTGTCTCCATCCACCCCGGTGCCGGGGGAACAGAATCTCAGGACTGGGCTTCCATGTTGTACCGTATGTACCTCAGGTGGGCTGAACGTCACGACTTTAAGGTAGAAGTACTGGATTATCAACCGGCTGAAGAAGCAGGTATCAAAGATGTCTCTTTCATCATCAAAGGAGAAAATGCTTATGGGTATTTAAAAGTGGAGAACGGGATCCACAGACTGGTACGCATCAGCCCTTTTGACAGTAATGCAAAACGTCATACCTCATTCTCTTCCGTCATGGTCTCTCCCGAAGTCGATGATGACATTGACATTGTCATAGAAGACAAAGACATCCGTGTCGATACTTACCGTGCATCAGGGGCAGGTGGTCAGCACGTCAACAAAACCGAATCAGCCATCCGTCTGACCCACATCGAAACCAACATCATCGTACAGTGCCAAAATGACCGTTCTCAACACAAGAACAAAGCTGCAGCCATGAAAATGCTCAAATCACGTCTATACGAATACGAAATGGCCAAAAAGCAGGCTGCCCTGGACGGTGTAGAAAAATCAGACATAGGCTGGGGACACCAGATTCGATCTTATGTGATGCAGCCCTATCAACAGGTCAAAGATACACGTTCAAATCAGGCATTTACCAATGTGGATGCGATTTTAGATGGGGATATTGATAAGTTGTTAGAGGGTGTATTGATCGCACAGGCAAAATAGTATTTAATCCGAAAACGGTTGGTTGAAACCGACTTTACATTAATCACACGGAGT
Organism: Sulfurovum sp.; assembly: GCA_027065815.1. Classification (GTDB taxonomy): domain Bacteria; phylum Campylobacterota; class Campylobacteria; order Campylobacterales; family Sulfurovaceae; genus Sulfurovum. Next base: position 887 of record JAMONL010000222.1, read on the forward strand.
GTGCCTGTCGTGGCGAACGCCCTTGAAAGCAATGCGATTTGAGAGTCACGACGATTTTTTTTGCTTCGTTTTTTTCTAAAAAAATAAAGAGAGAAACACCACACAGTAAAAATACATGGAAATAAAAATAAACACCAAAAAGTTTATTTGTTATCTTCCTCTTTCCCATTCACTTTTTCATCCAACTTAAAATACTTCGATACTGTCTTTGTTACAACAACTGCAACCAAAAAAGCCAATATGACCATAGCGATCTTGTAAGATATTTGCAACAGGTCTATATTCACTCGATCTCCCTCAATACTTTATCTTCCAATCTATACCGTGTATCACAACGTGAAGACATCGTTTCATCATGTGTCACCAGCACAAGCCCTGCACCTGTCTCTTTAACATAGTCCAGGAGTACATCCATGACCAGTTCTGCCGTCTCTTTGTCCAAATTTCCTGTCGGTTCATCTGCAAAGATGATACGCGGTTTCTTACTCAAAACACGGGCAATAGAAACACGCTGCTGCTGCCCTCCGGAGAGTTCCCCGATCTTTTGATCCATAAGTTCTTTAATTTCAAGTTTTTCAAGCAAAGCATCTTCAATATGTGAACCCGACAACATCGTAGCTACTTCTATGTTCTCCATGGCAGACATCCCTTTGAAAAGATAATGGAACTGAAAAATGATCCCGATCTCAAAACGACGTACAGCTTCCACTGCTTCATCTTTTAAAGCATAAATGTCTTTATTTAAAAGTGTTACTGTCCCTTCATCGGGTTTGATGAAAGTAGAGAAAATATGCAGCAGTGTAGATTTTCCGGAACCACTACGTCCTACAATAGCGATACTCTGTGCAGAGTTTAAAGTAAGATCAACATTTGAAAAAAGTTCTGTATCAAAACTGTGGGCAATGCCTGTGGCAGATAAAAGAGGTTGTGACATGAAGCAGTACCTTTAAAATAATTAAAAGTATTTTATCATAAAAAAGTAAGTGGAGGATATATTAGAATTTGTTAGCTCAAAATAGTCTTCTAGTTTGCTGTAGATTTGAAGGTTGTGATGAAGGAGTGTACGTCAGTACATGACTGAACGCACTCCTTCAAAGATGCAGAAAAATAGAAGAACTATTTTCCCATTTGTGCGGCAACTTCTGCAGCGAAGTCTTCTTCCACTACTTCAATACCTTCACCCACTTCAAGTCTTACAAAGTGTATGATCTCAGCAGTACCACCAGCGGCTTTTGCTTTATCTTGAATGTATTCAGCAACAGTTTTAGTGTCATCCATTACAAATTTCTGATCAAGCAGACACTGCTCTTGGTCAAGTGTTGTATTATCAGAGATAAATCTCGCAATTTTTCCGGGAAGGATTCTGTCCCAGATCTTTTCCGGTTTACCTTCAGCTGCAAGCTCTTCTTTAAGGAATGCTTCTGCTTTAGCCATAACCTCTTCTGTCAATTGAGACATAGAGATATAAAGAGGAATGTTCTTCAAAGTTTTACCAAGTCTGCTAAGCTCTTCATTCTCTTTTTCAATTGCTACAATTCTACCTTTTGTCTCTTCTTCAACAAATTTTGAGTCAAAATCTTTGTAAGAAAGTGTTGTTGGAGACATTGCCGCTGCATGCATTGCTACTTCTTTAAGTACAGGAGTCATAGCATCCGCAGTGGCTGCAGAGTCGCATTTTGCTTCGATGATAACACCGTTTTGTGCATTTGAGTGAACATAACCATTTACTGCTGTGTTCTCGTCACCTTTCATAAGTGCCGCTCTTCTTACAACAAGTTTTTCACCAATGGTCGCAACCTGAAGAGAAAGGTAATCAGCAAAAGGCTGACCGTCAATAGTTGAATTATTGATAGCATCAGCATCTGCCAACTCATTGTCAAAGGCATGATTTACAACAGTTGAAAGAAGGTCTTTAAACTTGTCATTTTGTGCTACAAAGTCAGTCTGAGAGTTGATCTCAACAATAACAGCTTTTTTACCTTCAATTCTTACACCAATAGAACCTTCTGCAGCAGTCTTACCTGCTTTTTTCGCAGCAGCACCCATACCCTGGTCTCTTAGCCATTCAACTGCTTTGTCCATATCTCCATCAGACGCAGCGAGTGCTTTTTTACAGTCCATCATTCCTGCATCAGTCATCTCTCTGAGTTTTTTAATGTCTTTAGGTCCAAAGTTCGCCATATTACGCCTCCGCCAATTCTTTTGCAGATGCAACAGCGTCTCTGAAGTTTCCTTTGAAGCTGTATTTTTCTTCCATAACTTCGATCTGAGCATCCGTCATATTTGCAACATCCGCAAAAGTATAGAAACCTTCGTCATTCAATTTACCCTGATAGACTTTACCGACACCGGCGATCTTAGTAAGGTCATCTCCCTTTTTATCAGAAGTTTCTTTGGCTTCTGTTTTAACCGGTGCAGCTTTCTCTTCAACAAGTTTTTCAACTTCAGCTTCAGTTGCCGGAGCTGCCGCTTCTTCAGCTGCTGCCTCAGCCATAACTGTTTCCATTTCACCAGCAGATACTTCTTCTGCTGCTTCACCATTCGCTTCAGCGTATGCTGCTTTACCTTCGATAATCGCTTCAGCCATCTCTTTACAGAAAAGGTTAATAGATCTGATCGCATCATCATTTCCTGGGATCGGGTAATCAACTACATCCGGATCACAGTTAGTGTCTAGTGGTGCAACCACTTTCATTCCCATTCTTCTTGCTTCTTTAACAGCAATGTGCTCTTTAACAACATCCACAACAAACATCATGTCCGGAAGTTTTTTCATGTGTCTGAAACCTTCTAGGTATGAAGACAATTTCTCTTTCTTTCTTAAAAGCATCAATGCTTCTTTTTTAGTCAACATATCAAGCTGACCATTCTCTTCCATCTGCTCGATGATCTCAAGTTTTCTGATAGATTTTTTCATTGTTGGGTAGTTTGTTAACATTCCACCTAACCATCTTGTTGCAACGTAAGGCATACCACATCTCTCAGCATGTTCTTTTACTGCTTGTCTCGCTTGTTTTTTAGTACCTACGAAAAGAACTGTTTGTCCCTCTGCAGCTGCATCTCTAACAACATTGTATGTATATTTGAAATATCTAAGTGTTTTTTGAAGGTCAATAATATAAATGTTCTTTCTTGCACCGAAAATAAATTTCTTCATTTTTGGATTCCATCTTCTTGTTTGGTGTCCGAAGTGTACTCCACACTCCAATAGGTCTTTCATTGTTACCATAAGTTCTCCTTGGTATATCGTTAATAGAACATTCATCTGTGAACATTCAGTTAAAAGCATAGCTTCATCACTAGGTTTTAGAATTGAATTGGTAATTCATTCAAATCATCCGCTGCAGTCATCAACACACAAGGTGCAACCAGTCAAGGAATAACTACATGAGTATTTCCGTTATTCAAGCTGTCAGACAGCTGTAGGTGAATAAGGAACATGATTATATCGAAAAGGTGTTTAAGATTTTATAAAAGAAGGTATTTTGATCTATTTTCTGTAGGAACAAGGTACACCTTGCCCCTACTGTATAAGCAGAAAAATGAAGCCATTATTTCCGTGTATAGTTATGCACTTTTAGTTCAGTTTGCCTTGCAATTATTCTTCTGTATCTCGGTATGCAAGACATAACGATGACAAAGATAGCAACTAGTGCACTTGCAATTGTCAAAAGTTTGATCTCAAAAAAAGAGATGAAAAAGACAATTAACGCAAGAAGCAGTATCTCTACTGTCAAATAATATTTAGGTCTATTATTTCTCCCTTTTACTCTTCTCTCTCTTTGCCCGGAACCAGTAATGTGAGCCTGCATCAAAATCCTTTCCTAGCATTAAAATTGGGCATTATTATACTCTTATTTCTGCAAGATTTCAAGTTTTTCTTTGACCTCTTCTACATGCCCTTTAACCTTTACTTTTGGCCAGACTGCTGCGATCTTTCCGTCAGGATCAATAATAAAAGTGCTTCTCACTACACCCATATACTCTTTTCCCATAAACTTTTTAAGCTGCCATACACCAAAAAGATTACAAAGTTCCTTATCCTCATCTGCCAAAAGTGTGATCTTCAGATCTTTCTTTTCTATAAAGTTTCTGTGTTTCTTTGATGAATCAGGGCTGACACCAAGTACTATGGCAGAAAGTGCTTCAAAATTCGGCAATGCTTCTGTAAAATCACAGGCTTCGGTCGTACATCCGGGAGTATTGTCCTTCGGGTAAAAATAGAGTACGATCCATCTTCCTTTGATATCTCTGAGGCAGATCTCCTCTTCATCTTGATTCGGCAGACAAAAATCCGGTGCCTGGCTTCCAACTTCTAACATTTTAAATCCTTTCATTTCTCATTTTTAATTTCTAATTTCTAATTCATTTGCTAGTATATCAAAATGAATACAAAAAATAAACAAAGCAAAGAAGAACTGCTCAAAGAGATAGACGAACTCATCTCCTACGGTAAAAAAGATCCGACAATAAACCCTGCATTGTTAGCCTATCTTGGGATCGAAGATCTGATCTCCATCAAGGCAAAGCTGCTTGATAAGGTTGGTACGCTCAGCCAGGAAGATAAGGAATGGCTGGAGCAATTCAAAAAATATGAATAAGATTAAAATTTCATCATCTTTATTAGTGATTCAATAGTCTTTCTTGACTATAATGATAAAAGATATAAATAAAGGACTAGCAAATGCAAATTACTTACGGCCCCTATAAGATCAGAACCCATGAATTGGACAACAAACTTGCGGTACAGGTAACCTCTGATTTTGGTGCAACACAAATGATCGAAGAAGCCCACGAAGCACATGATTTCCCCAACGGTATCTCTTTTAATATTGAAAATATTTCTGAAAAACCTGAAGCCAAAGGCTTAAAAAGATATTCATTTGGTGATTATACTTTTATTCTTGGTATTAACTATAATGGTGAATTGTGTCTTTATCATAGTGTCCAACTCTATGTAAGCAAAAAAGTAATTGACAATATCGATACATTGACCTTGGCATTTTTATCGGAGCCCAAAGCGTAAGACAGCAGGAATAAAATTTAAGTTCGTACCAGACCAGCACCGATTGTTAGCTCTCTGATGCTGTGGTTTTCAGGTACGTGTATTGAACGTGTTATTGAGGATGGTATTGTTGAGATATATCTTGCCATAGGCTTCCGACTTCAACATATCAGAGAGAAAGTCAACTTGCTTCTTTCCATGTACATCCGAACCTAAAAAACTTATCATACCGGATCTGCTTAAAAATTCCGCCAATCTTTTTGCAGTTTTACCGTAGTGGCCGCCCAATGAATTGAGATTCACCTGAAGAAGTACGCCAAGTTCTTTGAATCTACTGTACTCACGCTCAGGGTCTTTAATATAGCGGTAACGTTCCGGATGTGCCATAACAGGGATATACCCTGCCGCACTGATCTCAAAGATCATCTCTTCAAGCTGCAGCGGTTTGGCAAAATAGGATGTCTCGAATAAAATATATTTACCTTCAAGCGTCATCATATCTCCCCGTTCCAAATGATCCAGGAAACCATCATCCAGATAATATTCGGCGGCAGCCTCTATGATGATATCGATCCCTTTCTCTTTGGCAGCTACTCTGAGTTCTACCAATCCGTTTCTTATGATCTCTGGTGTATTGCAATAGCTGTCTTTCATGATATGCGGTGTCGTAATGATCTTATCATACCCCAGATCTTTCATTCCCTGAAGCAGAGAAAGACTCTCCTCCATAGTCCTGGATCCATCATCAATACCGGGGATCAGATGAGAATGCACATCCACTTTGAGAGAAGGAACATCTTTCATGGGTTTTTTGGTTTTAAAAAAAGAAAACATTACTTTTACCTACTACACTATAAATTAGCACTTGATAACGATTATAACACATAAACTTCCATATCACTTTCTCAGATCTTCAGAACGGTTATATTCGATATTATACTTTTTAAGCAACTCATCCTGCCGGCCCAGTGCTTCCTCTTTATCTATTATCACTTTCACCCCGTCTTTATCTTCTAGTACAATAAATTTCTCTTCCATGTTTTCCATCATTGCATAAAATTCTTTAAAATTCTTAAATGGCTTGCCATTAATGGTATCGATGGCCCACATCCCGAAATTGTTGTCACCGCGACTGATATCAGATGCCAATACCTTCAAGAGTATCACTACTTCATCTTTATCTTCTTCTTTCCATTTTGAAGCGAGACAAGACATTCTCAAACGGTTTCGATTTGTCGAGCGTATCAAATTTCTTGTAAGGGGAGAAAAAACATACCCTCCGTAAATATAATACGTTGGCATGCTGTCATAGCGTGTGGTCTTAACCAGAAACATATCGTCTGCTACATTTTTCAGTATTCCGCTGACTTTCATAGGTTTTCTGTCCCTGATAATATCAAAATTGATACGGTCACCCATTTGATGCGCATCCACATAATAATTATAATCCGTATATTCATGTTTTCTAAATGCGATCGTTCCATCATTTTCAATGTTATGCCCATCGATAGCCGTTAAAATATCACCTACTTTGAAAACCGATTTCATGGAAGAGTTGTACACGATCTTGTCGATCAGTTTTCCGCTGACAGAATTATCAAGTCCGTAATACCTTCGCATTGCCGGATTTTCAAGTTTCTGGGTACCTATACCCAATTCAGCAAAACCGTCATACTTCCCGTCTTTCATATCCGTAATGAAATGTTTTACCATATTGATCGGAACCAGATAACCGATATTCTGTGATTTGGAGATCACCTGCATCACAACACCGACGATCTTTCCGTTAGAAAGTGCAGGTCCTCCAGAGTTACCGGGATTGACCGCTGCATCCACCTGCACAGCTAAAAAAGTCTCTCCGCTGTGTGCATAGGTATGATGTTCTACTCTTGAAACCACTCCGATCGTTGCCGAAAGTGTACTTCCTCCCATAGGATAGCCATAAACAACAATCTTCTGTTCCACTTCAGGAAGGCTCCCAAAAGTAAGTGGTGTCACACCGGAAGAGAATGACTCCTCTTCCACTTTCAAAAGTGCAAGATCCGCCTGATGGGATACAGCAAAAACTTTGGCGATATAACGTTTTCGTTCTCCATAGCGCTGTACTTCCAAAAAAGCCTGATTGGCGACCACATGCGCATTGGTCAGAATATATCCACCTTCAATGATAGTACCTGATCCGGTACTGCTTCCCATAGAAGTACTCCATGGAGAAAGATAGTTTGGTATCTTGGATACATTGTAGATCTTTACGATCGCTTGTTTGGTGATGTCTTCTTTTTCTGTTTGTGCCGTTAAAAAAAGTGTACTTAGCAGAAGTGTCAATAATAATTTCATTCTTTTCCTTCGTTTTTATCGTCTATTGGTACTGTGAAATACAATACCTAATACATTTCTGCATCAAAACACTCAATACCTCGTGCAAGTGCCTCTTTTGCCATCAATCCTGCTTCATCTATGGTAAGCAGATTTTTTTCTTCATCATAGAGCCTTGCTGAACAGACACCACAGCTTGGGCTTCTGTCTTTACCTATGAAAATATCGACATCTGTATGGGTATCAAAAAAGCTTCGGGCATATCCTTCTACAGCAAAGGAAAGATCTGTTCCGGTTTTATTGGAAAGTGCCCTGCTCCCCTGCGCTGTTTTTACCAGATCCATTGTCGGACGGGGAGTGCCGAAAGCATGATCTTCCGGGCAAAAAGGGATCAGCTCACATCCCTCCAGTTTAGTGATAAGTACATCATCACGGTTGTCTGTTGCATCATAACGGCATTTCTCACCTAAAAGGCAGGCAGATATAGCTACTTTTGGCATATCAGTAGACAAACAGGAGAAGATAGACCCAGATCCCCGTTAACGAGGTCAGAGTGATCCCGATGAAGGTACGAAATCCTGCTTTTATGTGTGAACGGCTGTATGGTCCCGGCAATCCGCTTTCATAATCTTTTCTCGCACGTATCAATGTACTTGCCCAGATACCCAGTGTGATCACAGAAATAACAATATGTATCATCAACACCACAAAGAGATAATTATGGGAGACATTTGTGTTTTTCACAAAGGCTTCATAACCACCACCCAAACGCACGCCATATTCAAAATATCCTACAACAATGATCGAGACAATGAATATCAGCGTTTGAACAAGTGCATGCAGATTATAATCTTTACGTTTTGCAAAATAGATCGCCATCCCTACCAACAATGGCAACAAGGCGACGATCAGTGTAACGAAATCCATAAAAAATGGAGCCTTTGTCCCTAAAAAACCAGGTTGAAACATATAATTCACATGGGCCCCTTTAACAAATAACCACAGATTTGATCTCAGTGAACTCTTCCAGTGCCCACTTTGGACCTTCCCGTCCTACACCGGAAAGTTTTGAACCACCGTAAGGTTGTACATCAAAACGTAAGGTCGGGATATCATTGATCACCACACCACCGCATTGAGCATCATCTATAAAACGCTGTGTCATTTTCAGATCATTGGTAAAGATGGAAAACTGCAGGCCGAAAGGAGAATCATTCATCTTTTCAATAGCAGTCTCATACCCAGATACTTCAATAAGACTGACGATCGGAGCAAAAACCTCTTCACAAATGATATTCATATCATCTGTGACATTTACCATAACTGTCGGAGGAAAAATACCATTTACCTCTTCTCCGCCTGTAAGTATGAATGCCCCTTCATTTCTTGCAGATGCCACCCATGTTTTCGCTCTGTGTTTCGAGTCGGCATCGATCAATGGACCCATAAACGTATCTTCTTCATAAGGAGACCCAATCTTCAGAGTCTGTACCTCTTTTGCCAAATGCTCAGCAAACTCATCATAAACATCGGAGTGTACATAGATACGCTGAAGAGAGATACAGACCTGTCCGGAATTTACAAATGCACCATAGGTACAACGCTCTGCTGCGTACTGTACATCAGCACTTTTATCGATGTATGTTGCCGCATTCCCTCCAAGTTCAAGACTCACTTTCTTAATGCCTGCCTGTTTGGTAATAATGTTTCCTACAGATACAGAACCCGTAAAAGAGATCACCCTGGGGATACTGTTGCTCACCAGTGCAGAACCCACTTCCGCATCACCATAGACGACAGAGAGTGCATCTTTGACAGCGAATTCCGACTCAATAAAAAGTTTTGCCAGCATATAAGCTATCATCGGCGCTTCAGGAGTAGGTTTAAGTACCACAGTATTTCCTGCTCCCAATGCCGGTGCCAGTTTATGCGCTACCAGATTTAAAGGGAAATTGAACGGGGTAATGCAAACCACAACACCTACAGGTTCACGTCTGTAAAATGCCAGGGTTTTTTTGCCGCTTGGCATGATATCTGTGGGAATGGTCTCACCATTAAGATTAGCCATTTCAAGTACAGTCAGGAAAAGTGTTTCCGAACATCTGTCCACTTCAAGACGGGCAAAAGCAATAGGTTTTCCCACCTCCTTTGCCAGCATTAAAGCAAAATCTTCTCTATATACCTGTAATTTTCTTGCCACATCTTCCAACCATAAGAGACGTTGGGACATCTCTATTTTTGCAGCAGCAGGTGCTGCTTCTTTGGCTATTTGAAGTGCTTTCTCTGCATCTCCTGCATCACAGATCTGTGCGATACTCACTACAATACCGTCATACGGACTACATCGTTCCGATTTCTCTTCTTTGGTTGCTTCTTCTGAACCAAAAAAGATCTTTGCTTCTACTTCGTCATCAAATGTTCCAAACATCATAACCACCTGTCTTATAAAATTGATTGATTATAACAAATTCGGGATAATAAAAGGTAAGTTATGGTTAAAGTGTGATTATTTTTTAGAAGAACAGGAGGAACTGTCACAATAACTTTTCTTCAGGACAAACTTATAAATAAGATCCTTGATCATGAGGAGTAGACAAAAGACCCACAAAATATTCATGATAATATTGTCTTTGTACTCAAGACCATAGCGAAGCAGCGGCCATCCAAAGAGGATGATGTACTTCATATAGTAAAAAAAGAGGATCCCTACGCCATAGATCTCTTTTAAGATTTTCATTTTATTCAGCTTCCAAAATTTGGAGTACCGTCAAAGTTCGGTGTACCGTCCGGCATATTTTCTTCACCGTTTCTTTTGGCTTCCTGCTCTGCTTCATAAGCATTCATCTGCATACGTACTTCATTGATCTGCTCCGGAGTAACATTGTCATCACTTGACCAGACCACTTCTACAGCACCGTCATACTCTTTACCCATCTCTTCCACCTTGTCTGCATATTCAAAAACATCCAGACAGACAATTGGCGCTTCATCTTCCTTCATAGTGTCTATTAACTCTATGTACCATCGTCCTAACGGACTTGTTTTAATAGTTGATTCTATCATTCCTGCCATACTTTACTCCTAAAAACCAAAATCTTTTTTCTTTAAGTCACCGTTATAGACAATATCTCTGGCATCAATAGTATCATCATTCAGCATTGAGGGAACCGGATCCTGTGCTTCAAGGTTCTTGATCTCTTCGTCGAGAGAATCTTCCTGATAGGTCATCATCATATCTGCAGCCATCACTTTTGACATTTGCTGAATCTTAACAAGTTTTTCGATCTCTTCACCCACATCCTTACCTTCAATGGTCACAATAATCTTCCCCTTCTCTTTGTCATGTAAATGATACTCACAAAGTTCTGAGTTCTTAAAATCTTCTACCAGTTCATCTATATATTTTGATGGTGCCTGCACCACAATACTTGATATATTCATTTCAATTCCTTTTTAATATTATTTATTTTTTAGAGGTATCCCATATCATGATGATATTATCATCTGAGGCTGAGAAAAGTCTATTTTCGTCTTGGAAAATAATTACATTTAGTGTACTCTTTTGCCCTTTAAGCAAAGCTATTTTTGACTTACTTGATGTCTTATAGATGGATATATTGTTCTTTTCATCCATGGGAAAAGCTACTTTTTTGGCTGAAGGACTCAATGCTGTTGCATAAATGAGGAATTCGCCTTCTATGTAAGTGCCTTTTTTACTCTTCACATCATACAAAGACCCTCTTCTGTCCTGACCTGCACCAGAAACCATACCTGACTTAAAATCCACTTTATAAACATTATCGACATTTTGCCCCTGAAGCTCTTCAATGACTTTACCGCTTTTTACATCCACGACACTTAGCACACCACTTTCACAGGAAAATACAGCCCGTGTTCTGTCTTCATTTAACATAAAATCTGAAAATTTTGATTCACTCAGCTGTATTCGATATTGCTCTTTTTTACTTTCTATATCCAAGAGTGCTACTTCATCACCCAAATATCCCAGGAGAATATGGCCTTTATCTACAAAACGTGCTTTAACGATGGCTTCTTTATCTTCCGCTCCTACAAGTTTTGTTAATTTTTCCTCTTTGAACAAATAAAGATTTGAATAACCGCCTTTTCCGGAGTCACTCAAAAGAAGATATTGCTCTCCTATGGCATCTGCACTCATAACCCGTGCAGGCATTATATCACCCATGAAATCTTTGACATCGGGAATACTGATCTCTTTGATCTTCTCTCTGGATCCACTGTCATAAACTTCAATATGCCCCATATCAGTAGCAATGATTAATCTATTTTTATGCAAGATCATATCTTTTGCTGTACCGTTGATCTCAATGGATGCGATCGGACTGAACGTATTAACGGCAAAAGAAGCAACGCTTATCATACAGAACAGTAAAATTTTTTTCACACGATCTCCTCAATCTGATCCAATACAAGATCTATGAGCTCTTCTCTAGCCAATGCTGATTTAACACCATAAAGATCTATCTCTGATGCCAAAAAATTTTCAAATGCATCTTTGTCATGAAGTTTGACCATGAATTGTTCCATCTTCTCAGAGCCTAAAGCATTTTGTACAGGCTCTGCAATATAGATCACATAATTATAATCTTCATGATCAAACTCATACTCTTCCGAATCAAAATCTTCATAATTTTCATCAACATTCAAAAGATGTCTCAACTCCAACTCTTTGTCTTCAAGCTTATCAAAAAGTTTTGGGTACTTTTCTTCTAAATTCATTTTTATTTTCTCCTGTCATTAGGGCATTCATATATAGCATAGTAGCACGATTTTATTCATAAATATTGAGCCACATCAAGAGAGGAATATTTTTGACTTAAACCTTTGCATGATCCAGTTCAAACACTTCATAAGTGATCGCCTGTGTCGGACATCGTGAAAGGCAAAAACCGCAGGCTGTACACTTTTCATCATCGATCACAGGATTGAACATCCCGTTAAATAAAATGGCATCATCGATACAGGGTTCTTTGCATGCATGGCAGATCACTCCGTGATGTGCGACACAACTTTCAAGAGATATCTTAAATATTGCGCTTAAATACTCTGACGTTTCACTATTCTCAAGCGAAAGAACATCAGCTTCACAGACTTTTGCACACTCTTCACAGAAAGTACATCCGTTCTTTTCAAAACTTAATGTCGCTGTACCGTCATCAGCAATCAAAATGATCTTTTCATCACAGGAAGCGACACATGCTTTGCTTTCACATGCAGGACACTCACTCTGAAAAAGAGATTCCGATTTTCCATACGGAGGTCTTACCAAGAGGAGATTCTCCTCTTGGGCTTGACTTAATGGTTTCGCAAAAGATTTAAAAAAATCCCGTCTGCTTGCCACTATTGAACACCTTCATTCATTGCATCTGCAAGACTTGAGTGTGATTTAAATTCATCAGTAAGTCCATCTGATTTAAATGTATTTCCTACTGCTGTTTTTATCTTTGCCTGCGGTGCATGACATTGTGAACAGTTAAATCTACCTTGATACAGGTGATCCAGCTTTTTCACTTTAGCAAGTTTAATATCACTTACGTTACCCATATCGCCTTTTGCGATACCCACTTTTTTACCTTCTTTGACCAACTCTCCATTTTTAAGTACCGTTGTCGGTCTATAGTTCGTAAAGTGAGATAGTGGGATCGGCGTAGCACCCATAGATTTGGCAACGTCCGGCATGTGACAACTAAGACACTGATTGTTACCTTGTTTAATTGGCAATAATCCCTCTACTGAGTGCGGGATCATTGGCGGTGCATTCACATACGCTCGTTCAAACTTTGTTGAAGAACCCGGTGCAGGTCTGTCAAAACTTGCTGCATTCGGTGATACTGTATCTTCAGTATAAAGATCTGCTTTTCTAAGTCCCAAAGTAGATTCTGTGACCACTTTTTTATTGCCAAGGTCTTCTTTATTCAGTCTTTCAGGCAAACACACATTTTTATTGATATCGATCACTGATGCCTGTGCCACTGCTGCGCCTGCCGCATGTTCTGTCGCTCTATCTGTAGCTACTCCGGCACCGCCTTTGATAGATGCTGCGATCGCCTTCATATCAGCATCTGAAAGATTTGCAACCTGGCCTTTCATCAGACCTTTCATTGCACCCCCGTAGCTACCGTCTTTATATCCTTTAAGTGCAATCAGAATATCTGCTTCACTCATATCTTTTACCACTTTTGATTTACCCATCGCCACTTTTTCAAAATACTGTCCGTGGCAGCCAGCACATGCCGCTGTACTTACAGCATAAAGACTCGTTCCTGCAAGGAATGTTCCCAATGCCAATAACTTTATTGCTTTTTTCATTCTTCTCTCCTTATAACTATTTTTTGTTTCCAAAACTTCGAATACTAAAACCCAAAGCATCATCTCCACAGACATCGATACAGCGACCACAATTGGTACACTCACCATCTGTGACAGAGATGCTCTCTTTGTTGATCATATGTAAAACCTGATTTTCAGGACAAACGATCTTACACTCCATACAGTTTGTACAAGCTTCATGGTCATGTTTGACTCTGATAAGACTTGCTTTACCGATAAGTGAATAACTCGCCCCCAAAGGACATAAGTGTCCACACCAACCATTTTTAACCCCAAAAAGGTCAAAAAGGAATATTGCTATCACGACTGAAATACCTGCACCAAAACCAAAGATAAGTCCTCTTTGCATAATGGTAATAGGACTTAAAACTTCAAAGGCAGCTACCCCTACAACAGCTGAAACAATGAGTCCCAATACCATCAGCCAGTAACGTGCATTTCTTTTGAGAAAACGGTAGTTCACTTCCTCTTTATCCAGATTGAGTTTGCGTCTGAGCCAATTTGCAAGGTCTGTCACCATATTGATGGGACATACCCAGCTGCAAAACGCCCTTCCGCCTACCACAAAATAGAACAAGGTAATGATCACCGCGCCTAAAAGTACATCTGCACCGAGAACAAATCCGCTTGCCAAAACCTGCAGAGTCGTGTAAGGATCTGCCAAAGGAATGAAACCAAATAATTTGGATGCACCAAAGGTACCTTCCAAAATGTGCCAACCATAAGCATTGGCACCAAAATAAAGGAACATAAGACCAATCTGAGTTACCCGTCTGAGAAGAAGATATTTTATGTTAGACATTAATACTCTACCTCCGTATTCAAATAATCAGAAGCCTTTTGCTCACTTCTTTCCGTTTTAGTCTCTATTTCATCAAGGTTGCGGTCTCCTGCTCTAAGCTGGTCTTTTTTATCCCAGCCTTTCACATAATGATCTCCGGCTTTCCCTGTAGAATACTCTATAGGAAGCACAAAGATCGCAGGCTCTTCTGTAACACAAGCCTGTTCACAAAGTCCACATCCTGTACAGACATCTGAGTGTACAATAGGAAGCAGAAATGCATGTTTCCCTGTACGTTCATTTTTCTGATAATTCAATGTGATCGCTTCATCCATCAATGGACAGGCTCTGTAGCACGCATCGCACTGTATACCCCAAAAGGCAATACAGCTCTCTTTATGTACCACCGCCAGACCCATTCGTGCCTGATTAATATCAAGTTCACCTTTTTCATTGGTAACACTTTCTTCATTCAGCGCACCAGATGGACATACAGGAACACAGGGAATATCATCACACATGTAACAAGGGACATCGGTTGGTATAAAAAAAGGTGTACCAATCATTCGGTGGTCACCGCCTTTTGCCATTTGAAGTGTCCCGTCTCTTTTACTGCCGTCTTTGTTCTTGTTGCTGTCACGATTGACACAAGCCTCAGCACAAAGACCACATTTGATACAGGCTTTAAGGAAATCCTCTTCTGCCAATGCACCTGGTGGTCTGAGTACCAATGGTGATGCTTTCACTTCATCCGTATAACCACTCCACAACAATCCACCAAGTGCCGTTAAGCCTACGCTTTGAAGGGTCGTTGCCATGAACTTTCGTCTATTGTTGTCGGAGTTAGCCATCTATTTACGCCTTTGTGATCTTAACTGCACACTTTTTGTAGTCTGTCTGTTTAGACATTGGACAAGTTGCATCAAGACATACTTTGTTGATGAATACTTTTTCATCGAACCAAGGTACAAATACCAATCCCTGAGGAGGTCTGTTTCTACCTCTGGTCTCAACTCTTGCTTTCACTTTACCTCTTCTTGACTCAACCCATGCAAGCTCACCTCTTTTAAGACCTTTTGCTTTTGCATCTTCAGGGTGCATATAACAAAGTGCTTCAGGAACTGCTCTAAACAATTCAGGAACTCTCATTGTCATTGTTCCAGAGTGCCAGTGCTCAAGTACACGACCTGTACATAACCAGGTATCGTAATTTTCATCTGGCATTTCCGGTGGATCCATGTATGGTCTCGCAAAGATCTTCGCTTTGTTCTTCAATGATTTTTTGCCAAGTTTTTTATCTGGACCGTTCAAGTTACCCTGGAGAAGATTTTTCGCCAATGGACCATAGAATGCGTGTGTAGAATCAGATCCTGCTGCTTTTGCTGCTTTCGCTGCATACGGATCATACTTAACATTAAATCTCCACTGTGTTTCTTTACCGTCTACTACAGGCCATTTAAGTCCTCTAACTTTATGATACACATCAAATGGTGCCAAGTCATGTCCATGTCCTCTACCGAAGAATGCATACTCTTCAAAAAGATACTCATGGATCATGAAACCATAACCCTTAAAGACTTTACCGTCAGAACCTTTAACATTTCTGCTGTCACCTAGACACTCAGAGTTGTCGAAACCCTCCTGAGGGAATTTTTTAGTATCGATCTTGTATGATTTCGCGGCTTTGTTCGCAAAAAGGATCTCATACATGGTTGTATCTTCTTTATAACCCATTTTCAATGCATCTTTGATAACATTTGGAAGCTTCTTAGGATTACCTTTTTTATCTTTACCTCTTAACGGCTGCTCACCCCAAAGATCTTTCACTGTAAATCTTTTTGAGAATTCAACCCACTGCCAGGTATCAGACATTGCATTACCTACAGGAAGTACCTGCTGTCTCCAATGCTGTGTTCTTCTCTCGGCATTTCCGTATGCTCCCCACTTTTCGTAGATCATCGCTGAGGGAAGTACAAGGTCAGAAACTTTTGCCGAAATACCTGGGTATCCGTCTGAAGTAACGATGAAGTTATCCATCTCTCGTGCTGCTTTGATCCAGTGAGATGCAGAAGCTGAATCCTGGTATGCATTACATACATTAACCCATGCGAATTTAACCACACCATCTTCAATATCTCTGTGGATCTTCATAATATGCTGGTTACCTACCGGGTTTAGTGTACCTGCCGGAATATTCCATTTTTTCTCAACTACCGCTCTGTGTTTAGGATTTTTCACCATCATATCTGCCGGTAATCTGTGACAGAATGTACCAACTTCTCTAGCAGTACCACACGCTGAAGGTTGACCAGTCAACGAGAATGCACCATTTCCTGGTAATGCTTGTTTATTAAGTAGGAAGTGAACATTGTAAGAGAGTGTATTTACCCAAGTACCTCTGGTGTGCTGATTCATACCCATTGTCCAGAATGAAACGACTTTTCTACCTTTTTCAATGTAAAGATCTGCAAGTCCCTGAAGTTTTTTCTTGAACTCTTCGATATCTTCGTTCGGATCACCTTTGGCGATTTTCGCTACATAGTCAAGCGTAAATGGTTCAAGTGATTTTTTATAATCTTCGAATGAGATATGCCAGTGTTTCAATGTACCCGGCGTATTCTTCATTTTGTCACCCTCTTTAACACCATATGGTGCAAGTGCCGGTGCTTCTTTGGCAGAGATTGTTTTTACCATCTCTTTATTAATGATTTCCATCTCTTTAGCTGTATATTTACCAGCTGAACCATCTTTATTCACAGGAGTAATCGATTTTTCACCTGCTCTTCTCATACCGTAACCAATATTTAACGGTCCAGCTGTAAAGACAATATTTTGCTTCACAAAATCCCAGTCAATTGCTTCTGGATGATTATATACGATCTCATGAGCGATATAGTTCCATAATGCAAGGTCAGTATTTGGAGAGAAGATAATGTTAATATCACCAATATCACATGTTCTGTGCGTATAGGTCTGGATATTGACGATTTTTACTTTGTCAGGGTTTGACAATTTTCTGTCAGAAACACGTGACCAAAGGATCGGGTGCATTTCTGCCATATTTGAACCCCACGTAACGATCGTATCTGTAATCTCGATATCATCATAACACCCTGATGGCTCATCAATACCAAATGTCTGATAGAAACCAACAACCGCTGATGCCATACAGTGACGTGCATTCGGATCGATCGCATTTGAACGGAATCCACCTTTCATCATTTTCTGAGCTGCATACCCTTCCATAACTGTATATTGACCTGAAGCAAATACTGCTACACCTTCAGGACCAGATGCTTTCAATGCTATTTTTGCATGTT
This sequence comes from Sulfurovum sp., assembly GCA_027065815.1. GTDB lineage: Bacteria > Campylobacterota > Campylobacteria > Campylobacterales > Sulfurovaceae > Sulfurovum. The sequence continues at coordinate 18,678 of JAMONL010000222.1, forward strand.
TTTCCATCTCATCAAAGGCACGCTGCCAAGTCACTGGTTTGAATTTTCCAAACTTGTCAAATTCACCTTTGTCATTCATTCTCAATAATGGTGTTTTAAGTCTATCTGCACCATACATGATCTTCGCATTAAAGTAACCCTTAATACAGTTAAGCCCTCTGTTCACCGGTGCTGCAGGGTCACCCTTAACCGCTACAATTCTACCTTCTTTGGTTGCAAGCATGATCCCACAACCCGTTCCACAGAAACGACAAGCTGCCTTATCCCATCTCCAATCTTTCTGCGCATCGGTTGCTGCCGCATTCAGATTGGAAGGAACAGCAATTCCCACCGCACTAGCTGCAGATGCTGCCGCTGCACTTTTAAGAAATTCTCTTCTATTTAAAGCCATATTACTTCCTCCGTAAATTGATTTTTTGGTTATCTCGTAAAGTCCTCTAAAGAACTCTAGCTGTTCTTTAGGGAACTCTACTTATAACAACGTAACTATTTTATCATAGGAAAGTCAACAGATGAGATGATTTATATCAAGAAAAATGAATTATCTTATAAATTGAACAAATATAGAACAAATATAATTGGAGAAAAAAAGTCTTAGATAAATTAAAAAAATGAAGATTACAATAAGGATAAAAAAAAATAATGAAATTAGGAGAAAAGCTCTCCTAATAAAATGCTACATGCCGCCCAATGCTTTTTTGACATTATCATCTGCCATAGAAATATTCCATGCCGGCTCCCACACCACTTCTACCTCAACGGTTCCAACATCTTCTATACGTTCCACAGCTTCATATACCCACTGTTTGATCATCTGATGCAGTGGACATCCCTGGGTTGAAAGTGTCATAATGACATGGACATTACAAGTCTCTTCATCAATAATTGCATCATAGATCAATCCCATTTCTACAAGGTTAAATCCTACTTCAGGGTCGATCACCGTAGAGATCGCGTCAAATACATTTTCTTTTGATATGCTACACATTTATAATTTTCCTTACAATACTTATTTTATATTTGCGGGGTGCAATAAATTGAACCCTACATTTATTCTCCATACGCCAGCATCTTATTCATTGTGATAAACAAAAATATTCCACCTACAAATAAAAAACTTCCTCCGGCTTTAAACAGTATATCACTCTCAAAAAGGAGACCTAACCCACCTGACAATACACCTACCACAGTAAAATTAAACATCATGGCTGCACCTTCTTTAGAATACATTTCATGAAGCATCGGTACTTTTTCCTTTCCGACTAAAGGTGAAAAACGTTCAAACCACACAAGAAATGGTACGATCTTGTAAAGGTGCCCGGTGATCATGGAAGAGATGAAGCCCAAAAATAAAAACCATACAGCTGCATGCAATACATTCTGCCCGCCTGCAAGAAAATAGACAAAACCAAGCAGTATCGCCACAATGAATGTTGCAAATGCAAATATCATTGATTTTGCCCAAACATCCAACTCTTTCCGTACAGTCAGTTTAGCGATTATATAGATCTGCCAAATATAAAAGAATACGCCTGAAAATGTCACAGCATATCCTATGTACATCATCCATTCCAAACCGATCAGCGCTCCAACAAATACAATACCCACACCTGTAATGACCAGCTTGAAGGCTCTGTTGATCGCAGTTTCATCAAAGCCATGTGCCAGAGAGAACATCGGGATAAGTATAAGCGAAAGCCCTATGATCGTCAAAATGACATAACCGCCGATTACCGCATAGACATGGGCTTTCAGCATCAGGGAAACATCAATGGCAAGATCTCCTGCAAGCCCGAGAGCAATGGCAAAACCGGTCAATATTCCCAATAACAGATAGCCGTTACTCCACTTGACCGTAGAAACCGTCAAGGTCTGAAGTTCTGTCTTTTTCAGTGTTGCAACATTTTCAAAAGCAAAGATGATCATAGCAATGAGTACAAGCAAACCTCCATAAGGCAGTAAAGCCGGCATGAACCAAAATCCTGCAACCATCACGATAACACCTGTAGCCAACAGAGGCAAAATGATATAATAGACATCTACAACAGCATGCCCGACTTCCAGAACTACTGGAATAAGTTGTGCCATAGCACCAAAAATGATCATCATGACAAAACCGAGCAGAAAAAGGTGTACCCAGCCTGCTACCCCCATTTGTTGATAGTTAAAGCTAGGTTCAAAAAAAAGCAGTGCCATCATCGAAAACAGATAAAAAACCACCCCGAATCGAAAAAAAGGTGCGATCAGTTTAAGAGGCGGGGCAAAATCTTTGGATACAGGATTCATAGTCTATCAACCGCCACAAGAATTTTGTGTAAGATCCGCCTGTTCACTTTCACCACTTCTATAGGAAAAAATCAATTTGACACGGCCATCATCAAGTTTTTCCTCTTCAATATCATAATTCTCACCGATCTTTGCCAATAGACCACCAGGGCTTTTGTGGTTGATCATCACCACTTTTTTCCCAGGTCCGTCCAGCAGTTTCAAACCTGCCATGGCATTGACCATAGGATCCGGCGGTCCGCATTTGGAAGTATCGAACTCAATAATTTGATCTTCTCCCTCTTTATAGGTAAAGAAAGGTACCGTCGCACCTTCAACTTCAATCACTTCTTTTAGTATTTCAGACATATTAACTCCTATTTAGTTTTTATCATTTTAATGACTTATAATTAAAATAACCTTGATTTATATCAAGACTCTTTAAAATTCTCTTTGAAATACTTCTCTACCAAGGTATCAAAATACTTCATACGCTCTTTTCCTTTCGGCATGGTCGTACGCAATGCTTTCATTTTTTGTAAGAATTCACCTACGGAATCAGGTATGATCTTTTCAAAATGTCTGCGGATATATTTTGCAAATGCCGGTGAAGCCCCTCCCGTAGAAAATGCAATGGTCAGATCTCCTTTTTGTACATATGAAGGAAAAATGAAATCACAATAATCCGTATTATCCACAGAATTGACCAGTATCCTGCTTCCCCGGGACTCTTCATAGATCGCTTTATGCAACGCTACGGTATCTGTTGCCACAATGACAATATCGAAACCATGAATGTCTCCTCTTTTGTATGCACGCTGATAAAGGGTCAAACAGTGATCTTTGATGAGTCGATCAGCTTCCACACTTACTTCAGATGTGATGACCGTTATCTCTTTGGTGAAATCTACAAGTTTTTCAAGTTTTTCAGTAGCAATAGCACCACCGCCGACCAGTAAAACTTTTAGATCCTGCATATCCATATACATGGGAAAGAAAGACATTGTGTTCCTTTTTATTCATTGTCAAAATTAATATAACAAAAGTCTATCATAATAGCTTTGATATGTATCAATCTTCGCTACACTATTATTCAATATACTAACTTTAGAAAAAATGGAGCACAAAGAATGCAAAACGAACTACTTTATGAGATGCAAAATGCCTTTCCTATGGCAGAGCGGCCTTTTAAGATCGTGGCTGACAAACTCAGCAGTACAGAAGAAGAGGTACTGGCACTTGTACAACAACTCAAAGATGAGAAGATCATCAGACAGACATCTGCCATTTTTGACACAAAAAGACTGGGGTACAAATCTTCACTTGTTGCATTTAAAGTATCTGAGGAGAACATTGATAAAGCCGCCGACATTATTAACCGACATCCCGGTGTAAGCCATAATTATCTGCGTAACCATGACTACAACATCTGGTTCACCATGGCTGTTGCTCCGGACTCAGAACTGGGGCTTGAAAAAACCATCGATATTTTAAAAGAACAGACCGGTGCGGAAGACGGCATCGTCCTGCCCACCCTTAAAATGTTCAAAATTTCTGTAAAAATGGATACTACAGGCAAGCGTGCAAAAAAAGAGAAACTCAAAAAGATCGCCCATAAAGAGATAGAGCTCACCCCAAAACATGTTGATGTCATTAAAGAGCTGCAAAAAGACATCACTGTTGTGTCAGAACCCTTTAAAAAAGCTGCAGAAAAACTTGGTTTAAGTTATGAAGAATTTTTTGCACTAGCTGAGGAACTCAAAGAATCTGGTGTCATGCGCCGTTTTGCCACCATACTCAACCACAGAAAAGCCGGCTTTGGTGCCAATGCAATGTCTGTATGGGTCGTACCTAAAGATAAGGGTGAAGAGATAGGCAGACAAATGGCAGAATTTTCAGCTGTAAGTCACTGCTACCTCAGACCAAGCTACCCCAACTGGCCCTACAACCTTTTTGCCATGATCCACGGAAAAAGCCAGGAAGAGTGTGATTCTCTCATAGAAGAGATGGCTAAAGAGAGCGGTTTAACCGAGTACAGAAAACTCTACTCAACCAGAGAGTTTAAAAAGCAGCGTCTGGTCTATTTTGATGATGCATTTAAAGCATGGGAAGCAGCCGTCTAAGCTAAATAATTACTCAGGCAGTGCGATCGATGGCAATCGCCTCCTACGCGAAAGCAATTAGACATCAATCAGGCAAAGCGTGCCTTGTCACTGTGAACACCCAATGCACCCCACTTACGCTTTAGCGACGGAGGGTATCGTCATTTAGTGACAGAAAAGCAAAGCGATTTGAGAACAGTGACGACTTTTGTTTCACCCCAAGGGTATTTCCGATGGGCACTTTTCTAGAAAAGTAATAAGAGAAACACGGCCACAAGTAAAATAACTAGGAAAATTAAAAAATGTGTTGAAATATGTATCTCCACGTAAAACATGGGAATAAGAAAGAAAAAAATTCTTAAAGACTACTCTTTATACCCGATCTGCTCTTTAAAATTCGCGATACAATTCGTACAATCTTTCATCGTATTCGTATCCACGATCGAATATAACGCCTCTTCATGATCAATAATGATCTTTTGTTTCTCAACCGAGATAATCCCCTCTTTTTTAAATTTTGTTAAAATTCTTGAGAAAGTTTCCGGTGTAAGATTCAAGATAGAAGCCAATTCATTATTTCTCAATCTATGAAAAAGTGAAAGCTTCTGAAGCATAAGATCTGCCACTTTAGCTTCGGAAGAGAGTACTGTTTCTTTATGCACAAGTGCCGAAAGAAGTCCCACTTTACCGGTAAGTGATTTAATGATCTCTAATGAAAAGTTCGGATTGGAAAGGTGTTTGAACACCACTTCAAAAGGTAGAAGTCCCATCGTGCCATCTGTAATAAATTCACAGGTAGCAGGGAAAGGCTGATTTTCAAAGCAGGCATATTCGCCTATAAGGTCAGGGGCACCTAAACGGTTGATCTGTATTTGTGTACCTTTGGGTGTCGTTTTATAAAGTTTAATATTTCCCTCCAGCAAAATATGCAGATAGCCACTGTCATCGCCTTCATAAAACACTATACTGTCTTTCGCATAATTTTTAATATGGGTCTGATTATAAAGCTCTTTAAGATTGGATTGGGTCAATGTAGAGAACATTGGTATATCTTCAAGTCTTAACATAGCTTTAACTCCTTATTGTGTCATAGGAGCGTACTATACAGTACAACAGATAAAATCTCTCCTATATCTTCGATAATAGCACCATTTAACCATAAAGAACTTAAAGATCAAATTAATATATAGTTAATTATTTGTTAAAATTATTTTTCAAACCAGTTAAGCTGTTCCCTCAACGTAACCACTTTCCCCACAACGATCAATGCAGGGGTAGGAAGGTCTTTTGCTTTTTGATAAATATCTTCCAATGTACCGATCACTGTTTTTTCATCCGGTCTTGTCCCCCGGGAAATTACGGCAATAGGATAATCTTTCGGTTTACCGATCTCTATAAGTTTTGAAGCGATCTTCTTTAAACGGTGAAGCCCCATAAGAAAAATGATCGTATCATCACTTTTAAAGTTTTCCCATGGGATCTGGGAATGGTCTTTCCCACTGGATTCGTGACCCGTCACTACTCGGAAGGAGACCGTGATCCCACGATGAGTGACAGGGATACCTGCATACTCCGGTACTGCTATCGCTGAAGTGATCCCCGGTATGAATTCAAACTTGATCCCTCTTTCATAAAGGTAGATCCCTTCTTCCCCTCCACGTCCGAAAACAAAAGGGTCACCCCCTTTTAAACGAACCACATTCTCATATTTGAGCGCAGACTGATAGATCACTTCATTGATCTCTTCCTGTGGAAGGGTATGATGGGAGTCTTCTTTTCCTACATAGACAAATTCACATCCATTCTTCGCTTCTGCCAAAATATCCGGATTTGCCAATCTGTCATAAATGATGACATCTGCTTCCTTCACTACACGTAAAGCTTTAACTGTCAACAATTCAATATCGCCAGGACCTGCTCCTGTCAAATATACTTTACCCATTAATTGCTTCCTTGTGTTTTTTCTTCTGTTAAATAGCATGAGGGATCTTCTGCCCACATGTCACCATATATGGCATAGGCACGGCTTCTTGATCCACCGTTGCAAATATTAATATACTGACACTCTGCACACTTTCCGCTCAGTTCTCTTGGATGTATGCGTAATTTCTGTAAAAGTTCACTCGGTTCATTTGTCCATATATCTGAAAAATCCTGAGTCAGGATATTGCCTATCTTCACAGGAAAGAACGGGTCAGGTTTTACAAAACCTTCAGAGTCAATATTCAGTAGTTTTCGTCCTGCAGAGTTACCACCCCAGTCGATAAGTCGTTTTTTCATCTCATCAGCATATTCAGGATACTTCTTTTCAAATCTGTCATAGAACAGAATGGCGTCCATCTCCATGTTACCCGTGACAATCTCAATATCACGTCCGATTTCATGGTATTCAAAAGCTTTGTCCAAAATGTAATTGACCGCGGTGATACGCTGTTCTTTACTCAGATCCATCTCCAGATTTTCAAGCCCTCTTCCGGAGTAAACCAGATGTGAAATATAGACTTTCGGGATATTGTGTTTCTCTGCCAGCTCAAAGATGAACTGCAGGTCATCATAGGTATCTTTGGTAATGGTAAAACGGATACCTACTTTGGTCTTTCCAAAACTGTTCAGAAGATCGACCGCTTTCATAGACTCGACAAAGGAACCTTTCAAGCCTCTAAAAGCATCATGCACATCAGGAGAACCGTCAATGGAGATACCAACATAGTCAAAAGTATCTAAAATTTTCTCTGCATTACTCTGCTTCACATACAATCCGTTAGTAGAGAGATAGGTCACGATACCCAACTCTTTACATTTGGCTGCAATGACAAAAAGATCTTTTCTCGTTAGCGGTTCTCCTCCTGAAAAAATGAGAAATTTCACACCGTTAGCTTTAAGCTTCGGCAGTGTTTCCATGATGTTTTCCGTCGTAAGTGTGTCAACCGCATCCAAGTCAGCCTTGGAATAGCAGTGCAGACAGGAGAGGTTACAGCGGTTGGTAAAATTCCAAATGGCAATACTTCCATCCAGTACACGTGCAGGTTTTCCTGCTGTCACCGTTTTCAATAGATTGGATAATCTAAACATTATTTCGACTCCTTGTTGGCTGCCATATTTGGATATGATTCTTTCACTTTTGTACCGTTAGCTTCTTTACTCTCATTGTTTTCTTTTTTATCTTTAAAAGACAAAATATAGGATGTAATGGCTTTAAGTTCTTGTGGATTTAGCGTAAACGCAGGCATGGCATTTCGTTTATATCCCAGTACTTTTGAAACAGAAGCGGGGTCTGTGATCATCGCATGTATCTCTTCTGCCGTTCTTTTGGATGCTATTTCTGAAAAAGGTGGTCCGAATGCTACTGCGGTCTGATGATGACATCCCCAGCAATAGGTCTCAAATACTTTTTTACCGCTGTCTGCAAAAAGCAGAGAATTGAGTATTATAGTCACAAAAAAAAGTATATATATTTTTTGCATGTAATTCGTCCTTAAATTAATATAAGGATAATAACAATTTTTTGATGTTGTAAAGTTGATTTAGCACAAGTAATTCAAAAATGGAGATTTACTTGCTGATATTGTGCTCAAATATCGTCCAATACGCTCCATTTCGTACTATCATCGAATCTGTTGGGTGCTGAATATTATAGTAGATATATGCACCCATTATTAACATCGTAATGCCAAGAAATATTAAAAAACCTTTCATTTTTCTTCCTCCTCCTTCTCATTGTAATCCATATCTTCACCATCTTCTACTTTTGCAATAACCAATATAATAATCAAAAAGAAGATAATGATACCTGCATAAATATAATCCAACATCTTATAAGTTCCCGTTTATAAAAAGGTAAAGATGCTCTTTGTCCCTAAAGAGCAGGCACATTCTGCCCTCTTTTGGATCTTGCAGATCATACGATTTACTTAGGTAGATATAGGGTGATTTTTCTATCACTTCTACCATCTCTTTGTCAGTCTCTTTTGCCTCTTCCGGCAATTTCTCAATAGTTATCTTCTCCATCACACAATCTTTAGAGAGTTTTTCTATCATTTTTTTATCATCATCTGTTTTTATTGTAAAAAGATGCGGGGAGATAGCACCTTCCTTATAACGTCTCAGTGACATCTCTTTTATCTCGTTATACGGCTTACTGCCTGTTAATCTCTCAAACGTTACATCCGTTGTTCCCAGATAAAATGTCCAAGCTTGAAAAAATACCAATATTGCCATAAGGACAACTAAAATATATAAGGGTACAAACCTGAGTTTAAACATGAAACAGTCTACCTTTCTCTTTTGCTAAGCTTTTCAGTGCACTTTTCTCTTCAATGGTAAGAAACGCATTTGAAGGAATATAAAAAGCATTTTCTTTATAGTAAAGCAGTATATCATCTTCTATGGGTACAAGCCCCTGAATATCCTGCCATGATATAAAAATATTGTCTTGTTTGACACCCTCTTCTGTTATCTGAAGCTTTATCTGAGAATTTTTCAATGGTGAGTTTTCATAAGCTCTCATGGCTCTTTGATGTATCAGCCACTTTTTTATCATATACCAATAGAGTATCAAAATAGTTGATAACATTAAAAGTCCTATAGAGCCACCTTTAAATGCCGCCACTACACCGAACTGTGCCAGAGCGACAAAAAACCACCCCACATACCTTCTGGCAGAATTTTTAAACTGATGTGTATAAGATTTTGAAAATGCCTTTTCGAAATTTTCTCTATCCCATGTGTAGGATAAATTGATAGGATTAAATGTGCTCATCTGACTCATCTATATAAAGATTTTCTTTCTTTACATGCCCCTCTTTTTCCAACGTTTCAATGAGAGCTAAGGTTTCTTCATAGAGTTCTTTGTACTTGGCACTGTTTACTTGATACTTTTTTTGCTGTTTTTTAGCATACCACCAGGCAGCAACAATAGAGAGCGAAAAGAATGCATAGATCCACCATTGCCACGCACCTAAGTCGAGCAACACGATAAAGTACTGCACAGAGAAGAGGACAAAAAACTCTACTGAAAATATAAGCACAAGGGTAGAGCTGTGCTCAAAATCAAGGGTGTATTTTTCTATGTCTCTCATGATGTCTAAATTATGATTTATTTTTTCTGCTTTCTCTTTAACAGAGGCATCAACATGCTCAAGATCTATATTTTTCAGATGAATATTGCTTAAATTGTACTCGACATTTGTCTGCATGTAGTCTCGAAGAATTTGAGGCTCTTTTTTCAAAGCCTCTTCCAACTCCTCTTTTGTCGGTTTTTCTTTACCTACCACTTTTTGCACATCTTGAAGTACCAGATCATAAAGACCCACATTCAGAATCTCATTCATCATTCTCTCTTTGTTTAACAAAGTGCTCTCCCTGTGTGCAAAATATTATCGATCTTTTAAATAAACCCAGATCATACAATAGGCTTACTAAAAAAATCATACGGGGAAATCCCCGTATGTAAAGTTTTATTTTTTCTGTGAAACGACAACAGAAGGTTGCGGATCTATACCAAATGTCGCTGTATCATCTGAAGCCGGAAGGAAAATACCGACCAAGCCTTTAAGACCAACTGACATGATAATGTTGATCATAAAGAACATCCATGCTACAACCATCATAATCGCAGCAATAGCCGCCAATATCATGAAGGTCTGATACTCTCCATCCATATAGAAGTGACGTCTGAGCATTCCCTCAAGTCCTGCCATACCCATAAAGGCACCCATACCGATACTTCCGATCAAGTGCAGATAGAAGTGTGTGTTGGCGAACTTCATGGAGAAGAGCTTTGTATTGTTTGTCAAAAGTGGCCAGAGTACATACACCACACTGTAAAGTGTCATGTACAATCCGGTCAACAATGCCACATGCACATGCGCCCCAATGATCCATTGTGTATTGTGCAGAATTCTATTCATGCCCATATCTGCCTGGATAATAGCCGCAGGCACTGCCAAACCAAATCCTAAGAGACCGGCAAGGAGATACTTTAACTCCATGGTCATTTTAAGAGGTCTGGCTTTCCAAAGTGTAATCAGTGTGATAAACAAAGCCAACCCTTGTGTAAGAAGCTCAAACATGGTTACCATCTCTCCAGAGATCAGTTTCATCATCTCAGGCTGACCTTGATCTGCCAAAAGGTGGTGAGACCAAACCATCCACGAAACAAAAAGCTCCAAGAGAAGTGCCGCACGTGCCACGTTTTCCATAAACAGCTTCTGACCAGTGATCAGTGTGGCCAAAAGATACCATGAACCTGCCACATAGATAAGCACCAATCCGTCAGCAACAAGGTCAAGCCCCCACCAGAAGAAGTTTTTATACAACAATGCATCTACCGCATGGACATCCCAACTGACACCACTTGCATCTGCAAGCAGATAAACCAGTACAAGGATACCTGCACCCAAAATTACCAACGCATCCAGGAATGTATCTATGGTTCCTCTAAATATCGCAACAACTGGAAGTGACAACGCCGGCTCTTTTGAATAAGGCGGTTTTCCTGTCAATTTATGCACAAGGTTCAACATACCGTCAATACCAAAACCGGAAATAAGAAGCTCTTTGGTCGTTTTATTGGCATGTACCCCTACTTTTGCAAAGATGGTCGCATAAATGTTATAGATAAACCCGAGTGTTCCTATCATAATAAGTGCAATACCTATGATAAAGACAATACCTCCGATGACATTAAACTGTGCCGTATCTGCCGGAAGTGGCCAATAGAGTGTATAGAGTGGTGCATAACTCCAGACAAATGCCGCAATCCAGGCCAATGCCGAACCGATTGTAATCATAAGCCATACAAAGTTTGCCAAGCCCACACTATAGAGTGGCTTTTTGGTCAAATATGGTATCAAAAACATAAATGCAGCAAATACCAGCTGATAGGTTGATCCAAATATACCGATGATCGGGTGTACGGTCATGATAGAGAAAAAGTGTTCAGGTGCACCATGGATAGGTGGAATACTTGGATTTACCAAAGCCACTCTCATCAATGTCCCCTCTATTGCCGCTAAACCATAAAACAAAAATGACATCACAACCGCACGAAGTGTTACTTTTTGAAGTGCTGTCAATGTTGATGCATCAAAATTTGTTCCTTTCATTAAACTCATTTTATACCCCTTTCTTGTCACATCCTGTGACAATAACTACTTTTTTAACAAACATTGCATTTCCCGCTGGCCCTGCATACTCTGTTGATCTTACATCAAACTCCCCACACTCATTAAATGTCCAAAGTAGATCATTTCTAGATCCGGGATTAACCTGCATCTGTGAAATCATACTTCCGTCTTGACGGAAAAGACCAAATCCATAAACCAAGTCTGAACTATGTGCATCAAATAGTACTTTCTCACCTTTTTTGATCTCCATTTTTTCCGGCATATCAAATTTATGATTCGCTATTTTGATTTGAAAAGTCTTATCTGGTGTGATATTGTGCCTCATAATATCCTCAGATACCCAGGGAATAGTATTATATGTGAATATATGATGCCCCACACCCATCGCCACCAAAAATCCTATATACAAATAAAACGGTATCCGAACGATTGGTTCAGCTTTCTTTTCACGTGTTAGGTTATAGGCAAACCATGCTATGACCGAAATGATCAGCATTGCATAAACGGTATAAGCAACATTATGAAATTTGAGCAGTTCTACTGAAGTTTCAAAAGTCATTTTCTCTCCTTTTTTATAATTGACAGATATTATAGTTTCAGGTTATAGTTTAAAAATTGATTTGTATCAACTCATAAGACAGAAAAATGATTAAAATTTAATCAATTAAATGACTTTTATTATATCTTTTACTGATGAATGATTAAAATATGAACATCTGCTATTTTAGACAGGCAAATATAAAGTGAAGGCATACCTTCACCCTACCATCTTTTTATAGTTTCTGGAGTTTTGGTATAAAGGTAAGAAGTATAACCCAAAAAAGGCCGAGACTCAATCCTGCTATTGTATCAGAGAGCCAATGCACATTTAAGTAGACCCGTGTGAAAGCGATGAGCAGAGGCCATAAAAGACAGACCATGAGTAACAATCTGCGTCTGGCAACCGAGTCGATCTTTGCTACAAAGATAAAGTAGAGAGTCAGTGCTATCGCCATAGACATCGTTGAATGTCCTGAAGGGAAAGAGAAGCCCTGCTCGTTGATGATCTTTAAAACAGGACGTGCACGTTCAACCAAGAGTTTGATCACAATGAACAGTGCAGAGGCTCCCAAAAATGCCAACAGATAAAATTTTAAATCCACATAATATTTCTTATGAATCAGAAAAGATATGAAAAGTATGGAGAAGATCGCAGAACCCATCATACCGTTGATATTGGTAATGAATATGATCAATTCTGTCAAAGCAGGAGACTGGATATTGGAGATCTCTCTACTAACCCACCTGTCGATCATGAGCAAAAGTCCATTTGTAAGCACATTATAGAGAATAGCAAGAAAGGCCAAGAGACTGATGATAAGTAATCCTATGAGAACTTTTCTTTTACTCTCCTCTTCTGCTTTCATACCATACCTTTATTGATTGATATTGTATTCTACCACATCCCCCTCAAGGGTTTTCAAAAATGCCACCACATCATCTATCTGTTCCGGCGTAAATTCATTCCCAACCTGATATTTACTCATGATGCGTACTGCCTCTTCTATTTTCTCTACTTTCCCATTATGAAAATAGGGAGAAGTTTTGGTCACATTTCTCAATATCGGCACACGAAAGAGCTGTGATCCGTCTTTACCCATAAATCCGCCCTCGTTGAGAAAAGGGAATGGACTCTCTCTCAGCTTGACATCCGGTTCAAACCACAAGCCGATATACTCTGATACATAACGTCTAAGTGGAAACTTCTGCATACTCTGTCCCCCTACCGACATACCGGCATGACATCCTTTGCATCCCTGGGTAAGAAAAAGGGTCATCCCGCGTTTTGCCTGTACTGAGATGGCATTGTTATCACCCTCCAGAAATCTGTCATACGCACCTCTGGTAAGCAGTGTACGCTCGTAGGCTCCGATAGCTTTTCGTACCTGTTCAAAGGTCACATTATTTTCATGAAAGACATTTTTGAATTTTGCAACATACTCAGAATGACTATTGAGTCTCTTCTCCACATCTTGCGGAGTCATATGCATCTCAAACGGCGCCTGTATCGGACCGCCTGCCTGCTCTTCCACATCTTTGGCACGACCATCCCAGAATTGCGCTTTTGCCAATGCGGCATTAAGTACCGTCGGTGAATTCAAGTGTGAAGGATTTGCTTGCCCCCTCACCCCTATGGCAGTAGGAAGATTGTCATCTCCTCCTTCTTTCAGTTTATGACAGGAAGCACATGAAACCGTTTTATCATCTGACAGCAGTGTATCGTTAAACAGTTTTTTTCCCAAAGCGATCTTCTCTTTGCTCATGGGGTTTTCAGGATTATCCACTACTTTCAACAGATCCTCATACGTGATAGGGATCGGTTTAAATGCTGTGGAGAGTGCACGGCTCCTCAACTGCGCATCAGTCAGTACCGGGATTGATTTTTTTATAAAAAATGGCAGTAAAATAATGAGTGTTACAACAACAAAAGTTATTGTAACCGGATGAATTAACTTTTTCATGATGGATCCCTTATTAGATACCGAAAGTCTCTTTTACTTTCTGTTCAAATGCTTTATCACTTAACTCTTTTCTTAGCGGTACAAAAGTCTCTGCTTCTACACCTACAGGCACAAAAATATCCGCATCATCATTCTCAATGATCATTTTAACGGCATCTGCTATAGGTTGTGGTTCGGGTCCCTCATTGATCGCTGCTGCAACGATAGGTACAAAATGCGCAACCAAATTTTTATAAGGAGAGTCTTCCGCAGTTGTTTTAGCATTTGCAACCAAACCCTCTTTGACAAAATTCGTACTAAAAAGTCCTGCCTGAACAGAGTGTACTCTGACATTATACGGTAACGTTTCAAAACGTAAAGAGTCTACAATGCCTTCAACAGCATATTTACTTGCGTTGTAATGTGCCAAAAGTGGTAATCCCATTTTACCCAAAAACGAAGAAATATCAATGATAACTCCTGACTTTGCCTCTCTCATATGAGGCAGAACTGCTCTTGTCACTTTGAGCAGTCCGAAGACATTGACATTAAATTGGTCAAACATCTCTTCGTCCGTACCATCTTCAACCGTTGAAAGTAGACCATATCCTGCATTATTGACCAATACATCGATCTTCCCTTCATTTTTAATGATGGTTTCAACTGCCTCCTGAATAGACTCAGAATCAGTGACATCCAGGTAGACAGGCTTTAGATTCTCTTTAGCTTCCAAGCTCTCTGCTTTTCTACTCCCTGCATAGACCATATACCCATTCTTTGCAAGAAATTCCGATGTTCGTTTTCCCATACCAGAACTTGCTCCTGTGATTAATACTACTTTTGACATTCTATATCCTTTTTATAATTTTGATAAGTTCAGTATAGAATAAGAGAAACGAAGAATCAAGATACTTTTAGCACAAAAAGAATTTTCTTTTAGCACAAAAAGGTTTATTTTTTATAAAAACTGTTTAAATAGGAGTATTTCTATCCTATTATTGATCTAGATCAATTTTTTATGCATTTTCTTGAGTTATATTTCTCATAAGTTTTTAAATGGGAGTATTTTTATCCTATTTAATCAAAATAGAAAGGTTTATTATGAAAAAAACATTAACACTTATACTTTTACTGGGGACATCACTTTTTGCAAATGTTGAAAAAGGGAAAGCTGTTTATGCAGCCAATTGTGCCATTTGTCATACGATCAATGGTGGAAACGGACTGGGACCGGATTTCAATATGGTCTCTTATACAAGAACCAAAGCAGAGATAGAACACTATGCCAAAGATCCGTACAGTCTGGCAAAAGAATTTGGTTATTCTGCCAATGCTATGCCGACACTTCCTTTGGAAGATCAGGAATTTAAAGATGTCGCTGACTACATTAGCTCTTTGCAACCCTTCAAAAAATGGATGATCAAGAAAAAGAAATAAGCTTGGTTATCCTTTTATCAACTCTTTAGGGTACACACCATAACTGGCAAAAAAGAGTTTTGAAAAATGTCCCTGATGTCTGTAGCCTACTTTTTTGGCTATCTCCCCTATTGTAAGGTCTTCTTCTTTCAATAAAATGTTCGCCTCTTCCAAACGCAGTTTTTGTACATAGGTATGTATAGTGGTTTTGTAGACTCTTTTGAATACCATTTGAAGTTTGGAAGTATTGGTAGCACAGAGATGCGCCAGAACCTCCACTGTCGGAGGTTCAATAAAGTCGCTCAACAGTACAGACTTTGCTTTGGAAGCCAGCGCCAACTCTTCATCACTGACCTCATCAAAAATATCAAGCAGTGAAAACCGATGTATCATAAACTCTATCACACGATGCTCGGCACGTATACTCTGCATTGTATCATTCTCTGTGATATGCAAGATCTTCTCTACCCTGTAGAGCGTTAACGCATCTATGGGGAGCGTATTGATACACTCCAAAGAGAGATCATGCTGTATTTTGCCATAAAGAAAATCAATGGGTTCCTGTTTGTTTCCGCTCAGGTAGCGTTTTAGAAAAAAATCTGCAATAAAAAGGACAAAAATATTTGACTTTTCATACTCTGGAATATGAAAAGAGAGATCCTGATTTGAAGAGCAGAAAATACTGATACTCCCCTCTTTGATATATTCTTGACGGTCTGAACGATGATCCTCTATGACCAATTCTCCCTTTTTAACCATCACGATCATTACCATTCTGTCCAGATTCTTAAGCCTCAGTGCTTCTCTTTTTACGTATGATCTGCTCTCGATAAAGACAATACCGTTGGAAATATCAACCCTTTGCAGATATGCCTGCTTATCTCTAAAAAGTTCTGTAACTTTGTAGCGTCGCTCTGTAATATTAAAAAAGAAACTTTCCATTTAACAGCACTTTTTAAAGATCATAATAGGCTCTTACCCTGCGTTCGAAATCTTCATCACTCAACTCTTTTTTCATTGGTATGAATTTTTTGGCTTTGTCTCCTGCCGTTTTACGTGCAGGAAAATTGACATTCTCTATGATCTCCAGGATCATTTCCGAAACCTCTTCTGTACTGTTTCCTTCATTGATCTGCGCAACAATGGTCGGGGCAAGTGTTGAGACCATTTCAGCATAGGCTGAGTCCCCTTCAAAGGTTTTACTATTGGTCACTAAGTTATCACGTGCAAAATTCGTATCGAAAAAACCGGGCATAATAGAGTGTACACGTATATTGAAATCTTTTAATTCATAACGCAGCGAGTCGGTGATCCCCTCAACAGCATATTTACTTGCATTGTAAAAAGTAAACAGCGGCAGACCGATCTTTCCAAGAAAAGAGCTTATGTTAATGATGACCCCTGACTCCTGCTTTCGCATCTTCGGAATAACTGCTTTACACACACGCAAGATGCCAAAGACATTGACATTGAACTGATCGAACATCTCTTTTTCTGTGACATCCTCAACCGTAGAGACCAAACCATACCCTGCATTGTTAATGAGTATATCTATCTCATCAATAAACCCTATACTCTCTTCAATATTTTGAGGATCAGTGATATCCAATTTGATCGGACGGATAAACTCTGTTTGTATATCAAAGAGTTTGTCCGGTGTTCGGGAACCGGCATAGACTACAAACCCCTGCTTTGCCAAAGCAATAACGGTTGATCTTCCCATACCGCTACTGGCTCCTGTGATAAGTACTGTTTTTTGACATTTTTTCATAACCTTTAGTATAATAAAAAAGCTGACTTTATCTCTTGATACTTATCAAATAAAAAAATTACATCTTTCTCAAAAATACTAACAAGCCCTCGATTATCTCCTTAGGCGTTGGAGGACATCCCGGAATATGGTGGGCAATAGAAAGATGCGCTTCTGCCGGTGCCTTTATAGCAAAAGTCTGTTCAAAAGGGGCTTCCATGGCAGGACAGGCACCTAAAGTGATAACCCATTTGGGTGCTGGCATTTGTTTAAAGGCATCCAGTACATGCGGTACCATGTTGAAGGTCATCAAACCGCTGAGTAGCATGACATCTGCATGTCTGGGGCTGGCAACGAAATAAATACCCAGTCTCTCCAGATCATAGTAAGGGTTGGAAAGTGCATTACACTCGGCTTCACAGGCATTGCAGCTGCCGCTGTCCACCATACGTATTGCCAGGCTACCGGCAAATTTTTTACTAACAAGACTTTTTATTTCTTTTTGAATGACTTTAAGTTCCCGGTCTATTTCAGGATTTTCAGTCAAGAGACCTGTTTTTATTCGTCTGTTCCAAAATCGTATCATAAATCATTTCCTGCATAACTGAGATCACAGCTTTTATTGATGAGCGGAAAATCGGCAATAATATTACCCGGCATCATTAAGTGGAGTGCCTGCCAGTTAACAAAGCTTGGATCACGGACAAAAAAACGTTCGATCACACCCTTATTGATCTCTATGCTCATAAAGAGTTCACCGATGGAACTTTCAACAAAGCTGAAATACTCTCCATCTTCTACTTCACCCAACTTCACAGCTTCACATGCTTCTACCCTAAAGTTTCTCATCATCAGCAGTGTATTTTTTACTTCTTCAAGTCTTATTTTGAAGCGTGCCGCCACGTCAGCACTTTTTTGCGTCTGCATTACAAACCCATGCTCATGGTAAAACGGTTCATCTCTTCTGTCAAGTCTAAGACCGGAAGCACGTGCAACAATGCCTACCGTATCGTATTTGAGCGCTTTTTCCGTTTTGAGAATACCGGTAGTATCGAAGCGGTCCCAGAGTGAGGGTATATCGATGATCCATGATTCAAAGAAAGTGATGGCTTCCTGCAGAGTATCAAGATAAACTGTCATAGCTTCAGTGTCAAGTGTATGTGCTTCAAAATCTATGGCAGCAAAACCGAAACGGTGTCCTGTCACTCTTTTAAGTTCCCGTCTTGCTTCTTCCGAGAGTTTGGAGGCAAAGGCAAGTGCCACAGAGAAACCGGCATCATTGGGAATGAAACCAAGATCGGTCAGATGATGGATCGTACGTTCAAGCTCCAGCAGCAAGGCATGGTATTTATGGTTTACGTCAGGAAGTTGACTTTTTGTTGCCTGTAAAACAACATCTCTCCATGCGATCTGATACGCGATACTCTCATTGCCGCTGATACGCTCGATGACCGGTTTGGCGTCTATGAGTGTTTTACCCTCCAACATCTTTTCAATGGCACGATATTTGTAAAAATGTCTGACCTCCTGATGCAGCATCTCTTCCCCTGCCTGTGAAAAATGGAAATGACCGGGTTCAATGATCCCTGCATGGATCGGACCGACAGAGACTTCAAACACACCGTCACCACCTATTGCTTCATATTTATACGCTTTGTAATCATCAAAAGCCAGACTTTTCTTTTGAAAACTTTTTTGCATTGGGTGGATACTTTTTGGAAAGCGTTCCTGATGCACAAGCGGCCGGTTATCAAAAGCATCTTCAATGAGTATGCCAAAATCATCATGCATCTTACGCTCGAACCAAATGGCAGTGGGATGTGTTTTGGTCAATGTTTTGATACGCGGATCATTTTTTGGAACCTGTTCTTTTTCTACTGCTTCATCCCACACAGTCACCACTTCAAATATATTTTCAAGTTCTTTGGCATAACGGGCGATCAGTCTCATGCGATACTCCTCAAGTAGTCAAGTGATGCCGGAAGCATTAGTGCAGCAAGACAAAGTGCAAAGATGACCAGAGCAAACAGTTCACTGGCATACACTTTTTTCTCTTCCTCTTTGCCTTCATATTTCATAGACTGGTAGATCGCCACAAAACGGTAGAAAATGACAGAGAGCAGTATGAGCAGAAGCAGTATGGCAGCGATCATTGCCAGCATATGGTCACTGTGTTTGGCAGTTTCCATCATGGCACCAAATCCATAAAGTTCACTGAAGAACATCGGGCTTGGAGGCAGAGAGATGATCGCCAGTAAAAAGAGGGAAACAAGAAACCAAAAGAGTGTTCCTTTTTTACCCCTGTACCCTCGTAAAGCACCTGCAATACGGTATTTTCCATTGGACTCCAGTACACCTGTAGAGAGAAAGAGTGCCGGTTTCAAAAAAGCATGTGCACCAAAATGCAGCAGTGCGGCAAAGGTACCGCCACTTACCCAGAACAGCACAATAAGTGCCATATGTTCAATCCCCGAAAGAGAAAAGAGTCGCATAAAGTCTTTTGCCCTGAAGATCAGGAAAGAGACAATAAAAATGGTCAAAAGGGTATAGACAAACACAAAGCCATAGAGATGTGCATAATTGATCTCCATGGCAATTTGACTGAAACGAAAAAAGCCGATAAGCACTGCCGATTCCAGAATACCGCTGAAAAGTGCAGCAACAGGATAAAAAGAGGCACGTTCAATATTTGCCAACCAGAGGTTCATGGGGAAGAAGCCCATTTTTACGAACATACCTACTGTAGCAATAGCAAACCCCATTTCAAAAAGGAACGGAGACGGAATCTCTTTGGCGTGGGAAAGTAGCAGGTCAAACTGCATCGCCTCCTCCCCAAGGATCGGCTTGGCACTCGCATACATTAGAATGATCCCGAACAAGACCAGTGAAATGGCAATGGCACCCACGATCATATAGTTCCATGCCTCTTTATGGGCTGCACGGGTATGGTTAGTTTTGATCATATAGACGGTTGAAAGTGTGGCAAGCTCCAGTCCGATCCAGTAGATACCCATGTGATTTGAAAGAATTGAAATACTCAGACCTACCCAGAAAATGGCAAAAAACCGGTAAAACCGGCGGTAGGCATTGGCGGAGACCTTCACATGCTTGTCCAGTGTCAAGAGTGCCAATGTCACCCCTATACCGACAATAGACGATACCAGTAAAATATAGGTATCAAGTTTATCTGCAACCAGATATGACCCCGCAATAGCATAAGGCTTTGGTAGCACAAACAGTTCAATGATCGGCAAAAGTATGGCAAAGGAACTGACCGGTAAAAGAAACTTCGCTTTTTTATTCTTGAAAAAACTGACAATAAACATAATAAGTGCAGGAAGCACAAGCAGTGTAAGCATCATAGGTTTGCCTCCTCATTATGGAAAAGCAGGTTAATGACCACGATCGCCATCAGCAGATCAAAGAAAATACCCAGTTCCACCAGCATCGGCATACCGTCTGTAGCGGTAATACCCAAGAGGAACAGTGCATTTTCCATACTTAGAAATCCAATGATCTTCGGTGCCACATTGCGATGTTCCATCATGAGAAGCAGCGACAGAAAAAGTGAAGAGATACTGATAGCAATATAGTTGGCATTGCCATGTATCATATGTGTGATCGGTTCGGCAAGGTAAAAGGTAAAAACCAGGATCGCCGGAATCAATATAATGGCATACTGCACTTTGATCTCAGGCTGTATCTGGCGTACAAAATGGAATTTGGAACTCAAGTTCTTAAGCAGATAGGGAATACCGATCGCTTTGATGAGAATAGTGGCAATACCGGTGATTAGCATAGCCTTGTCATCCAGTGTTCTGCCTATAACAAGCGCCAGCAGACCCAGGATCAGTGAATTCATCGAATACCAGAGTATCAGACGGTAGAGTCTTGAGGTGAACAGTGCAACGATCAGTGTTGCCAAAAAAAGTCCAATAAGGAAATCAACCATATCTGCTACGCTCCCAGTACATAAAATGTGATCAATGACAAAAAAGCAAAGACAATGGCAATACCCAATAGATTGGGTACTTTAAAAAGTCTCAGCTTGGCAGTATTGACCTCGATCAGTGCCACTGCAGCAGCAATAGCAAAGAGTTTAACAATAAAAAGTCCAAAAGCCACCGGTGCTGCATACTGCAGACCAAAAGGCATAAAGAGTGAGGCGAACAGAGAAGCAAAGATAACAAACTTGACAGAGGCTGCCGATTCTATGATCGCCAGATAAACTCCCGTAAGATCAAGGATCATCGCTTCATGCACCATCGTCAGTTCCAAATGTGTCTCAGGATTATCCACAGGGATACGCCCATTTTCTGCGATCAGCAAAATGAAAAAAGAGATAGCGGCAAAGAGAAAACTTGCCATATGTTCTTTAGGGAAATGGGCAGCCAGATTGACGCCTGCCTGTCCCACACCAAGATCACCTGCCATCATGGAGACAGAAAAAACCGTTAACACCATGGCAGGCTCCACCAGTGCAGCGATAAAGGCTTCACGCGAACTCCCCATACCTCCGAAAGCAGAAGCACTGTCAAGCCCCAGCAGCATTAAAAAGAATGTGGAAAGTGCAATAAGCCCCGTAATCGTAAAGGCATCCACAAAACTGACATAATAGGCACCCTGCACCACCGGCGGCAAAAAGAAAAGCGTCACGAGCAGAGGAGAGAGTACCAGGAACGGTGCAACCCTGGTAATGGCACTTGTTTCTGAAGAAATCACTGTCTCTTTTTGCATCAGTTTGGCAAAATTCCGATAGCCCTGAAAAAGAGAAATGGGTTTTTTGTACAAGAGCAGCATTTTGAGTGCTTTAATAAAATCCAGTAAGATCGGAGCAAGCAGCAGCAGTATCACAATGGTCAAAAGATACATGATCATTTCCTATCTCCTATGATCAATACTTTGATCGAAATGATCATGACAACCCCTTCAAGTACCAATGTCGCCCAGGAAAAATCGTGTGCAAAGATACGATAACTGAAAAGTACGGTCAGCATTAGATTAAAGATCATCGCTGCATAACGGGTCTGTTCAAAATGGGAGAGACGATAGACCCAGTAACTGATACGGTTGGCTGCTTTCCCTACAGATGTATAAAGTGTAGTTTCAAAGAGCGGTTTGACATGTACTTCATAATGGGAATCACTGAATTTACTCTGATGTCCTGCAATATTCTCCTTGGAAAAATGTTCATCCGGCTTGTAGAGCCAGCTGAAGAACCTTCGTATCGGTCCGGCAAATCCTGTTGCAGAATATTGCGTACGGGCAGAAGTCCGATAACCGCAAGCCCAGGTATGATGGATACGTTCTTTGACTTTTAAGGTTTTGTAGGCGAACATCAACAGTACAGTGATCCCTAGGAGTGCCAAAAGAAGGATGAGTGGAGAGACGACCCCTCCATTGGAGCTTACCGAATGCATATGCCAAATGCCGTCAGGAAAGATCTTGTCATACACAGAGAGATGTCCCAGTCCGGAAAGGACTTTATCGAACCAGCTTATATAAAAGGGGGTCAAGAGCATCAGGGAAAGTACCACCATGGCCATCAGTATCATCCCGGCACGCATGAGAAAATTCACTTCATGGGCATGTTTGGCATTGCTACTTCTATGTAAGCCAAGAAAAGTAATACCATAGGCTTTGACAAAACAGGCGATCGCCAATCCTCCTGTCATTGCCAGTGCAAAAATGGCAAAAGGAATCGCCAACTTTAAAGAGGTGTTATCAAGATGGCTAGAACCAAGCATGGACTGGAAGATCATCCATTCACTTAAAAAGCCATTGCTCGGAGGTAAGGCAGAGATAGAGATAGATGCCAACAGAAACGTTAGCGCAGTCACAGGCATGGCCTTGATAAGTCCACCATATTTCTCAATATTTTTAGTCTGTGTCTGATGCAACACTGCTCCTGCACCCATAAAAAGCAGTGATTTAAAACTCATATGGTTAAAGGTATGAAACAGTGCTGCAATGAAAGCGAAAGAGCTTAACACTTTTAAACCCATACTGTCAAAGATCATCCCCATTCCAAACCCGATCAGGATAATACCGATATTTTCAATAGAGTGATTTGCCAGCAGTGCTTTGATATCATGCTCGCTCAGGGCATAAAGCACCCCGATTAGAGAAGAGAGTGACCCGATAACAAGAATGAACACACCCCACTCCATAGGCCAGGGGTAAAGTACATCAAAAAGAAAACGGAACAGTCCGTAAATAGCAACTTTGAGCATCACCCCACTCATCAGGGCAGAGACTGGAGAAGGAGCTTCCGGATGGGCATAAGGCAGCCAGACATGCAGAGGTACAGCACCCGCTTTACTTAAAAAACCCAGTATCATAAAGAAAAAAAGCAGAGTTGGGTAGGCAAATTCGGAAACAATGCCATGCATAGCAGAAAATCCCAGTTCCAGATCACCGTCTGTTGCAATGAGAAAAAAGAGCAGCAGAAAAACAAATCCGAAATGGGTCATAAAAAAGTAAAAGCTGGCAGCTTCAAGCGTTTTTTTCTCTTTGCCTTCTGTCAGGATCAACTGCCAGCTGGTAAGGCTCATCAACTCCCAAAAGAGCAAAAATACCAAAGCATTGGCAGAGACCACGACACCAAGCATTGAAAGGATGAATGTAAAGTAGTGTAGTTGATAGTGTGCTTTTCTCTCGATATGGGAAAGGTAACCTGACGAATAAAAAATATTAGGTATGGCACCCAGGACAATGAGTGCTACAAATACCAAAGAGAGGGTGTCAAAAATAAACATAACGATCATCACTCCAAAACTGTGTAATCATATACGGGTTCGGTGGTGTTGCCATCGGACAGGAGGGCTGTATGAGTCCTAAAATATTTACAGAATTATACTCCGAAAGTACTTAAGATAACTTCTGTTTAAGATTTTTCATTATAATAAGCTTTTTAGGAATTTTGACATGTCAACATCTACACTGCTTATTTATATTTTTTTCGGTTCAGTGGCATTATCATACATGATGTACGGGAAGTCCCAGAGAAAAGCCATAGCGCTACTCTCCGGTATAGGTTTGGCCGTATTACCCTATTTCAGCCTGGATCTATGGCTCATGGTATTTTTGTCTCTTCTAATGATGGCTTTACCTTTTTTTATACGCATATAAAGTGATTTTGATACGTATCAATCAAAAAAGAGTGGTAGCAGAGAATATACTACCCACTATCAATATTAACAATATCAATTTTTCTACGTTCTCCAAACCACTTTCAACTCTTTAGAAAGCCGTGATGTATCAAAAGGGTTTTTTTCTTCTTTAACCCTTCCGATCGTATGCTCAGTAAAGACAAAGGGCTGCAGATAATACGTGCCCTTATATCCTTTTTTAAGTAGGTCTTTGATGATCCTGTTGATCTCTTCTACTCTTAACAAATCACTATGCACTGTTGTCCTCACCTCAAAAGGAAACTGCTTTTGGATCAGAAAATTAAGTGTTTTGGAAAAAGTGTCAAAATGTTTATCTTTTGTTATCTCAAAATATTTCTCTTTGGGGGCTTTGTAATCAAGTGCAATATAATCAACCAGGTCATTCTCTACCAAAGCATGAACCCTGTCAAAATTTATACCATTGGTATCCAGCTTGATCTTGAATTTTAGCTGCTTGATCTTTTGGCAGAACCCTACCAGGTCATCATAGAGTGTAGCTTCTCCTCCAGAGAGAACCACTGCTTCAAGCAGTCCTACTCTACTCTCCAAAAAAGCCAATGCCTCCTCCTGGCTTATCTTCCCCTCTCCAAATACGATGTCTTTATTGTAGCAGTATACACAACGCATATTGCACTTGGCAAACCAGAAAATAGTTGCCAGGTGATCCGGATAATCCAGAGCTGTGAAAGGAGTGATGTCGTAAAGAGGTTTATGCAGCATTGATCTGTGATGCTCTTTCAAGAAAAAACTTTCTCTCTTGATGCTCGCCTTTTTTACCGATATTAAAACTCTCGACCGGTCTGTGGTACCCCATTACTCTTGTATACACAATACATTTTGTTCTTTTCTCTTTTAACGATTCAAGTCTTTTATTTTGATTCATTTTATCTCCTTTAAAAAAATATCTACACACGCTTGTGCATTATGGACTAACATCTCTATCTCCTCTTTACTGGCATCATCGATATGAATACCGCAAACCACCAACAGGTCTTCACCCATTTTATCATAAATCATATTTGCCATTTTCTCTGAAATAACATGATCCTGATGTCCTTTTTTGATCATGGTCTGCAAATGACCTTTTCCTTCTATCAAGGTTGCCGAACCCATATGCTCCTCCTCTCCGCCTGTGATAATAACAAGCCTGTCCTTACCTATGGCATAAGACTCTAAATGGACACGGTAGCGCCCTTCTCCTGCACTGATCATCAACACACCTCTTGCAAAATTTCTTCATCACATTTTGGACAATACTCATGCTCACCGGAAAGATAACCATGTTTCTCACAAATAGAAAATGTCGGTGTTACCGTAATATACGGCAATCTAAAATTACTAATAACATTTCTCACCAGTTTTCTTCCTGCTTCTGCAGAACTGATCTTCTCTCTCATATAAAGGTGCAATACCGTTCCCCCTGTATATTTGCACTGCAGATCATCTTGCAAAATCAATGCTTCAAAAGGATCATCCGTATAAAATACAGGGATCTGGGAAGAGTTGGTATAGTAGTTGTTCTCCTTCGTTCCTGCCTGGATGATATCGTCATATCTTTTGGCATCTTCTTTGGCAAACCTGTATGTCGTTCCCTCTGCCGGTGTTGCTTCCAGATTGTAGAGGTTCCCAGATCTCTCTTGAAAATCTTTGAGCTGATCTCTCATAAAATCCAGGATCTTCATCGCCATCTCTTTTCCAAAGGTATCGGCTATCGTATGCCTGTCATTGGAAAAATTTCGTATCATCTCATTCATCCCGTTGACACCGATCGTAGAAAAGTGGTTGTTAAATCCTGGAAGGTACCTTGCCGTATAGGGGTAAAGACCTCTATCATACATTTCCTGGATAAAGATCCTTTTTTTCTCAAGTGTTGAATAGGCATACTCCATGAGTTTGGAAAGTCGCGCAAAAAGCTTCTCCTCATTACCGGCATAAAGATACCCCAGTCGCGCCATATTGATCGTCACCACACCGATACTTCCTGTCATCTCCGCACTTCCAAACAACCCTCCGCCTCTTTTCAAAAGTTCACGAAGATCCAACTGAAGCCTGCAGCACATACTTCGCACATGTCCCGGTTTATATGCTTCTTCATTGGGTATCAGTTCACCCTTTTCATTTCTCACATACTGACTGCCTATAAAGTTTTGAAAATAGGAAGATCCGATCTTTGCCGTATTTTCAAAAAGGATATCCGTATTTTCTCCATACCAGTCAAAGTCTTCAGTGATATTTACCGTAGGAATGGGAAAGGTAAAGGGCTGTCCGTTCTTGTCGCCTTCCGTCATCACTTCATAATACGCTTTGTTAATAAGATTCATTTCAGGCTGAAAATAGCTGTAAGTCATACTCTCCAGAGAGGTAATACTTTCATCTCTCTCCTTGGCACGCGTCAATAACTCTTCATCATCCAGTCCTGAAAAAAGGTGATGCTGATCTCTTGTCGGTATCTGATCCTTCAAATCGGCAGGAACCGTCCAGTCAATGGTAATATTAGTAAAAGGGCTTTGCCCCCAGCGTGCCGGGACATTAAGATTGTAAACAAAACTTCTTATGGCTTTTTTGATCTCATCAAACGAAAGTCTGTCTTTAAATATATAGGGTGCCAAGTAGGTATCAAAGGAAGAAAATGCCTGTGCCCCTGCCCATTCACTCTGCAAAATACCCAAAAAATTTGCCATCTGTCCCAATGCTTCTCTAAAGTGTGACGGTGCGCTGCTCTCTACTCTGCCTCTGACCCCGTTAAACCCTTCATCTAAAAGTACTCTCAAGCTCCATCCTGCACAATATCCGGTCAAACAATCCAGATCATGGATATGATAATCTCCGTCTCTGTGTGCATACCCCTCTTCTTTGGAGTAGATCGTATCGAGCCAAAAGTTGGCAATCACCTTGCCTGCGGTATTATTGACAAGTCCGGCATTGGAGTAGCCGGTATTTGAATTAGCATTGATCCTCCAGTCGGACTTATCGATATACTCTTTGATGGTCTGTGTGGAGTTGATGTATGTAGTATCTTCATTCAGCCCCAATATCTGTTCTCTTTGGATTTTATGCATATGACGATAGAGCATAAAAGACTTCATCACTTCAAAATGCTGATGGTCATAAAGTACCTTTTCAATGCTGTCCTGTATCTCTTCAACAGAGATCTCATCTCTGTTTTTGATACTCTCCATTAACTCCGAAAAAACACTCTTGTCATAGGTTTTTACTTCACTTTCAAAGGCTTTTTTAATAGCATCCTCTATCTTGAAAGGTACAAATTTTTGAGAACTTCCGTCTCTTTTTATAATTGTTTTTATCATCACTGTTTCTCCCACACTTTTACAAGGAGCCCATTATAATAGAAGCTGTTTCCAAATGGTTTGACAACTGTCAATAAATCAAAGATCTTTGATCGAAACATTTTATTTCTGTTATTTTTTGATTAAAGTCAATCAATTTATTTTAATATTATGCTATGTGGTTTCCTGAATGACTTTTACCATATCAACCAGTCTTTTGGCATACCCATATTCATTATCCTGCCAGGCTGAGATCCTTAGCAGATCTCCTCCTGAAAGATCAGTCAAAGGAAGATTGATCACAGCACTATGCGGATTCTGTATATAATCGTTGGATTCATTTGGAATATTTGTAATATCAAGTATATCTCTGTACGAGGATCTCACCTCTTCCTCCAATCGTTGATTGACCTCTTCTCTTGTATAGCTCCCCTCAAGTTGGATACTTAGATCATAAAGGGTAGTACTAGGGATGGGCACTCTAATACTTTTAGCATAAAGCCTCTCTTTGAGATGTGGGAAAAAACAGCCCGTCGCTTCTGCAGCAGAACTCATAAGAGGAATAATATTCTGTGTTGCAGAACGTGTTCTTCGTATATCTTTTGAGTAGTGTTTTCCATCAAGCAGATTCTGGTAACTCGTATAACTGTGATACATACTCATCATCGCAGCATTGATGCCAAAATACTTATCGATGATCTTAAATATGGGGACAATGGCATTGGCGGAACAACTGCTGTTCGAAATAACAGACTCCTGTTTATACGCTTTGTCGTTTACACCCAAAATATACGTTGGTGTATCATCTGTTGCCGGTGCAGAGATAATCACTTTCCTTACACCATTCCTGATCAAAGGCAAATTCGATCCTGTTGTCAAAAACATACCACTGCATTGCAGAACCACATCTACATTTAAATCGTTTATATCCATATTTTCAGGATCAGGTTCCGAAAAAAGTTTTATAACCTTATCATCGATAAAAAGTCTATCTTCCTTTACACTTATAGTATAGTCAAGCATGCCATAACTAGAATCATATTTTAAAAGATATGCCATCTGCTCATAACTATAGAGGTCATTGATACCCACTAACTCCAGACTCTCTTCTTCCAGTATGATGCGAGCAGCACTTCTGCCTATACGTCCAAAACCATTAATGAGAATACGTATCTTTTCAGACTGCATAGGCAATACTCCATGCAGGATCCATAACCATGATTCTATCCATACCGATACGGGATTTTGTCATAAAAACAACTGTTTGATGATTTTGCATAGTAAGCATTATAATGAAAATCCATGGTCAGAGTATTGACAGGTATCAAACTTGATACTTGTCAACAGATTTAGAGAATCAAAAAGATAAAATGATATACTAATTTGATAACAATACAGGAGAAGTTTATGGATGTAACACATTATTATAACCCTCAGGGTGAAGAGATACTCGATGAAAAGATCTTTGGCGGGTCACCTACAGGTTTTGTAGACTTCAACCGTTCCAAATACCGTTGGGACAGCAATATTTATGACCTGATGAATGCCAATACCTGGTTCCCCTCAGAAGTCAATACAAGTTCTGAAAAAAAGAGTTTTGACAAACTTACCGATAATGAACAATCCATTTACAAAATGACTTTTGCTCAACTCAGTTTTAATGACTCTGCACAGGAAGAGTACCTTTCCGACTTCAGACGTTTGGCAAACAACCGTCTGGTCAAATCCGTACTCTCTCTGCAGATCATGCAGGAGGTCAACCACTCCAAGTCTTATGCTGTACTTCTTGATGCCTGCGGAAATTCCGATGAAGTCTTTAACCTTTACAAATATGATGCCGCACTCAACAACAAAAATCAGCAGATAGCAGAACAGTTCGCACGTTACATAGACGGCGGATCTGTAGACAAAATGCTGCTCTCTGCCATGGCTTCAGTAAACTTGGAAGGTATCTACTTCCTGCTCGGATTCTCCTACATCTACCTGCTAGGAGACAAAGTACCCGGAGCAAGAGATATGATCAAGTTCATCGCCCGAGATGAACTCAACACCCACTTGCCGCTTTTTGCCAACATCTTTAAAACCATCCAGAAAGAAAACAAGATACAAACTTCTACCATAGACGCTGCCTATATCATGATACAAGATGCCGTGAAGATAGAATTGGAATACGGGAACTATCTCCTGGATCAATTCCCTATTATGGGAGTGACCCCTGAACTGATGAAACAGACGGTACACAACTATGCCAATGACAGACTGACAAAGATCGGCCTTGATCCGATCTTTAAACAGACAAGCACAACCTACTTGCAAAAACTGGTCACCAAACATTTAGAGATGAATGAAGTCAAATCTAACTTCTTTGAATCCAATGTCTCCAACTATGCCAAATCCAGCATTGACCTGAATGACTTTTAATGATGACCACTAAAGAGTTTCTTCCCTACCTTAAATGTGTAGGAACAGGGCCAAAACGAAACCGTGATCTTACAAAAGAAGAAATGAAGACCGTCATGCGGGCTTTTTTAAAACAGGAAGTCATACCGGAACAGGTAGCTGCATTCATGTTGGGTTGGAGAGTCAAAGGGGAGAGTCTTGATGAATTTGCCGCATCCATTGAAATTTTTGATGAATTCGTCAAACATGCACCTTTGGAAAATTCTGTGGAGTTCGGCTACCCCTATGACGGGAAAGTCAAAAACCCATACATTTTTCCTTTAACGGCAAAATATCTACAGGCGTATGATCTGAAGCTTTCTCTTCATGGCGACTTACTGCAACCGGCAAAAGACGGTACCACGGTCAAAGAGATCTGTGACAACACTACCTTGCCTGACAATATCCACTATTATGACCGTTCAGAGTATTTTCCGGAACTGTATGAATTTTCCAGGATCAGAGAGAAACTGGGACTGCGTTCTTCTTTCAATACCATTGAAAAACTACTCAATATCACGCAAAGTGACACTGCTATCATTGGTGCTTTCCATAAACCTTTTATAGACAAATACATTGCCCTCTTTAAAGACCGCTATAAAAAACTCATTATCATCAAAGGCAATGAAGGGACACCAGAGATCTTTTCAAAGTGCAGTATCACTATTATAGAAAATGATGAAATCACAGAGATCAAAGTGGATCCTCGGGAATACGGTATTGAATATAAAAAATCCACACAGCATATTTCACTTGAAGAAGCATTAGGGCAATTAGAAAATCCTAGTGATGAATTTATAAAACTTGCAAAACTCAATGCTGCCGTGATCTTATATCTCACGGGTAAAACAGACGCTATATCAGAGACGTACACTTCTCTATAGAGAGAAGAGATCTCTTCTCCTTTTCAAGCCCATTCCCTATCCTATAACATAAAAATATGTTATACTTTTAAATAATTGTAAGAAAAGGAATGTCTATGTCATTAAGTAAAAAAATGGGTGCTGAATTCTTCGGTACTTTTTGGTTGGTTCTAGGAGGATGTGGATCAGCAGTCCTTGCCGCAGGTTTCCCTGAACTTGGTATCGGTTTTGCCGGTGTCGCGCTGGCATTTGGTCTAACAGTACTGACCATGGTCTATGCAGTAGGTCACATCTCAGGCGGGCACTTCAATCCGGCGGTTTCTTTTGGTCTCTGGTCCGCAGGCAAGTTTGAAACCAAAGAACTTCTGCCTTATATTGTTGCACAGGTCATTGGCGGTATTTTAGGTGCGGGAGTACTCTACCTCATCGCTACGGGGAAAGCAGGTTTCGAAGTAGGTAGTTTCGCCTCTAACGGATATGGAGAACTTTCTCCCGGTAAATACAATCTAACGGCTGTCATCATCACTGAAGTGGTCATGACCTTTATGTTTCTCTTCATCATTCTTGGTGCCACAGATAAAAGAGCGGTAGATGGTTTTGCAGGTATCGCCATAGGTTTGGGGCTTACCCTTATTCACCTGGTCTCCATCCCTGTTTCCAACACTTCTGTAAACCCTGCGAGAAGTACTGCAGCTGCACTTTTTGCCGATACAGCGGCACTTGATCAACTCTGGGTATTTTGGGTTGCACCGATCATAGGAGCTATTTTAGCAGGAGTTGTTTGGAAGTTTTTTAAAACGGAAGAATAATCACTAGATCCTATAGGGGTAAAAGGCATGCCTTATCCCTATAAGCGCTGCTATTTATCCACAGGACAGGTAGTACGTTTTAGCTCTAAAGGTTCTGCCGGACCTACCATCCCTGATGGTTTTATACTCGCTTTACGCCTAAAAATAGCTTTACAACCTGCACCAAAATAAACCGTGCTGTTTACTACGTCTATCTTTCTGATCGTTACCGCCACTTTTGGATGCTGCTTAACAAAGTCAACCAAAGTATCCAGATCTTTTATATTTTGATGCTGTGGCGGTAAAGCAGCGAATAATACCGCTGACCCCATCATCAGACTTAAAACTATTTTTTTCATTATAACCCTTTCCATCGTTTATCTCACACAATATACAAACTTTAGTTAAATAATTCAACCACACGCTTTTCATTTATCTCAATACCGTACAACGGTAGTTTCAAAAAGACTTCTCTGCTGCTGTCCACTAAAAAAAGTGCAGGGAAGACAATGGTATAATACATCTCTACAGGGTAAGACAAAGTCCCCTCATAGGTGACGATCACAGGCACAGTATTTTCATTGATATGAGTCACATACTGCTTGTTCATGAAACTATCTTGAATAATTTTTGATGAGAGAGGATCACTCTTTTTGACCACAAGCACCAACAGGGGCTTGTATTCTTTTAAGGCTTTTTGATGTGCAAGATCATAATCGCCAAGCCAATTCACAAAATTGGCATGAAGAAAAAACGGCAGCAGCCAAAGCAGTACATACTTCACAAACGACTGCATAGCTTCATATTATTTTTTATCATCCGTCTCATACAGAAATATCCCAGAAGGATGTTTTATCTGAAAGATCTCACGTTCGAGGAACCATTCATCGGTATCAATGACATTGACCTGGTTTGCATCATTGACAGAGACATAGAGTGCAGGGTATCTATTTGACCATCTTACATGAAGTACTTTACCTTTAAAGGTAAATGTTTTTATGATCTTCAATGTTTTAGTATCCAAGATCTGGATCGTAGGAAAATCTTTACCTGAAAAGGTCACTGCCAAATATTTTTTGTCGGGGCTTAAGGAAGTAAATACAGGTAGGCCTTTCATTTCAACATTTTTAATAAAGTTGAATTTATTGTCATAAACCATGACGGCATTATCTCCTACAGCAGGGATAAAAGTTTTGTCATCAGACAGTGACCAGAAACCAAAATGCGGCACTTTCAGTACAGGCTTGTTGTCTTTCGCTGTCACTTTGATCTCAGAGAAGGTCATTTTGTCAAGATCGATCACACCAAAAGCTTTAGTAAGGAAGAAACCGACAATATATGTATTGTCTTTGATCATCGCATCAAACGGCATCTCTCCAACATTGAACTCTTTGAATATCTTGAATTTCGGTGTACCTTTCCCCGCATTTTCATCTTTAAGTACTGTGACTTTATCATTATCCATCTGTGCAAAAATGATCATATCTTTATAAATTTTAATGCCGACATTCTTGGAACCTGTGACGATCTTCTCTATGGGGTTAAGATCACGTGTCAGAATATCTACCGATTTATCATCATAATTTGCCACAGCCACATAATTCTTCCCTATCACAAAC
The DNA here is from genome assembly GCA_027065815.1 of Sulfurovum sp. GTDB lineage: Bacteria > Campylobacterota > Campylobacteria > Campylobacterales > Sulfurovaceae > Sulfurovum. The sequence goes on from JAMONL010000222.1 coordinate 51,986, forward strand.
CCGATAGCAGATTTACTGGTTTTGTACTCTGCTTCAATTTTTTCCGTTTTGGGATCGAACTTGATAATAAAGCCGTCACGACTGATCAAGTAGGCATCGTTACCATCAAACTTGATGATACCATGATTCATATTGTGCATATGCTCCATATGTCTTTTGGTAAGACCATCTTCAATGACAGCCACAGATTCACTCTCCCGTTCAACCACAAAATATTTTTCTTTTGCACTTAGTGTTGTTGTAAAAAATGCAGAACCTAAGAGTAAAGCAGCAAATAAAATTCTCATCAAAAAATCCTTTAATTTATAATTGAAGTTATTGTACTTAAATCTCGCTAACAAGCCTATTGATATATATTAAAACCCTTAAAACTTTTTCCAGAAACTTCGACTGAAGAGTAAAAATACAGTATAAAATTCCAATCTCCCAATGATCATGGCTATGGACAATATCATTTTGTCTACAGAAGAAAAAAATGCATAATTATGTGCCGGACCGGTCAGCGCAAAACCTGGACCAATGTTACCCACCGTGGCCAGAGCAGTTGAGATCGCTGTCAAAGCATCAAAACCTCTGCCGAAAAGATAAAGAGAAACCAACATATTGGTCATCACAAAAAGGAAAATAAATCCTGTCGTAGAAGAGATGATCTGCGATGAGATCTTTTTCCCATCGATAAAAAGTCCAACAATCGCATTGGGATGCAGAGTTCTTGTAAATTGCAATATTATATTTTTAAACAAAACAATATAACGGATCACCTTGACTCCTCCGGCTGTTGAACCGGCATTCCCACCCACAAGCATGGCTACAAAAATAACAGAAATGGCAATATGCCCCCACTGTTCATAGTCAAGTGTTGCAAAGCCTGTTGTCGTAAGCACAGAGGCTACCGTAAAAAATGAGTGTGTCAATGCATGAAAAGTACTGTCATAATCAACAAAAACATCTACACTGCCAAGTATGAGAGAAAGGACAATAAAGATCGTCATATACCAAAGGACTTCTTCTCTTTTGTAGCCATCCAGTCTACCTGTAGAAAAAAGTTTGAGATGTGCCAAAAAATTGATCCCGGAGATGATCATAAAAAAGGTAGTGATCCAAATGATCCAAACTGAATCATAATACCCCAGTGAAGCATTTTTGGTAGAGAACCCTCCGGTGGAGATCGTAGAAAAAGCATGGTTGAGTGCATCAAAAGGTGTCATTCCCGCATACCACAAAGCAATAGCGTCTATCACAGTGAAAAACAAATAAATTCCCCAGAGCCTTAACGCAGTATCTTTCACTTTTGGCGTGATCTTCTCCATCTTTATCCCTGTGGATTCTGCTTTGAACAGTGCCATGGAACCACTGGGATTGATAAGAGAAAAAAGCCCGACACCCAGAACAATAATCCCCATACCTCCCAGCCAGTGCATCAGACTTCTCAAGTAAAGTATGGATTTGGGCAATGCTTCAATATCGGAAAAAATCGTAGCCCCGGTCGTTGTAAACCCGCTGACAGACTCAAAAAATGCATCTACCGGGGAAATCCCGGTATAAAGTATCAAAGGAATTGCTCCGGCAACCCCCAAAAGGATCCAAATGAGATTGACAGAAAGAATACCTCCCTTAATGCTTAATTTCATGGTATGTTTTCGTAACAGAAAAAAAACCATAGCATTCACAAGCAACAAGGAAAGATCAAAATAGATGAATTTTGCCATATTCTCATCATAGATCCAGCCTACAAAGATAGCAGTCAGAAAAAAAAGACTAAGTGCCATACCTATCACAGAGACAAATTTGAAAATATTTTTTAAAGCGTGTATATCCACTGCACTATCTCATCTTCCTGTTCGATCTCTCCGAATATCACCAATATATCACCCTGTTCCAAGTGATCGATTTGCGATAAATGATATATTTTCTCTTCCCTCAAAAGTAACTGTATTGAACTCTCTATACGTGAAGCTCTGATCATTTTACCTATCAATTCAGAGTCGGGGTACACTTTTCTCATACACAGTAGGCCACGTCCTCCGCAGAAATGTCTTTGGGTAATAATGGAACTGGAAGATATCTTTTCCAAGATCGCATAATGTGCACCTGCTTTACTGCCTCTTACCACAACCACACCCATTTGATGCATCAGGTTATAATAGGCTTTATCATTATTGACTGCGACTACTTTTTGAATGCCATACTCTTTTGCTTCCAGGCATTTTACAATATTGGTTTCATCATTATGCCCTGCTGCGATGATCATATCGGCATTTTTCAACCCTTCCTCTTCAAACAGACGCTGATCTTCATGGGCAGAGTTTATAATGCTCACTTTTCCCTGTAGCAATTCTGAAGCTATTTTGCAATGCTCAATATCTTTTTCGATCATTTTAATTTCCAGTTTCTTGTCCAGCAGTACTTTTGCGATCTTCCTGGCCAGCGTATTTGCACCGAATATAACAATCTTCTTGATAGAAGAAGGCATTTTTTCATCCAATATATATGCGATCTCTTCAATCGCAGCAATATGACCAAAAAGATAAACAAGATCATCTTGATGGATCTTCTCATCACTCTGTGGGATAAAGAATCTTTTTTCTCTCTCTATCCCTACAATAGACACCCTGTCATTGATCAACTGTCCGGCACTGTGACTCTCTGCATTCTCATATTGCACTCTTATAGAGATAAGTTTATGTTTTGTTTGATGAAACGTCTTTACATTGTTTGCTTTGGGAAAAGTAAAAAGGGCTTTCACCTTATTTGCTGTGGTAAGATCCGGGAAAACAGCATACTCAATAGCAAGCTTTTCCAATACATGACTCTTTAAAAATCCATCATTCTTAAGTCTGATGATCTTTCTTTTGACATCAACCACATCCTCTACGATCAAAGTGGAAAGAAGATTCGCTTCATCCGAATCTGTCACGGCAATAAACAGATCTGCAGTAACATTGTTAAGAGACTGGTATGTTTTCGGGTTTTCAATATCACCATGCAATATCAATATATCAATATCTTCATCCAGTTTATTGAGTTTATTAATATCTTTGTCTATAACGATCACATTGTGTTTGTGGGAGAGTGTCTGTGCCAGTGAGTAACCAACCGTTCCTGCACCTGCTATCATTATATCCATCTATCAATCCTTCCAACTACGTATATTGTACACAAAAAGTAATCATTTATTAATAAATTCAACCATTTTCATCTCTTGAGAATCTGTTAAATCACTCTCTTTCAGATCTATGACTTTTGCACAATCGCTTTTTGCAAACTGTACATACATTGTAACCCTGATTTTATCAGATTTTTCAAGTTCCGGTACAGTGTATTTCAACTCTTTTGTCTCTTTTGCTTCCAAATTGTAAACATGACCTCTGCTTGCATGCGCAGGGATGATCACCTTTTCCCCATTTTGTTTGAAACTGTAAGAAAAATACCCCTGCTTATCTTCACTGGGCTCTTTATAGTAATTTTTCCAGATCACTTTATTCTTCCTGATGAGCTCTATCTTTAAAAATTTCGCACGTGCCGGTTGTATGATAAGCGGATGTTCCATTTTGTTAAAGAGTGTAACGGCTATCTCTTTATCGTTCACGGAGATATTGATATCTACACCTGTTTTTCTGAAGGCTTTATCATGAATACCCAAAAACTTATGGCTGGCATGATGACCTCTTGTTCTTTTATCCATCTTCTCAGCCCCGCCGCTCACCTCTGGCATATGGCACTTAATACATCCGATACTGTCTTGTTTTTCACCCATTGCCTTAAATATCGTCACATTGTTATCGTTCAGTTTATGGGAGTGACAGCCCATACATACTTTTTTAGCATACACAGGGTTGTATACAGATGAGTGTTTATCACAGTCATCAGGATTATTCAGTCTGCCATAGAGGGTAGGTTTGTATCCTTTGGCCTGCCGTGCCTTGGTATTAACATTGAATTTATGTGCTGTTTTGACGTAGGCTATCGTATGACAGAAGTAACAGGAGATCGCATCGGTATGGGTTTTATTGCGCTTATCGGGTCTGGCTTCACCTGAGACAAGTGCCTTTAGGTTATCTGCCATAGGCATATGACAGGTGGCACAGCCATACTTCTTGGTACTTACTTTGTCTGCGATCTTTCGATGTAATTCATCAGTAAAATAACCCTTGGCATGAAAAGATAATTGATATTCTTCGTAGATCTTTTCATGACATTCATTACACGAGTGATTGTCTAAATATTTATCTTTTGCTTGAAGTGGCGTAAAAGAGAGAGAAGAGCATAAAAAAATCGTAATGAGAACAAAGCGTTTCATTGCATAAAAACCTTGGTAACTTATTGAGATGATCAGAAATGATCACTTCAATAAATTACCCTCTCCAAAAGGAGAGAGTAAAAGTATTAATTAAGCACCAGGGATATGTTGTCTGTGCTCAACTGAGTATGTAAATGTTGGCGTAGTCAAGTTATTGATATACTTTACAAATTTACCAGTGTCAGACTCGTAGATACCAATTCTACCTGTAGTCCACTCAGAGATCATCGTCCATTTACCATGGTTAGCAGGCTCAGCGTGAAGCAATCTTGGTTGTACAGGATTTTTCACAGCCGCACCTAATTTAGCTGGCATAGGCAAGATTTTCTCTTTACCGAATGCTTTTTCATTCACAGCCACTTTTTCATGTTGTGTTGCATCCCACTCTTGAAGTACTTTTTTAGTCTTCGCATCAATTAGTTGACCTTTTTTCTTACCGACTTTAATGATTCTGTCAGTCTCTAAAGTCTCTTTATTGATCAAGTGTACTTCATTGTATTTGTCCGGCTTACCGAGGACACAGTCAGACCAGATCCAAGGTGTATGCTCAGCAGTACCTACAAACAGACCACCACCTGCTGTTGGTACTTTTTTAACAATTTCCCAGCTTGGAGATTCCCAGATAACAACTGAACCGAAGTTCATAGAGTTCGTAGCATTAAGCTGTTTACCCATTTTTTTGTTGAACCAAGATGAACCCTGTCCTGGGTGTGGCTTAGATTTCTTACCAGTATGTACTTTTGCAGCCAATGTTTTGGTCTTAAAGTCAACAATTCCCATAAGGTCTGAACCCTGAGAAGCGATCATAAAGTATCTACCAAAATCCTCACCTTCGTTTTCATTCAAGAAACAGTCATGAAGGATCTTACCGATATTTGGAATATCTCCAACAATTGGAAAGTCTGGTTTAGAGTAATCGATGATATAAGTATGTCCTGCATCTTTAAGTGCCATTGCGAAGTATGGTCCATAAGGCGTATCTGCAATACCGGCAACTCTTGATGGTCCGATCTGTCCATCAGGATCAATAACACGGCTTGTATCATATACTTTTAACGGCTCAAGTGTATGTGCATCACAAAGTACTGCACCACCTGGATTATAGTTACCCGCCAAGATATATTTACCATCTGGAGATACTGCAAGTCCTCTTGATTCCTGTCCTACCTGAACAGATGCCAATGCAGGCTGCCCCGGAGCACCGATATCAAACATCGTCAACTTACCTGAACGCGAGATAGAGTATGCGTATCTTGGATCTTTTTTATTGGTCACTGTTACGTGTACCGCAAATCCAGCTTTATGACGAGACAATACTTTTCCATTTGTAGAGTCAATGAAGTCAACCAAAGAAGCATCTCTTTCCGTTGCAAAAGTGATATCTTTTACATTTTTAACTTCACCCTTACTATCAACTCTTCCCGCATCATCTACCGGATGTTTCTTAGCCAAAGTATCTCTGTCTGCAAGTTTGGTCCATGATTTATGTACTTCATCAAAGTCAAGTGTTAGCTCAACCGTATTTTTCCAGTCCATCAGCCAATCGATCATACCTGCTGCATCATCTTTAGAGAAAGTAGATTCCCATGCTGGCATTGCAGTGTTTTCCCTACCATGCATGATGACTGCTGCCAACATTTCTCTGTTTTTCTTTTTCAATGCTTTAGGTCTAAGGTCAGATCCAACACCACCCTGGTGGATCGGTCCGTGACACCCTTGACACTCTTTTTCAAACTTTTGTGCAAAATCCATGCCTGAAGTTCCGGCTAACGCAAATGTTGCTGCAAAACTTGTTGCTGCTGCTAAACCTAAAATTCTGTTCAATTTCATTCTTTCTCCTTCTTTATTGATCGTTCATTCCTATGATCAAAATATATTTTGATCATAGACCCTTGTGTAAGAAACTCAAAGCTTCTTACGCTAAAATCCGATGTCTTTTCTATAAAGAAAGACAGTCTACATTTTTGAGGGCTCTACCCAGCCCTCATACTCTCATCTACAATTCCGAAAAATCGTTTTAAAGTGTATCATTTATTTACTTAAGTAAATTATATAATCATCATAAAATAAAATGATAATTACTTATTTATTAAGTCTTTTCTTTTCACTGAAATAGATCCAAAACATCGGTAATATAATTATCGTATGCAAAAAGATCGTTAATGTGAGCGGCCCTTGATTGAGCCAGCCAAAAAAACTTGGCACAACATCTGTAAATGGTTCAAATAAAGTTCCCATTTTTTCTCCTTTGTTAAATGGTGTACAGACGCTTTAGCGCCTGTATATATTTATGTTAGGCTGCTGCCTGCGCTTTTTTAGCCTGTTTACCGAGAGTCAGCAAATCCCAGACAAGATAGATAAATCCTACGAATGTAACCACACCCATGATCGCTCTCCACATTTGTGCCTGAATATACCAAGGTAACTCTTGTGCCATGAAGAATGCATTCCATCCGCCGCCAAGTTCAGCTCTCTCTACAAGTACTTGCTCGTATCCGGCGATAGTCAATGCAATACCCATACCAAGCACACCAAATGTGATCATAAAGATCGCCATTTTAGATTTAAATGTTGCTTTCAAACGATCAATACCATAAGCATATTGGATACTCATATACATCATTCCGATAAGGATCGTTGCATAAGCACCAAAGAATGCCAAGTGACCATGTGCCGCTGTAAACTGAGTACCGTGCGTATAAATGTTTACTTGTGGTAAAGTATGGAAGAATCCCCAGATACCTGCACCCAAGAAGTTACCGAACGCATTGGTTACGATCCATGCCATAGCCGGACCATTATTCATAACAGAACCCTGTCTACCTTCCGCTTTTGCAATCCCCTGCTCTTTACCCCAATCATAAAGGACGTGAACAAACATCGCTACCAACGGAACTGGTTCTAGTGCTGAGAATAGTGCACCAATTTCCCACCAGTACTCAGGTGTACCGATCCAGAAGTAGTGGTGACCCATACCAAGGATACCTGAACCGAATAACATCAATACTTCGATCCATAGCCACATTTCAACGATCTCTCTCTTTGCACCGATGATCTTGATCAATGCATATGCTGCCAAGGCGCCAACAAATACTTCCCATGTCGCTTCAACCCAAAGGTGTATTACCCACCACCACCAGAATTGATCCATGGAGATATTGTCTGTAAAGAACATACCTGCAACATAAAGACCTGCCAGTGCCAAAAGGTCAGCAACCATCACGGTCATGATCCCGGTCTGTCTCCCTTTCATATAAGTAGCAAATACATTCCAATAGAAAATAAGTACCACCACGACAATACCGATATCGGCCCATCTTGGTGCTTCAATATACTCTCTACCTTCATTAATGAACCAGATAGACGCTTCTGTACCTGCACCGACCTGAACAAAGATAAACACAAGAACAACTATGGTTACAGCCAGTGTAAGCACCCAGAAACCAATTTTTCCAAGTAACATATGCACACCGTCTTCACCTGTTTCATCTGCCAACATAAAGTAAACGGAACCGATCATTGCATAAAGCATCCAGACTACCAATGCATTAATATGCACCGTTCTAGCTACTGAAAAATCCAACAGTTCAAACAAGAACCCCGGAACCAAAAACTGTATTGCTGCGATCAGACCAAAAAGAAGCTGTGCTCCAAAAAGGATGATAGCAACTCGGAAATACATCATTGCCAATGCTTTGGACTGACTACCTTTAAATTCATTTGTTTTAATACTAGCGAGCATGGGTACCTCCTGCCTTAAATGTTTCAACTGATTTAGAGAAGTTTCTTGGGAAACCGTTTGTGTCGATTGAACTCATATGTTTAAGAAAAGCAACCAATCCCTTTGCCTCATCCGCTGTGATACCAAGATTAGGCATCATACGTGCATGTGTAGGATACTGTGAAGGGTTCTGTAAAAATTCAGCTATTGCTTCTTCAACAGTGCTTTTCCCTGTCATACCCTGTAGCGGTCCACCATCTTGCCATGCCGGATCTAACCATGCTTTTGTAAGATCCGGTGCATAATATGCTCCGTTACCTAAAAGTGTATGACAATCCATACAGTTCTTCGCTTGAGAAGTCAGTTTACCAAGGTGTAGCAATGCTGCTGCATCTTTGTCACTCCACTCTTTCCCGAAAAATGGCTGTTTTTCACCAATAGTCGGTACTTCATGTCCTCTTTCCTTACTCATTTCATAACCAATTTTATAATTGATCACCGTTGCTGCCGGTACCCTTTTGGTTACCTTGTTCAGTAGATCTGCATCTGTCCCCATTGTGATCTGTCCAAGTGTATCAAACGATAACCAAATAAGCAAAATCGTTGCAAACCCTGTTACCCATGCCGCTGAACGACGCCAAAATGGTATACTGGTCCAAACCGAAACATTTTTGTTAGCCATGTGTCCTCCTTTTATTTTGTATCTTGTAAGATTTCATCTTTGTCTTCGTAACGTTCATCCGCAGCAGATATCAAATAAAAATATAAGTGCGGTACAAACAGATACGCCACCATCGTAACCATCAATACTTTCATCGTAAAATGATTACTCTGGATCATCATTGCAAAATCATACAAGAAGTAAGTTTGTAATGCCCAAAACAGATATCCAACCGGCATCCATTTTTTGGAAAAATAACCCATTTTAGCTAGAGTGATGATTGCTGCATACCCTACCCCAAAAACGAGTACAAGTGTCGATTCTACAAAAATCGGTAAGAATTGATCTAACGCGATCTCTGGTCGAACTATCATAGTTTCCATCATGTGACTCCTGTCGTCTATCTATTTACTGAAAGGATCAAAACCTTAGAGCATGGAGGTATTATGACAGTTTAAAAAATAGATAGGATTGACATATATCAAGAAATTGAAGAAAAACGGAAAGAAATGATTGTCAAGTTAAGTAATTATTATAATATTTTGTAAAGGGAAAGAAGAAGTAAAACACTGTAATCTACAGCATTTTACTTTACAATACAGCGTGCAGAGAAGAAGGGTCGATTGTAATGAGGGGAGACAAAATTGTTATTTTCCAGTGTCCAATCATTGGATCTTTGCACAGTAACAGTCTGTGCGACCTTTCTCTGCATTCTACTCTCACACAAAATAGGCAAGTCTTGTTCAAATGCTGTCTGTACTTCCGCCATTCTGTTTACTGTGACTATATAATGCCCTCCAATGAAGAATGCCAGAACCAGGGTTACCCATAAGAGCCCTTTTTTCCATGCACCTTTTGTCATGAATGGACGGGTAGAGACAAACAGGGTAATAAGCAGTATGATCCCACCCAGAATAAGATATGCGCCTTCTAAAAAGAAAAAGTTTTTCATTGATCTACCTAACTATGTATTTGATAGAGAAATAATAACACACTTTAATTAGAAGCAGATTGATATTCATCAAGCGATCTTTATCCAAAACGCCCTATACTGTCAAAAACTAATCATAAGGCACAGTATATGAACTCTTTCAGAAAATATCTTCCACTGGCATTACTGTTAGGCTTTCTATTTATCGGGCTGGGTGCTTTTTTTCAAAGCAGACCAAGCCATAAAAATGCTTACGTCTATAAAGCCGTACAGAAATACAGTCCCTACTATATGGATAAACGTTTTGGCGGACTTCAGATCATGAGCAAAGAAGATCCTGAATTTAAAGAAAAACCCAACAATATGACGCTCTTTAAAGAGTTTGAACGTCTTGAAAAAAAGTGGGCAAAAACCCATTTGAAACTGGATAACAATACGCTTATCATCACTGACAGCAACAACTCACAAGTCGCCACACTCCCTCTTCAAAACAAAGAAGAGTTGGATTTTGTACATAGCTATTACGGACTGTAAAGATGATAGATCTTGTTATTACGCTGACCTTTACTGTCGTCATGCTTGTTTTCATGGCTTTTCCTGCCATGAAGATCGTAGATCTTATAGAAACAAAGATCACATTCTCTGAAACCATGCACAATGTCATGCTTATTGGTACCACTATCCTTCTTTCACTGTTGATAGGACTCTTTCTCAAATTCGCATAACCGGTTATTAACCACTTTTTAGCTAAACTATCCAATTATTTTACACACCTTATTTTGGTGTGTTTTGGAGCATAGAAAATGGATAAAGCAAAATATATATGGATGGATGGTGAACTGACACCCTGGGATGAAGCCAAGGTTCATGTTCTCACACATACACTTCACTACGGAAACGGTGCCATTGAAGGAACAAAAGCCTATAAAACAGTGGATGGAAGATGTGCAATATTTAAACTTAATGAACATACACAAAGACTTCTGAATTCATCAAAAATGACACTAATGGATGTCCCTTATACCCTTGAAGAACTCAATGATGCACAAGTCAAACTGCTTCAGGAAAATGAGCTCTTTGACGGTGCCTACATCAGACCGCTTGTTTATCTCGGTTATGGTGTTATGGGTCTCTATCATAAAGACTGTCCGGTAAATGTCTCTATCTCTGCCTGGAAATGGGGAGCCTATCTCGGTGAAGAGGGCCTTAAAAAAGGAATCCGCCTCAAGATCTCATCAATGACAAGAACACCGAACACTTCAGGGATGGGAAAAGCCAAAGCCGTTGCGAACTACCTAAACTCACAAATGGCCAAGTTTGAAGCAGTTGAAGCAGGGTATGATGAAGCACTGCTAAGAGATGACCAGGGTTATATTGCAGAAGCATCTGGTGCCTGTTTCTTCATGGTAAGGGACGGAAAGCTTATCTCTCCTCCATCGGACAATACACTTGAATCCATTACCCAGCAAACAGTCATTGATCTGGCAACAGATATGGGAATTGAAGTTGTAAGAAAACGTATTACAAGAGAAGAGATCTACATTGCAGATGAAGCTTTCCTCACAGGAACAGCAGCAGAAGTCACACCGATTCGTGAAGTCGATGCACGCATCATCGGTTATGGTTCACGCGGGGAGATCACGGAAAAACTCCAAACAGCCTATTTTGATGTCGTGGCAGGAAAGAATCCTGACTACCTTCAACATTTAACATATATCAATTAATTTAATGGTGCGTATTCACGTACCCTACACAACATAAGGAACATTATGCCAGCAGATATGAATGACTATTTTAAGAAAAAAAAGCCCGGTAATTCTTCAAATAATAACGGAAATAATAGAGGAGGAAACAACTTTGAGAACCCTCTGAACAATTTGGGTAAAGGTGCACCTTGGATCGTGGTCTTGATCGCTGTCGGTTTTGCATTTTTCATCTTGAAACCTTTTACCATCATCAATTCAGGAGAAGTAGGGATCAAAGTCAACACAGGTAAGTTTGAGCCAACACCTTTAAAAGCAGGACTTCACTTTTTCATCCCGGTATTCCAAAAGATCATCCCAGTCAATACACGTATCAGACTCATCACCTACTCTGACGTAAGCACAGGCGCTTTGGGAGACTCATACAGAGGCTTTGAAGGTGGACTTAGAAGAAACCCTGCCATCTCAGTACTTGACAGAAGAGGTTTGACTGTCAAAATTGATATTGCAGTGCAGTACAGACTTAAAGCGGATACCGCTCCTGCAACTATTGAAAAATGGGGTTCAAGCTGGGAAGAAAAGATTATCAACTCCAAAGTAAGAGAAGTAGTACGTGATGTGGTTGGACAATACACAGCAGAACAACTCCCCGAAATGCGTAATGAGATCGCTGCTGCCATTGAGACAAAAGTGAAACAAAGTGTAGATGACCTTCCAAATCAACCTGTCATACTTACTTCTGTTGAACTAAGAACTATCAATCTTCCTACGAAGATCAAAGATCAGATAGAAAGAGTGCAGATCGCCAAACAAGATGTCACCATTGCTGAGCAACAAAAAGAGAAAGCAAAACAGCAGGCACAAAAAGCAGCTGAAATAGCAAAAGGTGAAGCGGAAAGAAACCGTATTGAAGCACAGGGTGAAGCGGACAAGATCCGTATTGAAGCAGAAGAGCAGGCAAAAGCCAACTTACTCATCTCATCTTCATTGACACAAGAACTTTTACAGCTTGAGCAGATCAAAACACAGGGGAAATTCAATGAAGCATTGAAAGTCAACAAAGATGCAAAGATTTTCCTAACCCCAGGCGGTGCGGTACCAAATATTTGGGTCAATACACAAGGTAAAGAACAAAAAACCGTTTCGGCGCAACAGTAATTGTAGGGTGCGTTTGCTAACGCACCGCATAATAAAATTTTATATAAAATAGAACTTTCGCCGTAAGGGCTATTCAATAGTGCGTTGGGAAACGCACCCTACATGGAGAAATTATCATGACTATAAATTGGAATAAAAACCCCCTCATCCCGGCCATTGCACAAGATGCCGAAACTTCTCAAATACTTATGCTTGCCTATATGAATGAAGAAGCTTATAACCTTACTCTTTCTACAGGATATGCCCACTACTTCAGCAGAAGTAAGCAGCGTATCTGGAAAAAAGGTGAAAGCTCCAACCATACTCAGAAAGTGAAAGATATATTGCTTGACTGCGATGCAGATACTGTCATACTGAAGATCAAGCAAAATGGTGTAGCCTGCCATACAGGACGGAAAAGCTGTTTCTTCACTTCTGTCCTTCAGGAGAAAGTCATTTTGGACAAAGAGGTTGATACTGATGCCATCTATGGCGTAGTCGATACACTCTACCATACCATATTAGAGCGCAAGAATGCTTCTCCAGAGACAAAATCATGGACAAAAAAACTCCTTGACAATAAGGAGCTGATGCTGAGTAAGATCCGTGAAGAAGCCGACGAAGTCTGTGTCGCGATCAATGAAGAGAGTGACGAACAGGTCATCTACGAATCGGCAGACCTACTTTACCACATACTTGTAGGTCTGGGCTATAGAGAGATCTCCCCAGACAGAGTCAAACAGGAACTTGCAAGAAGATTCGGTATGAGCGGGATCACCGAAAAAGAGAATAGAACAAAATAAATATTATATCAAAGTACACATAGATCGCTGTGAGGGCACTCCGTCCTACTCTCTTCGTCTCTACTAAAGAATACTTTCCTTTCTCTTCAGTACATTATAAGAATAATGGATCTATAATTAACTAACCAGTTAATTAGTTAGGATACTTATGTCTAAAAGAATACAAAAAAGAGATGCTACACTTTCCAAGCAGCGTATTATAACCCATGCCGTGGAACTCTTTTCGCAAAAGGGCTATGCTTCTGCTTCTATGGATGAGTTGGCAAGACGTTCCGATTTGAACAAGGCGATGGTCTTTTATTACTTTAAAAACAAAAAAGGGCTCTACGAAGCAGTAATGCGTGAGGTGCTTCTCGAGATACAAAAGAGCATTCTGGAAGAGAACAAAAACTATAATACGCCTCAGGAAGAACTTGAAAGCTTCATTCGTACTTATGCAAAGTTTGCTTTTACACACCCCTACCTGCCCTCTTTGTTACTCAAAGAGCTGAGTGACAGTGGCGCTGTCATTCATGAAATGTTATTTATTTCTATGCGGCAGCTTTTTGCACTCTTTTGCGATATTCTTAAACGTGGGGAAGAGAAGGGATGTTTTAGAGAAGTACAACCGATGGTAGTCTACTTTATGGTGCTGGGTACACTCAATCTTATGGTTACCACACATTCACTTCGCCTTAAAGCTTCGCAACTTGACGACATAAAAGTTGATACCTGTGCAAATTGCAGCAGTGAAGAAATAGCAGCTTATGTGCTGGATAACATAGAACGTATTATACACAAGGAAATTTCACAATGAAACACATATTACTTTTGGCAGGGATGGCTCTTTCTTTACAGCTTCATGCAAGTTCTATTACCTCTTTACTCAATGCATTGGAACAAAGACCGGAAAACAGACTCGATGCACTCAATGTTGAAAAAAGTCTTTTGGGGAAACAAGAAGTTTCTGATAAATTAATGCCTACCGTAAACCTTTATGGAGGTTATGAAATTTACTCTTCACCCAGTGGAATGTTACCTGTTGCTCCTAATGAATTGATACGTATGGTTCAAGACCAAACTATTGGACAGCCTTTCAGTAAAAATATTTTACATGAAGGTTTAAATTTTACCTGGCCTCTTTTTGTTAAATCTATTTATACGTTAAAAGAGAAAGCATCACTGCTCCATTTGGCAGCCAAAGAGAAAAAAAAGCTGAACTTCATTCAGCGGGAGGCTATTGTCGTAGGTTCAGTGGCACAACTACGCTATTTGGAATCTTTAAGAACAGCGCTTATGTCTAAAAAACATTCTATTCAGCAAACAGAGATAACTACAAAAATGCAAGTCAAAGAGGGTCGCACACCTGAAAGTGCCATTTTTATACTCAACAGTCACATCAATACACTCGATATCGCAATGAACGATATAGACCAAAATATCAATTT
>JAMONL010000223.1 GCA_027065815.1 Sulfurovum sp.
AACCTCCTGCAACCCGTTTGGCATACGCTTCTGAATAGATACTATTATATATATCAACCTTCAAACGGGGAGAACCATGCCCGTCAAGATTCATGAGGATCTTGATATTGTCATAATATTTGACCACTTCTTTGTCTTCTACCATAGAGTGTCGGAACATATGCACAACGAGTATCTTCTTTTCGGTAATACCGTTCTCTTTCATATAGCTATTCATGATCTCCTGAACCTTATTGATCCAGGATGCTTTGATATGACCGATCTTCCTTCCTGGAGGGACATTCAGATTGCTGATCTCAAATTCAGGATCGATCGCAATATGTACATTATGGTATTTGAGGTATTTGAGTACATGGCGAATGCCTTGTTGTGGGGTATGTTTTCCCAGCTGTATATCGATAAAAAGTACAAAGCCCTCATTTTGGGCCGCTTCAAGATACGGCTCAAGTTTGTGACTGTTAAGATGAATGATATAATCTCTGTCCCGCCCCGGTTCGGCTGATGCCAAACCGTAGATCACATCGAAACCTGGTATAACATGTTTCCCTGTTATCGCTGCATACTCTGCTGCTTTTTTTCGAATGATCGGCTTGAGTTCATCAATCGGGTACTGCCCAAGTACCCCCAGAGACTTTACGCCTGGACGCCCATAATAGGCTACAATAAGTTCATTCTTCTGTGGCATCTGATCGAGAATCTTTTTTTCACTCTTATAAAGCGGATGTTCTGCAGCAAATACGATAGGAGTAAATATAAACGTCATCCCAAGTGTACACAGTGCAGTGATCCATATTTGTCTTATTCTCATCTTTTGATCCTGATATTGTGGAGTAATTTGAAAAATTATACTGGGTTAGACTTAGTTTCTTTAGTTGATATTGAAAGGAAAAAGGGGGATAGTGTCAGGAGTTTTTCCTGACACTTAAAAATATATTTATTTAAGCTCTTCGAGATAAGGCGGTTTCCACTCACCGTCAAGCACAGCATCTTTAGGTCCGTAGAGACGCATGGTGATACCGAGCTTGCCTTTAGCTGGTGCAGGCAGCCAGTTGGACTCTTTGTCTTTCCCTGGAGACTCATGCTGCAGGTAGATATCGAGTGAACCGTCTTTGTTATACTTCACATCATCACGGTCACCAATGGCATAACGTTTAAGGTCGTTTGGCACAGTGAATCCATCCACATCATACATCGTAATAGACCAGAATCCCTCTACAGGAGGAAGATTTTCTTTATCAAAATGCATTACATACTTCTTCTCACCCATAGGAGTTTTTCCATTCTTGTCGGTGATGTTAAGCGGATAGATCGCCTGTTCTGCAGGGTTGGCACCAAGACCAAGAAGGTTGATGGTCGCTCTTTGCAGATAATCATTCCCATACACACCGATACTCTTACTTATCATCTGCCAGCCGTTGGCATCGTATCCCACTTTTGATAGATACTCTCTCATTTTCTTGTGACCCAGTTCAGGTGTTTTAGCCAATGATTTCTTGACACTTTCAGGTAGTGCATCATAGTTAAAATTCTCAGCTGTCAAACCAATACGCTTCATACGTGCAACCATAGAGTTATCAGTCATATGAGGTGGATACTTCTTCATCAGCTCCATCGCATACGTAAAATAAGCTTTCGCATCCATCTTCTCTACCTGTGTCAACGGCGGTGTCACATCGTCAATACTCGGATCTTTTTTGAACGGTGCTTTATACTCTTTACCATAGTAAGAGAGCGGTACCACCTTGAAACCATCCTGGATCTTGTTGATATACTCATAATCTTTTGAACCGTTGGTCTGTGTTCTACCCAGTATCCAGAACATAGAAGTCGGCACATTAATACGTGTTACCTCTTTAGGAAGTTTCCCTTTCCATTCAGGCAGACAGTAGGCATACTCCCCGGCTTTGATCCCTGTTGCATAGGTTCCTACCACAGAAAACACATCTGTCCACATGTCAAGCGTCGGCAACAGATAAAAACGGTCTTTTATCTCCGGTACAGTCAGGATCACCGGCTCTTTGCTAACATCGACCCATGCCAGAGAATAGAGTGTGTCAAAGTTGGGACGTACCACCTCTTTGAAATCCCCCGGAGGGAAAGCACGCATATGGGTGAACTGCATCATCGGTCCGCGACTTGAGATCTTCCCTGCTTCAGTGTTGGTCATCTGCTTTCGCGTGACATCCATCAATACCATTGGATAAGTATAGAGGTAAGCCTGCAGGGCAATGCGGTCAGTTTTCTTTTGACTCAGTTTTGTTGTTGCCATACTTTGTGCCGTAAAAGTAAAAAGCATTGCAAACGCAGTCAATAGAAATCGTTTGAGTGATTGTTTCATCCTGTTCTCCTTGAACGTAATATTAAGTACAAGAAAGTCTAACAAAAAATATCAGCTAAAAATGTGACTATAGTTGCAAATTATTCGTATCATTACACTTTGTACCGTCAGTTTATTTTTTGTTATTTATATTCCATTGACATTCAAATGTTAGAATGAATTTTTGATCATTTAAGGATAGATATGAAAATCATTAAACTATTATTACTTACCCTGTTATTATTCAGTTCTATGCTCTCAGCAAAAAACTACACAAAAAAACGTGAAGTCCGTGTCTTTATTGACAGGATGGTCAAACATTACCATTTCAACAGGTCTGAGCTTAACCATCTCTTTGCTACTGCAAAATACCAAAAAAGAGCCCATGCCATTTACGTCCCTTCACTTAGACCAAAATGGGTACGCCCCAAAAACTACAAAAGAATAGGCTCCTGGGACAGATATGAGCAGATCTTTTTTAAACAAGGGAAAGTTGAAAAAGGGATAAAATATATGCACGATCATCGTCACGATCTGCAACGTGCTTATAGAAAATATGGTGTAGAACCAGAGTATATTACTGCTATCATCGGTATAGAGAGCCATTATGGATACAACAGAGGTAAATTTCCTGTCTTTGACACCCTGACCACATTGGCATTCGAGCCAAATAGACGACAAAAGTTTTACCGCTCTGAACTCAAAGAGTTTCTCCTTATGACTAAACGGGAAGGTGTAAACCCGAAAAATGTCATGGGTTCATATGCCGGCGCCATTGGTTTGGGACAGTTCATGCCAAGCAACTACAAAACCTTTGTAGTGGACTTCAACAATGATGGTCATAAACAGATGAACAACCATACCGATGCCATAGGAAGTGTGGCACACTACTTCAAACGCCACCACTGGAAAAAGCATCAACCTGTGGCAACCAGAGTGTCTTACCCAGGGACACGCTATAAAGGTCATAAAACAGGCTACAAACACAAATACAACCGACGATCACTTAAAAATATTACTCCTAAAGAGCCTTTTGCCTATAACGGAAAAGTATACCTCATCAAACTCAAACGCACCAACCATGATGAACTCTGGTACGGTACACACAACTTTTATGTCATCACCCGATACAACCACAGCAGCTATTATGCGATGGTCGTACACCAGTTGGCACAAAAGATCAAAGCAGGTTATAAAAAGAAGTATGGAACCGTGTTACGGTAAAAAGATACGATGATAAAACATCTTGAAACTGTGATCGCTATTGTTTTTACAGCGAGTATAGGTCTATTTTACCCTTCTATACTCAAATGGGTTCTCATCCTCGCTTTGATCCTCATTGTTTACATACTATGGCAAAGCAGAACAGAAGGATTCAAACCAAAAAGTAAAACCTACAAAGCATTAGAAAAGCTCAAAAAGAAACGTCAAAGAACAGAGCATCATAAACATCAGCACATCAACGATCAGATTGCTTATATCGAAGCATACTGGGGCTATACGAAAGAGCAGGCACACATTACCGAAAGATTTATAGAAAAAAGAGCATACTCTGAACTCTACAATAAACTCACCGCTTCCCTCATTCCTCAGATCATCACACTCATTGACAACTGTAATGCACGTGATCAAAAAGGATGTAAGAGAGAAGTTTCCAAACGTATTCGTGAATTAACTGACATTATGAAAGAGGAACTGAAAAAGAAAAAGTCACAAAATGATGAGCGTTTTGAGACAACACTAGAAGTGTATGACCATTTGGTTAAAGAGGTAAAACCTTAACCTTTAAAACTATTTGTTCTCTCCGACACAAAGTACATAGAAATGCTTGCTTTTATCAGCAGTCGAATAGCGTCCCAGATCAAAGTCAAAATACCAGGCATCACCATGTCTGTTTGTGGTTGAAGCCCAGTATATCCCCTCTTGCACATTTTTGAAAGCATGTTTTACTGTTACCTTCCTGCGGGAGAGTTCAAGCAAAGAACGCATCTCCTCTTTGCTGGGGAGTCTCCATGAAGTATAACCGAGATAATCCATGGTCTTACACTCTTTTACGGCATCATCATAAGACATTTTGGGTAAAGGTTTTGCATCATAATAGATCTTCTGATCTTTTTGATCCAACACGACCTGCTTTTTGTCATCACGTACAAAATTCTTGTCAATATTGTCAGAATCACCACGATTATAAGCAAAACTGAAATCAGGCCAAAAACCGCTGTGAAGCGTGACCATTGCAAAAATCAGGGTAAAAACTGTTTTTTTCATAATGCATAACTCCTTACATCTTTAACACATTATAGCAAAATATTATTTCCCTGTAGGGTGGGTATTACAAAATTTCAATACCCGTATTGATCCAAATAGAACAGAGCAGCCGCGACAAAAATCGCACCAAGTACGGCAAAAGCGATCTTCATATATGAATAAGGATGCTCTCCCGATATTTTTCCCGTTTGTGCATTGATGGCGTAACGGTAGACTTTATTTTTGTAGGTAAACGTGGCAGTCCATACAGGGAAAAGTACATTTTTATAGGTCACATTATTATAGTCTATATTCAGGGAAGTGACCTGCTGTTGGTCACCGCCTATATCTCTTCGTACCAGATGTGTAATACTGGTTTCCATTTTGGCTTTGGCATACTCAAATCCGTTATCCAGTCCAATGGTATATTCTTCCGCTTCAAAACCACTCAAATAGCGCTCATCAAAGGGTTTGAGTGTTGTGGTATCCCAAGGTCCAAGAGCATCGATGATGACCCTTGAAAGTGTTTTGGTCGCCCCTATCGTGACATCGTCAAAGGACATTTGCACCCTGCCGCTGACCGGTATCCAGCGTACGCGAGGCTCCTGGGTTCTGACCTGTTGCGATCTTCCCTTATTGTCTACTACCGTACGCGTTACAGTGACATAATAGACATCTCCCCTCTGCCCTGTGTAGCGTGTCGTTGTATCACTGTCATAAGTCCAGTATGGCAGATAATACCCTTTGAGCTTTTCATTTTCTCTAAAATATTTGCTTAAGGCAGAAGGCGCGAACCATAAAGAACCCACCCACTTTTTAAAATACTCTTTTGCTTCCGCCTGTGTCAAAATAAAAGGAATGATGGACTGTGGTGTAATATCGTGTATAAAATCTACAATAGCAGGTGTACCGCATGAGGGGCAAAGGGTACTCACCGAATAGGGAGAAACATCAAATGTCGTACCACAACTGGTACATTTTATCTTTTTTTCATGTAATTCTTTGTGATTGTCATCAAGCTTTTCCAAAGCAGTCTCATAATCAAATTCTTTGATCTCCTCTACACTCTCTTCTATAGGAAAAACAGAGCCGCAGAAATCACATTTAAGCTTGCCAAAGGCGGGAGAGAATTTGGTAGGTGCCCCGCAGTTGG
>JAMONL010000224.1 GCA_027065815.1 Sulfurovum sp.
CACCGCAAAGTACATCAAATTCAAAGACATTGGTAACGATCAGATCCAATGTATTTAATATGAATATCGATGAATTGGGACGTATTTCAGAGTATGAACTGCTTGAAAAGAAATATAAAGATGAAGATGGAAAAAATTTACACATCATCTCTCCAAAAGAGGTAAAACCTCTTGAGATCAGATTTTCAGACCAGAAATTGAATGATGAAGCATTTAAAACACCGTATGTCCTGGTAGAAGGAAAGCCTTCTATAGACTTGGACTCGGGAGCAAAAACCATTGTATTGAAGCAGACACTTTCTACCGTTACGGTTACAAAAAAGATAACGATCAAGCCTACAGGTGAATATAGCCTTGATGTAACTACTTCTGTACCTGTATCGTATTATATTACACCGGGGCATAGACCTATGGCTGATACTTCCATGTATATGCTGGTCAGAGGTGCTTTGGTCGTGGATGCAGACAATGTAGCATTGACCGTTGAAGATGGTAAAGCAGAGGGTACCGAAGTTGTGAAAAATGCAAAGTTCGCCTCTGCCTTTGACAGATATGCAGCCTCTATGTTTTATAATTTTAAAAAAGGTTTAAATGTTTCTATCGTAAAACAGACAGATGATAATCCTCTTATTTTTGTAGAAGGGGAACAACATTTACATTTGGGCGGATATATCGGTCCTAAGCAGTATGATATACTTAATGCGATCAATCCTGAATTGACCAATACGATTGAATTTGGTTTCTTTACATTCCTTTCAAGACCTTTCTTTAAAGTACTTTTATGGATAGAAAGTCTGGTTGGAAACTGGGGTTGGTCAATTATCCTCTTTACTTTATTGGTTAAGCTGATCCTTTTCCCTTTATCCTATAAAGGTATGATGTCAATGCAGAAGCTTAAAGACCTTGCCCCTAAGATGAAAGACTTAAAAGAGAAGTATAAAGGTGACCCGGCAAAACTGAATGCACAAATGATGGAGATGTATAAAAAGAACGGAGCCAACCCTATGGGTGGATGTCTTCCTATGCTGCTTCAGATCCCTGTTTTCTTTGCACTGTACCGTGTACTTCTGAATGCGGATGAACTTCAGGGTGCACCATGGATACATGGTTGGATCGAAAACCTTGCGATTGCAGATCCATACTATATTTTACCGGTACTTATGGGTGTTTCTATGTGGTTCCAGCAAAGGATCACACCGAACAATTTCACCGATCCGCTTCAAGAAAAGATTTTCCAGTGGTTCCCTGTTATTATGGCAGGTATGTTCATTATCATGCCTTTCCCTTCAGGATTGGTACTCTATTGGGTCACAAACAACCTCTTTACGATCGGTCAGCAGTATGTGATCAACAATGCTTACCAAAAACATAAAGCAGCGGCGATCGCGGCACATAAAAAGGGAAAGGATAGCTAATGAAAAAGGTTGAAGCAGATACACTTGAAGAAGCATATCAAGAGGCTGCGAGACAATTAGCTTGTTCCATTACCGATCTTAACTGTGAAGTGATACAACATCCCTCTAAAGGTATTTTAGGTTTTTTAAAGAAAAAAGCTATCATTGTAGCAACCTGTAAAAAGGAAGCAGTATCCCATCAGACTCTTCCAGAAACAGAAGCAGAGACCCTTCCGACAGAAGAAGAACAAGTTGCTGCCGAGATCCTGACAGTGGTCAAAGAAGAGGTCATTCCAGTAGTAGAAGAGTCTCTGCCGGAGCAAAGTGAAAATATACCTGAAACGGATACGGTTGTAGAGAATTTCTTTGCGGTCGACCATGAAGAGGAAGAAAGTGACTCAGATGATGTGATACCGGAAGAAGAGAGTATTATCTATGACGAACTTGCTCTGCTTATTGAAGATCAGTTAAAAGAACTTCTGTCTCATTCCTGTTTCGATATTGATATTGTGGAAGTAGATGTACGTGACAATACTGCACTGATATTCATAGATGGTGAAGATGCAGCGCTTCTCATCGGAAAAGAAGGATATCGGTACAATGCACTCTCTTATATGCTTTTTAACTGGTTACATACGAAATATGAACTCTTTATCAAACTTGAAATTGCAGAATTCCTCACTTCCCAGCAGGAGATGATACGTAATTACATCAAACCGGTGATTGAGAATATTGAGAAGAACGGGAAAGGAAAAACACGTTCGCTTGACGGTATTCTGGTACAGATAGCATTGGAGCAGTTGCGTGAAGCCTTCCCCAATAAGTATGTGGCTGTCAAAACCGGACGAGAAGGCAAAAAGTTTGTTGTCGTGAACGAATTCAATAATAAGAGCCATGCATAAGGACTATACTGGAACGCTTATGGAACAAAGTCCCATAAACTACGTTAACACTGAGTTCTCTTCAGCAGAGGGCTCACACAACTTGTTGTGTCGAAAGATAGAATTATGAATAATTCTATCGCAGCCATAGCCACTGCACATGGTGTCTCCTCTATCTCTATTATTAGAGTTTCAGGAGATGCTGCACTTCAGATCGCCCGAAATTTATCTCATCTGGAAACGATCAAGCCGCGTTATGCACATTTAACATCACTTTATACAGATAAAGATGAGCTTATCGACCAGGCGATCATGATCTACTTTTCCGCACCTAACTCTTTTACAGGTGAAGAGATCGTAGAGTTCCAGTGTCACGGAGGAATGATCGTTGCGCAGGAGATCCTTGATACGGTCACCTCTTATGGTGTACGGCTGGCAGAACCGGGTGAATTTTCAAAAAGAGCATTTTTAAACGGAAAAATAGATCTTACGGAAGCAGAGGCGATCTCCAAACTGATCGAAGCCAAATCTGTAGATGCAGCCAAGATACTTGCCAAACAGATGAAGGGTGAATTAAAAGTTTTTGTAGATGAGAGCAGAGATGCACTGTTAAGATCTCTTGCTTATTCTGAAGTGATGATCGATTATGCCGAAGAGGACATCCCTGATGATATTATGCAGAGTATTGTCAGCCAGCTGGATGAACTTAGTGAGAAGATAGAAAAGATCGTTGATGCCAGTTATCGTCGCCGCGGCCTGATAGAAGGGTTTAAAGTCGCGATCATCGGAAAACCCAATGTAGGGAAGAGTTCACTTTTGAATGCATTGCTTTCTTATGAAAGGGCGATCGTCTCCGATATTGCCGGAACGACCAGGGATACCATAGAAGAACAGGTACGCATAGGGTCACATATCATCAGGTTGGTCGATACTGCCGGTATCCGTGAATCTGATGATACTATCGAAAAGATCGGTATAGAGAGGTCTCTCTCTTCTGTAGCAGATGCAGATATTATTATTGCACTTTTTGACGGATCAGCAGATTTTGACAAAGAAGATGAAAAGATACTCTCTATCGTGAAAGAGATCGAAGATAAACACTGTATCGTTGCGATCAACAAAACAGATCTTGAAGAAAAATTGGACAGAAGTCTACTGGATAAGTTCGATCCTGTAGAAGTGAGTGCCAAAAAAGGTTTTGTACGTTTGACACAGAAGATAGAAACACTCTTGAACAGCATAGGGGAAGGGGAAGAGCTGATGTTGATCTCTGCAAGACAGATAGAAGCTGTGACTCTGGCAAAAAAATCGATAGCTGAAGCAAAAGAGCCTCTTCTTCAGGGAGAACTGGAGTTCTTCTCTTATCATCTTCAGGAAGCGGTCAAAGCCATCTCTTCTATTTCAAAACCGTATGACAGTGAAGAGATACTGGACAAGATGTTCGGTGAATTTTGTTTGGGAAAGTGAAAAAATGAATTTGAAAAGTCTTTGGGAAAGTGTTCAAAATATAGAGAATCTTGAATTGTATATCATTGTTCTTCTCATAGTATTCATTATCTGGTTCAGTCTGGATACGAAGAAATTCTATCATGGCGAAAAAAGAAAAATAAAAAACCTGCATCGCTTTGCCAGAGAAGGGGAAAGAAAAGCACAAAGTGAACTTGCCAAGCGTTACCAAAAAGGCAAGCAAGTTAAAAAAGATTGTCAGAACGCAGCATTTTGGTACCAAAAAGCTGCATTTTCGGGTGATGAGGATGCCAAAGGCTATTTGGAAAAGTTTTTGAATAAACACAATCGTAAATGTTAATAGTGTATAATGCACTGATTTTGATATTATGACAAACAACAAGGAATACTTTTTATGAAAAAAAACCTCTCTTTAATGGCAGTACTTTTAGCCGGACTTTTTATGCTTTCAGGCTGTGTATCCAATGAGTATGGTCTGCCTCAGAAAAGTGGTGGCAGCGGATTCAATTCATCCAGTCTTAATCCCTGGGCAAAGCAGACAAGTGCCGATGAAAGTGAGAACATCGACATTTCCGATCTTGATGAAAATATCACCGAATCAGAACTGGGTATGACAGAAGAAGTTGCAGAACAGAAGATGAAACGTATTCCTTTTCCTGTAGCAGAGTATAGCCGTTATGCTGGGACAGGAAAAGGGACGATCAAAGGGTCTATCTACGTGAAGAATGCCTATGGAGAAAAAGTACTTGGAAAAGGAACCCGTCTTTATCTGAATCCTGTGACCTCTTATTCGAACCAATGGTACAGTGAAAGTTATATTGGCGGTAAGAAGATGGAAAAAGCTGATTCACGTCTGTTTAATTATCTGAAATTCACAGCTTCTGACAGTAATGGAGCCTTTGCCTTCTACGGTGTGCCAAGCGGAAGTTATTATCTTATCGGTACCGTAGAATGTGGTACCAAATGTGGATTTGACACACCAAAGAGTATCAGGATCGCGACGAGAGTCTCTGTGTCAGGCAATAATGTCGTGGAACAGGATCTAAGCCGGTTTGTAGATTAAAATAAAAGGGTTTGAACTTACCTTTGCGGGTAAGCTTTTTCCAATGCCTTGTACAGTGCTTCCGGTGTGATGTCACTTTGCTCGGCTAAGATATTCTGCATAGTTACATTATCCTCTTCACCATGCCACATTTTGATGTAGGTTCCCTCTTTATAGCCATGATCCTGTCTGAACTGATTGAGAATATTCTTTCCTATGTAGAGTGTATAAAGTTTGTCCAGATTCAAGCCTGATTCTATGGCAACATTTATAAAGGTCTCCATCAGCTCCTCTGTGGAGGCATCGCAAAAGAGTGCTTTCATTAACGTTTCAGCCACCTGTATCTGCTCATAATAATTTTTGTCAGAAGGTGTGATCTCTTCAGTAAAATCACTGAAGTTCGGAAGTGACTGTATATTTGCTGCCAATGTTTCCAGGGTACCCAGACCTTTTATTTTATAGTCTTTAAGCCCCTGCGACATAATAAAGTGCCAGATATCCACGGCTTCTATCTGAATATTTGCATGATCCGGCTCTGCATCAATATTTTTCCAGTGCTTCCAGGGGTACGATTCTATAAGCTCGGCACACTCCAGGTAGGTACAGCGTTTCCAGTCTATGACCTTTCCGTTCTTTGTCATTCCCTTTTCCCAACCTTCACCATTCGTGGCATCATTGAGTTGCTGTTGAAGTTTGAGCATTTGCAGTATTTTATTCATAAAAAGCCTTAGATGATTTGATGTAGTATTTTACCTTTTCATCACTTTGTTAGCACTTTTTTAGTAAAATATAGCCCTTAATTAACCTCCCTAAAGGACACATACCATGTCACAACCAATT
>JAMONL010000225.1 GCA_027065815.1 Sulfurovum sp.
GAAGCCATTGCCATACATAGTGATACTTCTCGCTATTTCGGTTACTTCGGCAGAGCCCCTCCGTACTTTTCCTAAAATCAAACAAGCAATAATCTATTACCATAAACAATGAATTTTAGGAGTAACACAATGAAAAAAATATTTATATTCTCCATAGTAGCAGCCAATGCTCTTTTCGCTGACAGCGATATAGAAGAGCTTAAAAAGCTGGTCATGGAGCAACAAAAAACAATACAGGCGCTACAGACAAGAATGATCGCACTTGAAGAGACAAAGAAGACTGCAGTACAGTCATCCTCTGAAAAAGAGAGCGAAGATAAACCTGTTGTAGCAGAGAAAAAGCAGACAACAATACTTGCCAGTACAGAGAACCAAGTACCGAAAAAGAAGAAGAAACCGAAAAGAAGTAAAGAGAACCTTGCAGAGGAAGATGAATATGCCGCATACAGAACTTCCGGTACAAGTATAGCTACAGCATCATCCTCGGAAGATAATGCAATGACAGAGAGTCAAGATAATACTTCAAGTTTTGATCAAAGTGCATTTCTACCGGGTATTGCGCTCATAGGAAATATGTCTGCCGTCAGCAGAAATATATCTAATGATGAATATGCCAACTATTCGATACCAGGTTTTTTTGGAAATCCCGGAGAACTCCCTTTCAATGAAAAACGGGGATTCAATCTAAACTACGGTGAACTGGAGATCTTTTCGACGGTAGGACCGTATATTGACATTTTTTCTGCCTTTCATATTGCAAAAGACGAGCTGGAGATCTCTGAGCTTTACGCAACGACTCGCAGCATGCCTTATGGACTCAGACTTAAAGGCGGTAAATTAAAAAGTGAATTTGGCCGTATTAACATGAAGCACCAGCATGCCTGGGAGTTTTCAAGTATACCACTGGTCTTTGAAGCATTTTTCGGACAGGAAGGCTTATGTGATGAAGGACTTCAATTACAGTGGGTAGCACCGACAGACTTCTATCTTATGGCGGGTGTAGAGATGATGCAGGGAAGTAATGAATACAGCTTTGGTGATACTGACGGCATCAACAGTATGGTTTCCTATCTCAAAAGTGCGGTTGATCTTGGCGATATGACCACTTTGCTTGGCGGTATTACCTATATGCAGGGGAAAAACGGCTTTGGAGATACCAAAATATACGGTGCTGACCTGACCCTCAGAACAGATTTCAACAGTTACAGCAGCCTTACCTGGCAAAATGAGCTGCTTTACAGAGAAAAACCGTTAGAGGGTGGTATTGTGGCTGATCAGGCAGGGCTCTACAGTCAACTGATCTACGACTACAACCAGAACTGGTCCGGAGGTATCCGCTACGACACGATCTTCAAAAATGTACCGGATGAACCGGAAGGGCTTGACAAGTACAGTGCTATGCTGATGTATAGACCTTTTGAGTTCACAAAATTGCGTCTGCAATACAGCTATGACAAGTCGAAGTATTTCGCAGGAGAGCAGAAGAATGTACAGGAAATTCTGCTTGATCTGACATTTGAAGCAGGTGCACACGGTGCACATGCATTTTAAGGAGTAAAAAATGAAAAAAATATCCCTACTGTTTTTACTGATATCAGCATCGCTGTTTGCCAAGATCAATGTGGTCACATCTTATCCCTGGCTGGCAAAAGTGGTCCAGGAAGTCGGAGGATCGGCCGTGCATGTCACTGCCCTTGCCTCTCCCCGTATGGATCCGCACTTCATCGTACCCAAGCCCTCTCTGATCCCAAAACTCAGTCGTGCCGACCTCCTGGTCATTAACGGTGCAGGTCTGGAGATAGGCTGGCTTCCACCACTACTCAAAAGAGCCAACAATGCCAACATCAATCCGGGTAGAAAAGGATTTGCCGATGCAAGTAAAGCCGTACGCCTCATAGACAAACCAAAGACTGTCTCCCGTGCATACGGTGATGTCCACCCAAACGGTAACCCACACTTTGTTCTGGATCCACACAATCTCATCCCTATTGCAAAAATGATAGCTGGGAAACTCTCAAGAGTCGATCCTGCGAACAAAGGGCTGTACCAAAGAAATCTTTCTGCATTCCTGCAAAAGTGGCGTGCATATCTCAAGCAGTTCGATGGGCAGATGCGGTCATGCCGCGGGTTGAATGTTGTGCAGTATCATGCACTCTACAACTATCTGCTGAAACGTTACGGTATCAGATCATTGGCTACCCTTGAACCTCTTCCGGGGATATCCCCAAGTTCAAAACATACCTTTGAAGTCATCAAGATCATCAAGCGAAACCATGTTAAAAAGATACTTCAGGATCCCTATCATGAGAAGAAGACCTCTCGTTTCATTGCACAGAAAACCAACGCGAAAGTCATTGTGCTGCCACAGGATGTCGGTGCTGTCAGCGGTACGAAAACACTTAAAAATTTCTATCAGTCCATCAGTAGGCGATTATGTCACTGATAGAGTTGCTCTGGCCGGCTTTTGTTCTTTCGATCCTGCTGGTCTTCATTCATACGGTCTTCGGTCTGGAGATCATTCGCAGAGGAGTGATCTTCACGGATCTTGCTATCGGTCAATTCGCTGCGGTCGGTCTGGCTGTCAGTGTTGCCTTGCTTGATGGGTCATACCAGACCCTGTGGACACTTGGTTTCGCACTTCTGGCAGCAGTGACCATTGCACTCTCAGCACGTAGAGTAGTCCATGTCGAAGCTTTTATCGGACTTCTCTATGCCTTGGGGATCGCCTCTATGATGCTTGTTCTGGCACAAAGCAGTGAAGGTATGGAACTTTTCAACAAGCTCAGTGCCGCAGACATACTCTTCACTATGCCTGAAGATCTGCCAAAGTCATTCCTGACCTACGGGGGCATAGCAGTCGTAATGTTTGTTCTCTACCCTAGAACATCGGGTATCATGAAAGAGTTGGTCTTCTTTTCGGCATTGGCTTTAACGGTCACCTCTTCCGTACAGAGTGCGGGTGTTCTGGTCGTATTTTCCCTGCTGGTCGCGCCTTCGTATGCTGCAACCATACAAAAGCGTTTCAATCCACTCTATTTTGCCTGGGCATTCGGTTCAACAGCGGTCATTGCCGCACTGTTCCTCTCCTATCATTTTGATCTTCCGACAGGATACTCGATCATTTTCTGTGTGGTTGCTGCTACGCTGGTCTATGTGTTATTGAAGAGTGAACCAGCTCAAACACTGGAGGAGTAGGCACTGTCAGGATGATCCGTATCCATTGTAAACTATGACAGTATCTCCCACATTCAAGGTACCACTTTTAACGATCTTGGCTCTATATCCGCCAATATATTTCAGACCTGTCATTATGTCTTTATCCAAAAGACGTGACAAATAATGGCAAGGTGGACAGGTTCGCACAATTTTAAATTGGGCTGTACCGATATGGAATATCTTATCTTCCAAAATCGTAATATCAAAGTTTTTTATAACTAGATTTCTGCGAAGATCAAGGAAATCCAGCGTGGTTTCCAAACGGCTGTTACACTCTGTAAGTGTGTCATATGAAAGTAGACTTATCTCTCGTACATCCTGTGAAAGCTGAGGCTTGTTAAAGGTACCTCTTTTATAAAAATACCTGTCCCCCTCAAGCCCTCTTCCCTCTACGGCATTTACCTGATCGACATAGTGCAAAGGTACTTTGGCATTCTCTCCGATGATAATGGCATGCAGGGTCATCTTTTTCATAGAAAGATTGTAGTAAAAAAGACTTTACATTAGGAGTCTGTCGGATTAATGCTCAATCGGCTACAAATTACATCTTTTTGCCATCTTCTCCATACTTTTTCGTTAAATAGCTACGGCTATTCGCCTTAAAAGTATGAAAAACCTTACTAAAAAGTTGAAATTCTTGCTTCGATCAGACTAATCCGACAGTCTCCTTGGCATATCCCTATAATTTTATACTATAATTCCTTATGCAAACACGTAAAGAGATAAACCTTACCCTCACCCCTGCCTTTGTCAAACAGTATGTAAACGGCTACCCGCTCATCTTCCCTGAAGCGTTTACAGATATATCAAAGCTCAAGGAGGAAGGCAGTATTGTGAATCTTGTAGATCAGAACAAGCACTTCATTGCCAAAGGCTACTACGGTCGACAGAACAAAGGGTACGGCTGGGTACTCTCTGCAAAAAAAGAAGATAAGATAGATGTTCATTTTTTTAAAAAGGTCATCAAAGATGCCATAGATCACAGAAAAATGTTTTTCGATTCTCAAGAGACCACGGCTTTTAGAGTACTCAACGGTGAGGGAGACGGCATGGGCGGTTTGACCATCGACTACTTTGACGGCTACTACCTGCTTACCTGGTACAGTATAGGCATTTATACTTTTAAAAAAGCCATCCTGGAAGCACTTCAATCACTTGTAGAGTATAAAGGTATTTACCAGAAAAAACGTTTTGATACAAAAGGGCAGTACCTGGACGATACCGATGATTTTGTCTGTGGAGAGAAAGCCCCTGAACCTCTTATCGTTAAAGAGAACGGTGTCAATTTTGCCATCTATCTTGATGATGGCGCTATGGTGGGTGTCTTTTTGGACCAGAAAGATGTCCGAAGAACCATCAGAGACAAATACGCCAAAGGCAAGACTGTACTCAACACTTTCTCCTACACCGGAGCCTTTTCGGTCTTTGCAGCCTTGGGTGGTGCCAAAAAAACCACTTCCGTAGACTTGGCGAACCGAAGCCGTGCCAAAACAGAGGAGCAGTTCGCCGTCAATAACATAGACCCGGAGTTACAGGATATCATCGTAGAAGATGTTTTCAACTATTTTAAATATGCCGTAAGAAAAAAACTCTCTTTTGATCTGGTCGTTCTCGATCCGCCAAGCTTTGCCCGCTCAAAAAAACATACTTTTTCTGCAGCCAAAGACTACACAAAACTGCTCAAAGAAGCCATACAGATCACTTCAAAGAACGGTATCATCGTAGCCTCAACCAATGCTGCAAACTTTGACATGAAACGTTTTAAAAGTTTTATAGAAAAAGCCTTTAAGGAGTTAGGCGGTAAATACCGTATAGAGGAGACCTTTTCTCTTCCTGAAGATTTCAAGGTGAGTGAGAAGTTTAAAGAGGGAGATTATTTGAAGGTTGTGTTTATAAGGAAGATAAATTAACATTGGTCTATAATGAAATCATGAAAAAAATACTCTTTGTTATTGTACTGATCATTTCACTTTTCTATCTCTTTCGCATTTACAAGATCGACGGTACAAGTATGAACTATGGTTTGGTTGAAAATGATATCGTGATCACCTATAGACAATTCAGCTCTATAGAACGTGGGGATCTGCTTGTTATTAAACATCCTCTGGATCCTCAGAACCGTCTTTATATCAAACGATGTGCAGCACTTCCCAAAGATATTTTTTTCGAAGACAAGCGTGCTTTTTATCTTCAGCTGGACGGAAACTCAACAAAGACCAAAATGTTGGCTGACGCTCATGATCTTCATATTGTCAAAACCCAACAGGGATACTTTCTAAAAGATCCTTACCTGAAATATTATGGTGTTTCACACAATTGGAGACTGACAGTGCCAAAAGTTTTAACAACACTTCCGGTGACGACTGTCAAAAAAGATCATTATCTGATGCTGGGTGATTACCGGG
>JAMONL010000226.1 GCA_027065815.1 Sulfurovum sp.
ATGACTTTTTGTAGGGAGGGGGTCATAATTTTATTGTATTGTTCTAAAATATTTTGATGAAGATCATCACTGTTTACCTCAGATATTTTCTCTGACAATATATCACTTCTAAGTGCTTCAAGTGCATCCCGTAAGATTGGAAGTAGCACCATTTTTGAAAGGTTTTGAAAGTCCTGGTGTTCTATGAATTTGTCCACTTTTGGCAGTGAACGGAGAAGTGTATGGTTTTGCATGTATTATCCTAAACTAGAATGAACACAATTATAGTTGTTTAGCATTAAAATATGGCGAGAGGAAGTAGGAATCGAACCTACCAAGGTGTTTTCACAAAAACCTCCGAACGGGTTTGAAGCCCGCGGTGTCCACCAGGATCACATCTCCTCCGTAGAGTCAGGAAGTATAACATTTTTATATTTGGATTTAATGGTAGGTCGGGATGAGGGCATCCCGACATAAATTTGCATGAGATAAAATTTCATGTCGTGTATTAAATTGGGAAGTCGGGATGAGGGCATCCCGACCTACGGATATTATTTAAAAGACTATAATATCTTTTTCGCTTTTTGGCTCAATCTTTCCAATGATCGTGGCATAGCCATAGGTAAACTCTTCTATACGTTTTATGTACTCTTTGGCATCATTCTCATCCATGGCAATAAGCAGTCCACCTGATGTTTGAGCATCAGATAAAATGAGTTTAGCGTTGATAGCATCACCAATAAAAGCCACTTTATCTTCAATATGTTTCATATTGCGTTTGCTTCCGCCTGGTACGGTATCTAACTCTGCCATTTTTAAAGCATCGGGAAGTATGGGCAGGGTTGAAGCATCGATATGCAAAGAGATATCTTCATTGATACACTCCAGACCATGTCCCAGTACACCAAAACCGGTCACATCGGTACAGGCACTTACATCATACTCTCTCATGATCACCGAGGGCATATAGTTGAGTGTCTGCATCACCTTAGCTGCTTCTTCTGTGGAAGATTCACTCAGCAGGTCTCTTTTGATCGCTGTGGAAAGAATACCTGTTCCCAATGGTTTGGTCAAGATGAGTACATGACCGATTTTAGCCGTATTGTTCCTGGAGATCTTGTCCGGATGTATGAGTCCTGTAACAGAAAGACCGTAGTACATTTCAGGCGACTCAATGGTATGACCACCCATCAGTACTCCGCCGCATTCACGTATCTTTTCATTCCCGCCACGCAGAATTTCAGTGAGGGCATCTGTCGGCAGGTTGACTTTATCAAATCCGACGATATTCAGTGCCGTTTTTACCTCTGCACCCATGGCAAAGACATCAGAAAGCGCATTGGCTGCAGCAATCTTTCCGTAGACATAAGGGTCATCCACCACAGGGGTGATAAAATCCAGGGTCTGTACGATGGCCTGTGTATCGTTGATCTGGTAGACAGAAGCATCTTCACTGTTTTCAAAGCCTACAAGCAAGTTTTCACTCTCAGTGTTAAGTCCGCAAAGCGTATGTTTGAGGTCACCCGGACCCATCTTCGCTGCTCAACCTGCTGCTTGTACAAATTTGGTTAATCTGTATTCATTATTCACGTTTTCCCCAAAAGATTATTTTAGAATCCAATGGTATCAAATATTGCATGAGGTCTGTATTAAAAGGTTGTGTTAGAGGTGTTCTTGGTGGTGAAGAGGAAGTTTGTTATAATGACTGAAGGTGTTTATTGCATTTGCCGTTTATACGAAGGAAAAGTATGAAAAATCTCTCTTATAGTATGAATCTTTTTGGACTGTTTTTAACTTTGGGTATAGGATTGTTCCAGTCTTTCTCTTTAGAAACATTAGGATTTTTATTGCTGATCATTACACCTTACCTTTTTGCCATGCTTTTGACAAAATGGAGTAAAAATCATATTGCTTCCATGGTAACTGCCGGTACTTCATCTATTTTGGCTTTGGGCGGAGTGTTTTTGATCATTGATGCGATGTACATTCATCCAGATGCACAGGGAGGATTGGTATTCCCCGTCGTTGCTGTATATCAGTGGGCTATATTGCTTGTGATCAGTATCCCGCTCTATATTATCAATAAAAAAGTGTAACTTACTCTCCTGTCCCTTTACAGTGCATACGTCCGTGTTCCCAACCTACATGATAATCACTTTCACTGTTAAAAAGTATGTGGTTCTTGGTGTAGTCACCGCTGGAAGTTTTACAGCCGTCTTTTACACCTTTTTTATAATCTCCGTTTCTGTTCGAACCAAAATTGTGTCCTTGGTAGACAAAATCGTCGGCTGAAGATGAAACACCATCAAGATCCGGAACTTCACCACATGCTGTGAATAATAATGTGCTTATAGAAAAGAGTAGTATTGTTGTAAGTCTGTTTTTATGCATATTTATCCTTGATTTTTTTCTTTTAGTGAATGAATTATATCAAATAAATAATAGAGAACTAAGATAATATCTATCATTTATCATATTGATTTCCACTTGTTTATTAGAATGATAAATTTTCTAGATTTATTACTTTCACACTCTATTAATCATTGAAGTATAACCATTAAATTGTTACTATCTATGATAAATATTTCAGGGAGAAAAATGATGAAAAAAATAGTATTGGCTTTACTTTTTCTTGTCATTCTGACAGGTATTGCAAACGCAACAGAATACAGAAAACACAGAGTGAACATCAAAGCACTTTCTGCAACAAAGTTTGAATTGACAGATGTCAATCATGAAAATCCGCATATCAGGGATTTTACAGGAAAAGGTTTCATTGTAGTATCGGTACGTGAACCTGGATCTGACGGACAAATGTATGCGGTAGACAGAGACGGCACCATCTGGTGGCACGGGAAGATCTCTTCGGGTGCCGGTGGTGGAAAACTGGTGAAAAAAAATGGAAAACTTGTACCTGTAGGGGGACATGAAACAAACAATAATGTCTTTAAAATACTGACAAAAAGACGTTTTCATATGTCTAAAACGCATCCTGATCCTAACGGTGTGAACAATATGGACTTTGAACTGCAATTTACTCAGGACGGGCAGGCACTTCATCTTGGCCATACTTCAGCCATGTCCCACGGTTGTATTCATGTAGGCAGACAAGATATTTCAACACTTTTCAAATGGGCACATGTGGGTATGCCGGTGATCATCATGCGTGGACACTATAATCAATTTCTAAAGCAGGAAGTAGAGCAGTTTAAAGAAGATCTTAAAGAGTATGATGCTGAGACCGGTAGTCATAAAGAGCAATATTGATGAGAGCAGGAAAGAGAATGAATATAAAAGCAATAATGTTGGCATTGGTATTGAGCATAGGCTTACTCTTTGCAGCAGAGGGTTATGCAGAGGTAGCTAAACAAGACCAGGCAGACTTTAACAAAGAGATGACAGTTGAGATCAAGAAACAGCTTAAAGATGCTTCCAAGTATGTGAAGTATCTCTATAAAACGATCAACTATAAACCGATCTGGGTTGATAAAGATTACCTTTCTTATCATACAGAGATGTTGCTCTCTGAACTTAAAAATGATTTTAAGAAAGGTTTGCATAAAGATCTTGTTGCTCAATATAAAGCATTGTTACCAGATGAAAACAGAGCTTTTGCTTCAGATTCCATTCAAGACAAAGCCAAAATTGAAATAGGTATTATGAAACTCTATGCTAAGAGTATTGATGACATTTTAAAAAATAAAAAGAGTAAATATGATGCTGTTACACTCCTGAAAAAAGCAGTAGAAGAGAAAAGTATTATGTCTGCGATCGATGAGATCGCAGATGAGAGGATCATCGATGCGACTTTTCAGCGTGACTTGAATCTAACCGTAGCAGAAGCCAAACAGGCAAAGTACAGAGCACTTGCTGCAAGACTCATAGGCAAAGACAAAAATGACAGACTCAAAGCGATGTATGAACTTCTTGACTATAAACCTATCTGGATCACGGAAGAGGGGTTGACGGACTATACCAAAACCCTTTTCTCTTACATCGACTCAGACATCACTTTAGAGAAGAACGCTACGATCTACAAAGAATATGAAGCGATTAAAAATGCAGAAGTGCCAAAAGATAAAAAAGAGATTGGTGTTAGGGAGTTTGAAATTTCAAAACTCTATCAGGATTTCATGGCACATAAACTGTATGGTGACATTGACTGGAAAAAATTTGAACACATTATTCGTACAACCATGAGACATGGCGTGTGGACGGTGCATCCTATTTTGGAGACACCGGAGGGGCTGCTCATAGAGTCGTTGAAACACAAGTCACTGGACTATGCGTTCAAGAAGGCAACACCTCCCTTTAACCACTATAAGAGAATGTTGAATGCTTTGAAAAAATATAAAGAGATTGTGTCACAAGGCGTGTGGGAAACTTTACCGGATTTTAAAAACTTGAAACCGGGGATGAGTTCTTCGGTTGTGCCTGCATTGAGAAAGAGACTGGCAATAGAAGGTGACTATGTCTGTGATAAAAATGAAACAGGCAATCGTTATACAGGCTGTCTGGTAGATGCAGTCAAAAAATTCCAGGCAAGACATGGTTTAGAAGCCGAAGGATTTGTGGGGAAAATGACACGCAAAGCGTTGAATGTAAGTGCAGAAGAGAAAGTGGCAAAACTCAAACTTAATTTGGACCGCATCAAATGGATCAAGCGGGACAATGACCGATATCATATTTATGTGAACATTCCTTCGTTTACCATGTATATGTATGACGGTAAAAAGGTGATCCGTTCTATGAGGGTTATTACAGGAAGAAAAGGGCATGAGACACCTATCTTCTATGGAAGGGTCAGAACGATCGTGTTGAATCCATACTGGCGTATACCACCAAGTATTATTAGACATGAAACAATTCCAAAGCTGCAAAAAGATCCGGGATATACCAATAAAAAGAATATTGAGATCCATACAGGATATTCTGAACACTCTCCAAGAGTCAATCCATACAAAGTCAACTGGCATAAATATGGCAGAAAACTTCCTCCTTACAGATTTATGCAGTCTCCGGGTGAAAAAAATGCTTTGGGTAAGGTTAAATACCTTTTCCCGAACAAGTATTCTGTTTATATGCATGATACCAACCAGCGTTATCTTTTTGTGAAAGATTACAGAGCATTAAGTCATGGATGTGTGAGATTGGGTAAGCCTTTTGAACTCCTTGAAACTTTTGCAGAGATAGAACCACGTATAGATGGAGAAAAGGCCAAAAGAATTTTGGAAGAGAATAAAAAAACACCGTTTAGGTTGACAAATTCTATTCCTGTGGACATTGTCTATTTGACTGCTTTGGTTGACAAAGACGGTACCGTGATGTTCTATGATGATGTCTATGGATATGATAAATTACAAATGAAATTAAGTAAACAATAAAGGATCAGAGATGAATACTAAACAGATTGTAGCGGGACTATTACTTTCTGCCGTAACACTTGTCAATGCTGCAGATTTTGATAAAACTTTAAAACTGGAAGGGCTCTCTTTCCATGTGCAGGCGACCAATGAAGGATCTTTGAATCAACTCAGTATTACAACCTCGGGATTGAGTGGAAATAATGAAGTTATGAAAGAGGAGATAGACGGCTCTGTAACCAATGCAGAAGTGGCTGATATTAATGGAGAC
>JAMONL010000227.1 GCA_027065815.1 Sulfurovum sp.
TACGTCTGGCATCTTCTATATTTTTAGGTTTACGTAAAATAGACCCATTCTCAGCCATAATGACCGAATCAGCACAAAGCAGAGGTATGTCCAGTCCGAATTCTTTGACCGCAGCTTCCATTTTACCTTTGCTTGCCATATAGACAAAATCTTTTGCAATGGTAGTGCTGATCTGTTCTTCATCAAACTCCGGTGCTTTCTGAATAAAATTGATACCAAATTTATTTAAAAGTAAAGCACGGCTTTCGGAATTGGAAGCTAAGTGAATTGTTCTGTATGACAAAATTTATTCCTCGTAGGATGTTGTGCCCTCACAACATGAAAAAGTCAGTATTTTATACGGTGCTGTGAGGGCACAACACCATATGGCTATAAACCTCGTAAAATAAGACCTAACCAAATCGCCAGTATTCCCAATGCAATATTGATCGGAAGCAGATATTTCGGTATCGATGCCACTGCATCTTTTGCTCCGGGAAGGTCACCTGCATCAAACAGCTTCTGTGCTTTCCATCTTTTAAAGTACATCCAGCTGAAGTTTGCCGTCATGATCATCCAAACCACCTCTTTAACATGTACGATCTGATAGAGATCATAGGCTGTTTGGGAGATAATATTACCCGCTTCATCTACCGCAGCAATACGAAAACCGAGCCCTACTGCCATAAGTACCGCTGTAAGAATGAGAAGCAGGATAAAAGGTATGACTATATGAAAGAACTTTCCCATAATCGCCAGCGTACGACCCAATTTTACTTTTGGGTCTTCGATCATTTGCATACTTGGATGCACTGCAAAACGAATAGCGATCATGCCGCCTACCCAGATAATGGCAGAGATCACATGCAAAAATACGATCTCATGGGCATAAGTCCCAAAAAATCCAACCATAGCAGATTTCATTTAGTTTCCACCCTCAAGGATCTCAGACAAGTAAACTTTCGCTTCTTCCAATGCTGTCTGGACTTTAGAAGGATCTTTCCCTCCGGCCTGGGCAAAGTCAGGACGACCGCCTCCACCACCGCCAACGATCGGTGCAATGGATTTGATCCAGTCTCCAGCTTTTACAGGAGCACCTTTGACTCCGGCAGCAAGCATCACTTTGTCACCTTTTTTCTGAAAAAGCATAATGGCAATGTTCTCATACGTATTTTTTGCTTCATCGATGAGTTCTTTAATGTCACCGGCATCTACCTCATCCACAATCACATACACACCATTGACTTCCGTCGCACTGAGCTCTTTTTTGCTTGAAGAGAGTGCTGCAGACAACTCCTCTTTAAGGGTTTTGATCTGCTCTTTGAGTTTAGATATCCCCATCATCGGATTCTGGTTCTTCACTTCTTCTTTGATCTTATTGATCTCCGTTCTGAAACCATTGACCTTTTCTACAGCAGCACGGCCACAGATCGCTTCAATACGTCTCACACCGGCAGAAACACCGCTCTCTTTAGTGATCATGAACAAACCAATTTCAGATGCATTGCTTACGTGTGTTCCTCCACAAAGCTCCACAGAAGCATCACCGATACTGACGACACGTACTTCATTACCATACTTTTCACCAAAGAGTGCCATGGCACCTGTATGCTTCGCTTCTTCTATGGACATTACTTTGGTCACCGCAGGTGTACTGCGCAAAATCTTCTCATTGACCCAGGCTTCTACTCTTTCCAATTCCTCTGTTGTCATTGCTTTAGGATGAGAAAAGTCAAAACGCAATCGTTTTGCATCATTGAGTGAACCTGCCTGAGCGATGTGGTCTCCAAGCAATTCTCTGAGTGCCGCATGCAATAAATGTGTTGCAGAGTGATGTTTTTCGATCTCATGACGGTCTTCTGAAACCACTGCTTCCACCTCATCATTGACAAGCAGTTTTCCTTCCACTTCCGAGAGATTCATATCGAGGAACTTCTTGGTGTCGGTCACTTTCATACTCAACGCACAGTCATCGGTACAGATCAGCCCATGGTCCCCTGTCTGCCCGCCGGACTCGGCATAAAAAGGTGTCTCTTCAAGCATCACCCAGCCTTTGCCGTCAAGCGCTGAGACTTCTTTGAAGTTCTCATCAAGCAGTGCAAGCACTTTTGTCTTCACAGAAGTTTTTTCATACCCGACAAATCTGTTCTCACCGAACTTCTCTTTCAGTGCTTTAAAATCACCGGTTGTCGCAGCATCACCTGTCCCTTTCCAGTTGGCTTTGGACTGTGCTTTCTGCGCTTCCATTTTGGCATCAAAGGCTTCAATATCCAATTTTATCTCTTTCTCACGAAGCATATCTTCTGTCAGGTCAAGCGGGAAACCGAAGGTGTCGTAAAGCTTAAATGCAACTTCCCCATTAAAGATCTCATCTGTCTCTTTCAACTCTTCATTAAAAAGTTTGATCCCTGCTTCAATGGTATCAAAGAAACGTTCTTCTTCCAATTTCATTGATGCTTTTATCGCTTCTGCTTTGGAGTTCAGGTAATCATACTGGCTTCCCATCAGATCCACAAGTGTATCGACCAGCTTATACATGAACGGTCCACGGAGTCCAAGCAGGTACCCGTGACGAATGGCACGTCTCATGATACGGCGGAGCACATATCCGCGTCCCTCTTTGTCAAAGTTGATCCCCTGGGCAAGCAGGAAAGAACAGGATCGTAAGTGATCCGCAATAACACGGTAAGAAGCAGAATTTTCTGCATCAAAATCATACGGTGTTCCAACCAATTCACCGATCTTATCCAAGAAAGGCATAAAGAGTGAAGAGTGATAGTTATTGAGTTTTCCCTCTTTGATCGCGACCACACGCTCCAGTCCCATACCTGTATCAATGCTTGGTTTAGGCAATGGCGTAAGTGCACCGGTTTCATCTCTGAAGTACTGCATGAATACCAGGTTCCAGATCTCTAAAAATCTGTCACCTTCTCCACCCATTTTATCTTCAGGTCCATTGAAATTTTCTTTACCCTGATCATAAAATATCTCCGAACACGGTCCACAAGGCCCAGTGTCTCCCATCTGCCAGAAGTTGTCTTTGTCTCCAAAACGGATAATACGGTCACGTGCTATATACTTCGCCCATATCTCTTCTGCTTCATCATCAGAATCATGTACGGTAACCCACAGTTTCTCAACCGGAAGATCAAGGTATTTGTCACTCGTAATGAATTCCCATGCATACGCAATCGCATCTTCTTTGAAATAATCTGCAAAAGAGAAATTTCCCAGCATTTCAAACAAAGTATGATGACGTGCTGTATACCCGACATTGTCAAGGTCATTGTGTTTTCCCCCTGCTCTTAGACAGGTTTGTGAAGAGGTAGCTCTCGGAGGATTGGGTATAGGGGCTTCCCCTGTAAAAATGTTCTTGAACTGCACCATACCTGCATTGGTGAACATAAGTGTTGCATCATCCGGCACAAGCGGAGAACTTGGGACAAGTTGATGCCCTTTACTTTGAAAAAAGTCTAAAAATGATTTTCTAATATCCATAATAAATCTATCCTAAAAAAAAGGGAGTGACCCCTCATGAAATAATTAGAGATATTTTAGCGAAAATGTAATTATTTGGAGTTAATAGGGATCGTTTTGTTTACTTTATGCAGAGAATTACAGTCTTGGTTACCACGTGAAACGTGGTAACCGATTAACAGGTTTATTACTTACAGATAAAAAGTACATCTATCATCGGCATCATAATCAAAACTACCATCACTATATGTACTACTTGCCCCAAAATATGAACATTCGTATGGTATATTTGGTTTAGGGTTATCCAAGTCATCAACAATATAGACAATATCATCTATATATGGATCGTCATTATAATTGCCAACTAGCCCAGTAAAGTCAAATTCACAATTATCGGGTGGCGAAAATGTAAATTCTCCGTTAGCTTTAGTATACTCCCAATCATACATTGAATCACACAAATATGGTATACCAGCATAAGAATTACCATCTTGATCAATCAAAAACAAAGTTGTCAAGGCTGGATCAACAGGATCAACATAATAATCACTACCTCCACCGCCGCCACAACCACTCAAAGCAAATACTGCAACAACCGATACCAATAATCCAAGTACTTTTTTATTCATTCCATACTCCTCTTTTATATATATCTGAAGTCTACTCTAAAATTGTGTTGTGTTTGTGATGACAGTTTAATTCCATTTTCTAATTTTATTATGACAGGTAATACATTCCGTTAAAACATTCGTATAGTTTTTTGCAGCACCGTGTTTATGTCCTTCTGAAATATTCGATTTGATCTTCTCAGCGTATTTCTTAATATTCTTTGACTGTTTTTTCGCAAAAACAGCTGTATAGTCCATGTCACCTTTTGGGGCCACCTCTATATTAGCTGAAGCCTTTTCTAGATTTTTTACACCTTCAAGTACCATTTTTTGATTATTGTAAAGAATACCTTTTTGGATCTCGGACATTGCCTGCTCCATGGTTCTCATATCTTTGATCCTATCTGTCTGATCATATCCATATGCACTCATACTTAAAATACCCATACCCAATAGTGTTAACATTGTTTTTTTCATCAACTCTCCTTTTAAAGTTTATTTAAATACATAAATTTATTATATCAGACTTTTCAATAGAGTTGCAATCTTTCGGCTTCCGTCTTTTTCTACGATCTCCATCAGTCCTTTGCTTTTACTCTCCATATCTTCATCAAGCAATGCCAGTACCTTGTCTATTTCTATCGCATCTTCACGCATGAGCCAGGCCAGATCTTTCTCTACCAGAAACTGAGCATTGTAATACTGATGATCAGATGCGGCATAAGGATAGGGAATATAAAGCGTCGGCAAGGCAGTAGCTGAAAGTTCCCAAAGTGTCGAAGCTCCCGCTCTGGCGATGGCAAAATCTGCTTCGTTCATATAGTCCGCCAGTTTGGTAGTGAAACCAAAAACTTCTGCTTCAATACCAAGATCATGATAGGCTTTTTCTACCTCATCGATATTGTTCACACCTGCCTGATGAATGATCTTTATATCTCTCTTTTTTAATTCAGGAGCCATCGAAAGTGCCAATTCGTTGATCGCTTTGGCTCCCTGTGAACCACCAAGGAACATAATGGTCTTTACTTCACTTCGAATATGCGCATTGTCAAAAAAGACTTCTTTAATGGGATAGGCCTTGATAGGGCTCTCCTCAAGATAAGAAGAGATAAATGCTTTTGCATAGGGTTTCATCAGCTTATTGAGAGATCCCAATGCGGCATTCTGCTCATGTATCACCAAAGGAATACCTGCACTTTTTGCCGCAAAAGCTGTCGCGGCAGAAGAGAAGCCGCCTACAGAGAAAACCACTTTGGCATTATGTTTTTTCAATAATTTTCTTGCTTGCCTCATAGCCTGCAACATCATCCAGAGAGATTTGAGTTTACCTACACCTTTTTGGTTCACGACCCCGCGAGTATCGAAAAAATATTTCTCTTTAAAGTCATCATCCTCTCCGAACCACTGCTTATCCTGTCCTTTGGTTGAACCGATATAGATAAGCTCCTGATCTTTAAGTTGCTCTTTTACCGCTTTAATGATGGCCAAATGCCCACCGGTTCCCCCGCCT
>JAMONL010000228.1 GCA_027065815.1 Sulfurovum sp.
GTTCCGACACTCTATGGTAGAAGACAAAGCAGTGGTCAAATATTATGACAATATCAAGATCCTCATGAATCTTGACGGGCATGGTTCTCCCCGTTTGAAGGTTGATATATATAATAGTATCTATTCAGAAGCGTATGTCAAACGGGTGGCCGGAGGTTTCAAACTTTTCTTTCGGGAAGATCATCCTTTAATGACTCCAAAACAGGTGATGGGTATGGAGAGAGTAGAAGGTGTCAGGATTAAGTATCCACCGAAATATATCAACTATCAGTAAATAGCCTTTACTGTAGGGATTTTTTGCGAAACGAAAATGAATTCATATTCAGTTCATAGATTTTATTTATAATCTTAATAAGTTCTATTGATTTATAGAGCAAATTAAATCCAAAAGGATATGATATGAAAAAATTAGCATTGATAGCACTGCTTGCAACAGCAGCATGGTCTGTAGACTTCAGCCAAATGAGTACGGAAGAGTTGATGAATATGAGAGGTACGCTTACTCAGGCAGACAGACCGGCCTTTAAAGCAGAAATGCAGAAACGTATGCAAACGATGTCTCCGGCGGAAAGACAGCAGATGATGCAGGGTCGTGGTGGCAAAGGTATGAAAAATGGAATGCAGGGTCAGGGACGCGGTATGGGACAAGGTGGCAAAGGTATGCAGAACAGACCGACTTTTGCAACATTCGATACGAACGGTGACGGTAAAGTAACAGAAAAAGAGTTCTACGATGCACAGGCTGCCAAAATGACACAAAAAGCCAATGAAGGCAAAATGATGAAAAATGCTGCGAATGCACCTACCTTTGAAAGCATCGATACCAATCATGATAAAGAAATGAGTCCTGAAGAGTTCAATGCATTTCAGACAAAGCGTATGCAGAATAAAATGAAAGGTATGTAGTCTCAGCTACATACTATATTGAGAATTTTAAATTTTCTCTCACTTAGTAGGTCAGTGTAGCAGGTAAATGATTGCTTGTTCTGCTGACCTTAGAACTTTATAATCAAATTTCAACTATAATCCTACAAACAAAAACCATTTAAAGAAGAATCATGCCAGTAGAACAGATCAAAAATATTGTCGATTACGGGATCATAGGCTTACTTGTCTTTTTGTCTTTCCTTACCTTTGCTCTTGCAATAGAGAGAATTCTTTTTTACAGATCGGTCAAAGTAGAAGAGTACGGTCATGAAAAAGAGCTGGAGTTGGACCTTTCCAGGAATATTCCTACTATCGCTTCTATTGGGGTAAATGCACCTTATATTGGGCTTTTAGGTACTGTTATTGCGATCATTCTTACGTTTTACATCATTGGCGACCAGCAAGACACGATCGATCCGGGTGAGATCATGAAGCACCTGGCATTGGCACTGAAAGCGACAGCAGCAGGTTTGGTCGTGGCCATTCCGGCAACAGTTTTTTACAATGCCCTGCTTACCAAAGTAGAGAGAATACTTTCAGAGTGGGAGATCTATCAAGATACAAAAGGTCTTAGAAAATAATGAGACGTGAACGTTTTGACAAGATGAACGTTGTCCCGTTCATCGATATTGTTCTGGTTCTACTGGTCATCGTGCTGGCAACAGCCTCTTTTGTGAACAATAAAACCATTAAAATAGACTTACCTGCAGCAAGTTCCAAAAAGCAGGAAGATAAGAAAAATATCGTCATTGCCATTGATAAAGACGGAAAATATTTTTATGGTAACGAAGAGATGTCTTTGGACATGGTCAAAGATAAACTTGGAAAATTGGATGCTAAAAAAGATACTGTTTCTCTGCATACCGATAAAAAAACAGACTTTCACTATTTTGTAGATGTCATTGACTATATGAAAGAGAAGGGTTTTGAAAACAT
Organism: Sulfurovum sp.; assembly: GCA_027065815.1. Lineage (GTDB taxonomy): Bacteria > Campylobacterota > Campylobacteria > Campylobacterales > Sulfurovaceae > Sulfurovum. Next base: position 1,864 of record JAMONL010000228.1, read on the forward strand.
TTCCATAGTCACAAAATAAGTTCTGAAGGGTTCTAGTGAAAAAGCATCGTTATAAAGTCTCTTTTTCCCTTACCACACTTATTTATGTTTCTCTTTTTTTAACATATATCACACTTATGGGTCAGCATTTTATTGTTTCTCAAAAAGAGAAAGACAAAGTCATAAATCTTTCTCTTTCACAGTTTTGTCCCGAAGTCATAGAAGAGCCTCTTGAAGAGAAAGAGGAACCTGTTGTGAAAGAAGAACCTGAACCGGAGCCTGAAATCATAGAACAGGAACCTGTTCCTGAACCTGTAGTGGAAGAGAAACCGGTACCTGAACCGGTGGTTGTCAAAAAGTTAGAGCCGAAACCCAAAAAGGTCGTAAAGAAAAAAGTAAAAAAGAAGAAGGTGGCAAAAAAGAAGAAGGTGGTAAAGAAGAAGAGAAAAGCAAGCAGAGCCTCTTCTCGACGCGCGACTTCAAGCCGTATTGATCCGAACAAAAAAAGCCGATTCCTGGCAAATATCCGTGCCAAGATAAACAGAGCAAAATCCTATCCGAGAATTGCACAGAAACGGGGTATGCAGGGTACGGTTAAAGTCAAGTTCACCATACTCAAAAATGGGCATGTAGGAAACATTAGACTTTCCGGTCCTAAAGTGTTTCATAACTCTGCCAAACGTGCTGTGAAAAAGGCTTTTCCCATTAACGTAAAAAATGTACCGTTGTCACTCCCGACATTGGTAAATCTTTCACTTCGCTATCAACTTCGATAAATTTCCTCTTATCTAAATAAGTTTAACACATAATTAACATAAGGATGCCATACTTCTTTAAATTATTTTAAGGATGAGGAAATGACAAGACTAAAAACAGGGATCATGCTCTCTTTTGCATGTGTAATGTCCCTACATACTGTACAGGCAGCAGAGGTAGAGATGGGAACCATAGATGTAGAAGCAAATGTTGATACGGAAGTGATCAAAGATGTAAGCGGTGAGGATATTAAGTCTGCGGATGTGGCAGAGGCACTTTTTAAGCAGTCGTCATCAGTTTCTTTGGTAAGAAGATCCGGGATAGCAAATGATATCATTGTCAGAGGACAAAAGAAAGATAATATTAGTGTGACAATAGACGGTATGAAGATCTATGGAGCATGTCCAAACAGAATGGACCCACCGATCTCCCATGTATTGACGAACAATATTGACTACATAGAGATCAATGAAGGCCCCTATAATGTTGAGGATTTTGGTGTATTGTCTGCGGATGTAAAGGTTCATACTATTAAACCGGAAGCAGAGGTACATGGAGATATCAATCTTGGATTAGGTAGCTGGGGATATCAAAAAGCAGCCTTTTCTCTTTCTGGAGGAACAGATACAGTTCGTTTTTTATTGAGTGGTTCAAGTGAAACAAGCGGACAGTATAAGGATGGTGACGGAAATGATTTTGTTGGACAGATTCAAAGAGAAATTGATGATGGAAAAGCAATTCCTACTGTACAATATCAGGATAAATATAAAGATCTGGATGCATATACGAAAAATACTTTTATGGGAAAAGTCTTTTGGAATATTACTGATAACCAGGAGTTGAGATTGAGTTACACTGGAAATCGCTCAGATAATGTCTTGTATCCATCTTCCAAAATGGATGCACTTAGTGACGATTCAGACCTTTTCAATGCAGAATACATTGCCACAGATCTTGGAACATATTCCAAAGAACTGTATATTCAGGCATATCAAACAGAAGTAGAGCATCCAATGTCAACCATATACAGACTAATGGGTGCTCAAGCTTATATGACACATGCCTTGACTACTAAAGTACAGGGTGGAAAAATAAAAAATACATTTGAAATGAATAATCACCTTGTTACCGGTGGTGTAGATTACTCAAAAAGAAATTGGGATGGTGGATACTATAAGAATGATATACCATTTCCTGAAGCAAAATTTCATAGTATCTGGGATGTTGATACTGAAAATATAGCATTTTTCCTCAAAGATAAAATCACCATGGATAAATTTGTGATGGATGTTGGTTTACGATATGATGATACATCGATCACGTCAGGAAATCTAAAGCAACAAGATAATGACTATAATGAATTGAATGGGTATATCAATGGTACCTATCATATGGATGAGAAAACAAAACTTTTTGCTGGTATAGGTAAGTCTTCAAGAGTACCAGATGCCAAAGAACTTTATTGGATCGGAAGTATGGGGAATCCTATCGGGACACCAGATCTTGACGCAACAATTAACTATGAGTTTGATATCGGTATTGAAAAACAGTTTGATAATGCCAGTATGAAAGCAAAAGCTTTTTACTCTAAGTTAGATAATTTTATAGCATATAATGCAAGTAATACAATGACAATGATGGGTAAAGAAGTGGCATATAATTCTTATGAGAATGTGGATGCAACGGTTTACGGATTTGAACTTTCCGGTACGTATGTAGCAACAGCTGAACTCTACTTTGACTATGGTATGTCTTATCAAAAAGGAGAAAAAGATCAGCCTTTAACAGGACAGACAGGTACGAATATGCCTGAAATTCCTCCATTTAAATTTAATGCAGCTGCTAATTATGATTGGGATGAAACTTTATCATTTAGAGCAGAAGTCATTGCTTCAGATGCATGGACGGATTATGATTATGAAAATGGTGAGCAAGAGTTGGATGCTTATGGTATCTTGAATCTTAGAGGTTCAAAAAAATGGGGTAATTTCGAGCTTACAGTCGGTATAGATAATCTGTTTGATACAACATATGCTGTATCAAACACATATAAAGATCTTATCTTACTGCCAACAGTTGTAGCTGATGATAACATAATGCTAATGAATGAACCGGGGCGTTATCTCTATACGAACTTGAAATATGCGTTCTAGGCGATATAATTGTACGATCTGTGATTTGGTGTTGAGGGGACACAACACCCTACAGATGTGAGATTGCATTAAAATTTAAAATGCTGTAGGGTGTTGTCCCCTGACAACACCGGTAATTTTTGAATTATAACAGCTATATATTTTAAACTAATAAGAGTAAAATACCACCAATTTAAATATACAAAGGAAAAAATGATGGAAAGTATCCCTAATTGTCCAAAATGTGGTAGTGAATATACTTATGAGGATGGTGAACTCTATGTCTGTCCTGAGTGTGCGTATGAGTGGAGTAAAACAGCAGCGGCAGAAGAAGAAGCTGAGGCAGAACTAGTAGTAAGAGATGCCAATGGTAATATTCTTGAAGAGGGTGATACTGTGACTGTTATTAAAGACCTTAAGGTCAAAGGAAGCAGTGATGGGATCAAGGTCGGTACCAAGATCAAAGGTATCCGACTTGTTGAAGGTAATGACGGTCACAATATTGACTGTAAAGTGCCTGGTGTCGGTGCTATCAAACTTAAGCAGGAGTTCGTGAAGAAGGCGTAAGTCTTTTTCTTCATTTGTTTTTGAAAAAACTGTAAGCAATACTTCTCCTCACTTGGGATCTTTTCCCAAGTTTTTCTACTCTATTGGTTAACATCTATTTACGTATGGGTGGTACAATGCGCTCTAAAGAGTTTTCTCTAAAAAACAGATAAGGATATATCAATGGTTACTGTATTTACAAAATTTCCAATTAAAGAAGAATTTCAAAAAGAGTATGCCGATCATTTAAAAGAAGCAGTACTTGCACATGAAATGGATAAACAGCCGGGATTTA
>JAMONL010000229.1 GCA_027065815.1 Sulfurovum sp.
CAACTTCTACCATTTCACTCATAATGCCCCCTCAAATTCATCTCTGAAACGTTTGATGAAAGAGACGATCACGGTTGCCACAGCCGGAGCGAAAACACAGATGGTCTTTCCGTTCATAGTATCCGCCACTTCCAGCAGTTTATCGATATCTGCTTTGCTTCCCCGTTTATCAAGTATTTTCCCTACAAGTTTATCGACCCAGCCTGTTCCCTCTCGGCAAGGGGTACACTGACCGCAGGACTCTTCATGGTAAAACTCCAGAATATTCTTCAAGGCAGTCACCATACAGGTATCTTCATCCATAATGATCATACCACCGGTACCAAGAGAAGAACCGACCCCGCGCAGTGCTTCATAGTCAAGTGTAAGTTTTTCAGCCTCCTCGGCATTCAGCACTCCACAGGAGACACCTCCGGGAATAAGCGCTTTAAGCTTTTTACCGTTTTTGATACCGCCACCGTAGTGGTTAATGTACTCCATCATGGAAGTTCCGAATTCTGCTTCATAGACCCCAGGTTTTTCCACATGGCCGCTCATAGCAAAGAGCAGTGTTCCGGGACTTTGTTCTGTCCCGTAAGCCTTGTAGGCATCTGCACCGTTCTGCACAATAAAAGGAACGGTAGAAATGGTCTCCACATTGTTCACCAAAGTCGGATTTCCGAAATACCACTCAGGCTCTTTCTGTTTGGGTTTCAGTCTGGGGTGACCCCTTTTACCTTCCATAGACTCCAGCAATGCAGACTTTTCTCCGCAAATATAGGCACCGGCACCACGATGAATGGTAATATCACATTCTAACAGCAATCCTGCACTATACGCTTCGTCGATCGCAGCCTGTAAAATTTGCTGATACTGATAATACTCACCGCGAATATAGATATAAGCATGTTTTGCCCTGATGGCATAACAGGTGATAAGAATTCCCTCTATTAACAGATGGGGATCTTTGCTAATGATCTGTCTGTCTTTAAACGTACCCGGCTCAGATTCGTCACAGTTCACTGCCAAAAAGGATGGTTTATCGCTCTTCTGAGGCATCAAAGTCCATTTCGAACCTGCCGGTGCACCACCACCGCCTTTACCTCTTAATTTCGCTTCTGTAATGATATCTATGATCTCTGCAGGAGAATACGCTTTGAGTTTTTTAAGTGCTTCATAGGCACCGTTGGCTTTAGCCACTTCCAGTGTATAGCTTTTTTCAAGCTCAAATCTACGAGATACTATTTTACATTCTCTCATTTGAGCTCCTTGAGGATCATATCCACTTTTTCAGGCGTAAGGTCTTCATATGTAACATCTTCTATTTGCATCACAGGGGCCGTTCCACAGGAGCCGAGACACTCCACATGGACGATATTTACGTCTTTGCCCTGTAAATGTTTTTCTATCTCGTCCGAGCCACAGAGTTTGCAGGAGAGGGTTTTACAGACCTGTACATTTATCTTCTCCTGAGGTTCAAGATGGAACATCGTATAAAAAGTTGCTACCCGATACACTTCCATAGGAGGTGTATCGGTATGCGTGCTGATCTCTTCTATGGCATCAAGCGAGATGAAACCCTCCTGATACTCTGCCATCCAGAGACAGGGAAGTGTCAATGCTTTGGGACTGGGATAACGTTTTTTAAGTGCTTCGATCTTTTGCAGATTCTCTTCAGAAAATTGAAAACTCATCTGTCCATCTCCCCTGCAATGATATTCAATGACCCCAGGGTCATAATGGCATCTGCTACCTGATAATGTTCAATGATCTTCGGATAGGCAGACAAATGGTAGAAACTCGGCGCTCTGACTTTTACCTTGTAGGGTGTACCGCTTCCGTCAGAGACAATGTAAAAACCAAGTTCACCGTTGGCGGCTTCAAAAGCACCGTAATGTTCCCCTTCCGGTACTTTTACCCCATCGATCACCAGTTTGAACTGGTTCATCATCCCTTCTATACCACCGTATACACAATTTTTATTGGGCAGAATGATCCTTTTGTCTGGTACATTGATCTCACCGTCAGGTATACGTTTCATGGCCTGACGGATGATCTTCATACTCTCATTCATCTCTTCAAAACGTACCATCATCCTGTCATAAGTGTCTCCTACTGAACCCACCACCATATTGAAGTCAAAGGTATCATAATAGTAGTAAGGGTCAGAAAACCTCAGGTCATAGGCCACACCGCTTGCACGAAGATTCGGTCCCGTAAAGCCATAATCTATTGCCTGCTTCGCAGAGACAGGAGAGACATCCTGAATACGGTCATTGTAAATTCTGTTATGGGTGATCATTTTCAGTGATTCGGTAATACCGAAATCGATCTTCACAAGTACATCTTCAAGGTCACTTTCCCACCCGTCATAAAGGTCATACGCCATACCGCCTATTCTCATATACGAATTGGTCAATCTTGCTCCAGTCAGTTTAGAGAGAAAATCATAGGCATTGTTACGCGGATTAAAGAGATACCAGTAGTTTGTTTGGCCACCCATGTCAAGCAGTCCTGCTGCCAGACATACCAGATGGTCGATGACCCGGGAAAGTTCCGCCAGAATGATACGGATAAAGATCCCTCTGTCGGGAAGTGTTACCCCCAGCATATCTTCTGCTGTTTTGGCAAAAGCGATATTGTTCATCAGTGCAGAACAGTAATTCAGTCTGTCAGTATACGGGATGATCTGATTGTAGTTGTGGTTCTCACAGCTTTTTTCAAAGCCCCTGTGCAAATAGCCTATTTCGGAAGCCGCCGCAACGATAGTCTCTCCGTCAAGAGCCACCAGTGTTCTGATGGTTCCGTGACTGGCCGGATGTGAAGGACCGAGATTGACGATCATCAGTTCATCTTTCTCCATATCAAGATTACGTGCATCAAGAAGAGGTTGCATCTCATCCATCATGTCTTGAGAAACGGTACAGTACTGCCCTTTGGTGATTTCATAGTCTTTTCGCAGAGGGTGTCCTATAAACTCTTCATGGTTCAGTACCCGCTTCAACATTTTATGATTTTGAAAATGAATCCCGTACTGGTCATACACTTCCCGTTCAGCCCAGTCAGCAGAAGAAAAAAGTCCGGAAACTGTCTCTACGCCGGTCTTGGGATCTGAAACAGGTACTTTATAGATGCGCGTATCTTTAAAGTTACTGTGACGAAGGACATAGACCAGTTCAAAACGTGTCATCGGAGGATGGGATTTATAGAGGTTGTCAATGGCTGTGATATCCAGCAGCAGTGTATACCCCTCTTCATCTCTGGCTTTTCTTAATGTATCTAGAAGGTCAGCACTTTCTATCTTAATGGCTTCAGACATCATCAAGTTTGCCTTTAAAGTCAGTATTTCTCACCTCAAATTTAGGTTCACGTTTGAGTTGCCTCTGTATGTCCATCACCGCATCCAGAATGGCTTCAGGACGTGGAGGGCAACCTGCCACATAGACATCCACAGGAACGATCTCATCGATACCCTGCAGGGTAGTATAGTTATCGTAAAAACCTCCAGAGGAAGCACAAGCACCTACAGCAATGACCCATTTGGGTTCGGGCATCTGGTCATAGATCTGTTTTAAAATAGGTGCCTGTTTGTACGAAACCGTACCGGCTACTACCAGCAGGTCTGCATGACGGGGAGAGAAACGCAGGACCTCCGCACCAAAACGGGAAATGTCATAACGGCTTGCCGCTGTTGCCATAAATTCTATGGCACAGCAGGCCGTACCAAATACAAAAGGCCAGAGTGAGGCTTCTCTTCCCCAGTTCACGACTGCATCGATCTTAGTAGTAACGATTGCTTCATCCAGTAGGTTTGTGTTACTTAAGTCCATTTCAGTATTCCTGATTTATAAACGTAGATCAGCCCGCCAAAAAGCAAAGCAATAAAGACGAACATTTCCATCAGCGCAAAGAATCCGAGTTCACGAAGATTCAGTGCCCAAGGGAACATAAAGAGGATCTCCACATCAAAGATAAGAAAGATGATCCCAATCAGAAAGAATTTGACATTAAAAGAGTCAAAAGCATCTTTATGCACCAAACGGATCCCGCCTTCAACCGTCTCATTTTTACGGACATTATCGGAAGAGACACCAAGATATTTTGTAAGGTGAAAAAGAAGAGGAAGAAGTATAATCAAGGCCATGATCATGATGGAAGCTAGCACTAATGAATCTGACATTTTACTCACTTTACTATTATTTGAACAAAGTATAAACTTATAATAAGCTCTTATCTCATTTTAGTCATTTATCCGTTATGTTATTCTTAATGCATAAAAATATTTTTATATAAAAAGTATTTACACATTTATAATTGTTTCGTTCATGGCTTCACGCCAGTTTCTTGAAAAGTATTTTTTCACTACAGATCTTTTATGCGGTATTTTACAGCTTGAACAATCCAGATGAATGGCATCGTCAGATACAAAATCACGTGCCTCTTTGGCTTCTATGCTGCAAAGGCTGTATCTGGTCTTGTCCCCCTCTTTTTTCAATCCTTTATCGGAAAACCTGAAGTGCATACAGGCACAAAAATAACAGTTGAGTTCCTCTATATCATGACACTTGACATTATCAGCATAGAGCGGACAGAAATCCGGATGTTCTTTCTGCATATTTTCATAGACAAAATAGTCAATAACCTCTTCATCGCTCAAATGTGTCAGGGTTTTCATAATAGCTTTATGCTTTTTTGCATGGGCTTCAAACCACTCCAAATAAGTCATTTTTTTTCACTCTTCTTGGGAATACGCTCACTGAGCAGCAGATCCCCGCTGAACATTTTTTTAGCCATCTTCTGCACCTCTTCTGTCGTGACTTTTTTAAGCTCTTCGTTAAATTTAAGCCGTGCTTTCATATTATCATTGAACTTGGCATGATCTCGCATAAGACCCAGCCAGAAATAGTTGTCACGCAGTGCCTTTTTAAACATGAGTGCATACTCTGTCTGAATATTCTTCAACTCCTGTCGTGTAGGCCCCTCTTCTATAAATGACTTGATGCTTTTCTGTATACTTTCAACCAGTTCATTCTCTCGTGTCGGATCTGAAGCAAAACGGATGTTGCATGAAGCAGTCTTGTCAAGTTCACGGATGATCCCGCAGTTGATCCCCACACCGTAGGTACCCGACTTGTCTTCTCTAATGAGATTACGCAGTCTGACATTTAGTATCTCCTTCATGATGGACAGAACAATATCATTATGCATGTTGTAATTAAGTTCTGAGCGGTACTTCAAGCCTGTATTGGCAATGTTGCTTGTGTTGAATGCCCGTACAAAGGTCTGTTTCCCTTTTTTGTAGGCAAAGGGCTTTGAATTGATCTGCTCTTCTCTGGATGCAGTAGGAAGATTAGCCAAATAGAGAGCAATGAGTCTCTCCACCACTTCAGGTTTTGTATCCCCAACGATCATAAAAGTGAAATGGTTCATATCATCAAATTTCTCTTTAAAAAGTTTCAGCATCTTCACATTGTTAAGAGCCATGATGCTTGCTTTAGTATCAAAAAGAATACGCGGATTGTTCATATAATAGAATTTCTTCAGCGCTTTGTCAAATTTGTAGGCAGGGTCTCTGTCT
>JAMONL010000230.1 GCA_027065815.1 Sulfurovum sp.
TGCTGCCGCTTGTCCACAGTATTTTTGGTGTGACCAGTCCCTATCAGCTCTTGTCTCCACTATTGTCATTGCTGTTCATTCCCTTTTATCCCTTGGTGATGTTTTTGCATCTTGTGGGTCTGGGTGGCATACTTGATGGTATGCTGTTGTGGTTGTTCTCTTTGCCTACGATAAGCGTAGAACATATTCTACCTTTTTGGCTGGGTCTGATTTATATGACACTGTCACTTGCTGCTATCCGGAGCAGGAAATTGTTTTATGCTCTTTTGGGAACGGCATTGGGATACGCAGGGTATGTGTTTCTTTAGATCTTTTTTATTTCATCTTCTTTGTCAAGAAGATAACAAAACCTCAAACCATGCAGGAATATGGCCCAGGATATGTAGATCCAGAGCAGGAAAAAGAGTACGGTACTGATGCTTCCATAGACAGAAGCATAGGTTTTGTTGTGTACCACATAAAAGACAAATCCGCTCTTGGAAAGATACCAGATCAGAGAGGCGATAAAAGAAGAGATGAATGCTGCACGTTTTTTAATACGGGCATTGGCAGAGAGCTGATAGGCAATATAAAAGGCACTCCATACGATGGTGTAGGGAAGAATTGAGTAGAGATGTATCATACTGGTAATCGACGTTTTGTCCAGATAGGTCTGGATAATGCGGGAAAGGTAAAATGACGCCCCCATCATCGTGGGTAGAAGAATAATAAGCAGAAGATAGGTCTTTATACTTTTGAGAATGCCACGGCTGGGAAGTTCAAAAATATCATTGACGATATAATCGTAGTTCTTAAAGAACATAATGGCAGCAAAAGTAACATAGAAAGCACCGACATATCCCAATTTGTCGGAATTGGATATGAAAGTATTGATGCTATTCATGATCTCTTCGGATTGCGTAGGCATGAGATTGGCAAAGATAAGTGCCTGTACTTTGTCATACATTTCGTGAAAAAGCGGAAGGGTGGTAAAAACATAGAGCAGGATAACAAGCAGAGGGATAATGGCAAAAATAGTATTCCAGCTCAAACTGGAAGCATAATAGCCCAGTCTGTCGTCCAAAAGGTCTTTAAAAAAATCCCTGATGAAAACATAGTAATTTTCACTGATCTTTTCAAATTCACTTTTTTGACTGTATGTTTTCTTTTCTTTCATCTTCAAAGACCTAGCTAGGCATCTGGTAATCCCATTTTCCCCGGATTGAGAATATTGTTGGGATCAAATGCCTTTTTGATATCCTGGAAAAGTGTCAGTTCTGCAGGGTTAAAGGCAATGTCCATAAAAGGGGCTTTAGATGTACCTATACCATGTTCTCCACTTAATGTACCACCCATTTCAACAACCAGTTCAAAGATCTCTTCAATGGCTTTATGTCCCTCTTCAAGCTGTGTCTCATCTGAACCGTCAACCATGACATTCACATGGATATTACCATCCCCCGCATGTCCGAAACAAGGCACTTTAAAGCCATAACGGTCACCGATCTCATAGATACGTTCCAGTGCATCAGGAAGCATGGATCTTGGTACAGAGATATCTTCATTGAGTTTTTTACTTCCAAAAATGGTAATGGAAGGCGAGGCATTCCGTCTCGCATACCAGAGTTTGTCTCTCTGCGCATTGTCATGAGCAATAACAAAATCCTGTGCACCGTTCTCTTTAAAGGATCTTTCAAGGATCTCAAGCTGAAGATCGACCTCCTGTGTTACATTCCCATCGACATCGCCGATGAGAAGTGCTCCTGCATCTTCAGGGAGTTCTACCCCCAGTTTTTCTTTCAGTGCCTGAACGACCAGTGAATCCATGAATTCCATTGCAACAGGGTTTGCTCCGGCTGCCAATGATTTGAAAACGGCATTCATGGCATCATCTACTGAAGGGAAAATACCCATATAGGCTTTGGTGAATTTGGGTTTGGGAATGAGTTTAAGGGTGATCTCGGTAATAACGGCAAGTGTCCCCTCGGAGGCGATTAGAATACCGGTAATGTTATATCCGGCAACATCTTTAATGGTACGTTTTCCTGCACGGATAATGTCTCCGTTGGGGCGAACTGCGCGCAGCGCCATAACATAATCTTTGGTGATCCCGTATTTGGCTGCACGCATACCCCCCGCATTTTCAGAGACATTCCCGCCAAGGGTCGAGTACTCTTCACTTGCCGGATCAGGCGGATAAAAAAGTCCTACCTCTTCAACGGCACGTTGGAGATCCATATTGATGACCCCCGGCTGTACTACCGCGACCATATTCTCCATATCGATCTCAAGGATCTTGTTCATATGTTTTTCCATGGCAAGGGTGATTCCGCCATTGGTTGGCAGTGCTCCTCCTGTAAAGCCTGAACCTGCCCCACGGGGAGTGATGACGACACCGTGATGGTTGCAGTAGACCAGAATGCGGCTTACATCTTCTTCGTTTCGGGGGAAGACCACTGCATCAGGTTCAAAACGTGTACGTGTTGCGTCATAAGAGTATGCGATCATATGGGCTTTGTCAGAAAAGACATTCTCTTTACCGACAAGTCCTTCAAGTGATTTTATATGTTTGGGGTCAAGCACTACAGGGTCTCCATGAGGTTATAGTAGGTACCGGAAGCAGATTTTGAGAACCATCCGGTATCGATCTTATCAAAACGCATAAAGAAAGGAAACTGTGCTTTGGCAGGGTTTCCTCTGACTCCTTTTTTGCCAACATATTTTCCTGAAATAGGATCCAACAGTACGGCAGAACCTTTTTTAATAATATAGATCAAGCCAACATGATACTTTTTGGCAAACTCAGCAAGGTTCTCTCTGTTTGGGGTTCCTTCGCCTTCCTGTGATAGATAGAGGGCATAAAGGTCAGGGTGTATCCATGTTTTGTTGTTTGCTGCGGTTACTTTTGCATAGGTAGCAGCATCCGGTGCCAGAAGGAGTACATTGTTGTAAAGATATCCGCCAATGATCTTGTCTCCTTTTGCTACGGCAGTTTTGATCGTAGGGAGATTGTCATGCTGAATGACATCACTGTCAGAAAGTTTGGCATGACCCTTGGATGTCTGTATAACACGGGCAGTGATGGCTTTGATATCATTACCGTAATTGTGAATGATGATACCACTCATACCGTTGACAGGAAATGAAGAACGCATAGTGATATTCTGTCCTGAAATATTTGTCACAGAAGTATTGACTGTAGAAGGGAAAAACCCTGCAAAAAGTGGTAGAGCAGTGAACGCGATTAATGCTATTTTACGCATAGCAGTCCTTTTATGTTTTGTATTTTAATTATATTGATTATACAGGCAAAACATTAAAATTCCATTGATTGCTCGAGTTAACATTAGCAAAGTTCAGTTATAATGTTGCCAATTGACGTGCGATAATGGTTCAGGAGAAGAATGAAGTATTTTTTAGTATTGGCTGTCATGATGAATCTTTTGTTCGGTGCAAAAGTGTATCATAAAGAGTGGCAGGAAGGACAGACATTCTCACAATATTTGAAGGCGAACAATATTTCTGCTGCATTTTTGGAATCCATCTCCAAAGAAGATCAGAAATTTCTTCTTGATATTCGCAATAAATATAAATATTATGAACTTAAAAATGATGCAGGGACACTGCTTCAGGCTTTGATCCCGATCTCCGTGGAGATGCAGATCCATATTTTCCGAAAACACAGTGGCAGCGGGTATGGTTTTGATATTATCCCTATTGCCTATAAGCATAAAGAGTATTTTGCAAATATTGTCATTCAAAACAATCCCTATACAGATACGCTTAATACCATTCATCAGGCTAAGGTTGCAAAAAAACTGGCTAGAGTTTTCAAAGGGGATGTGAATGCAAAGAAACTGAAGAAAAATGACGAAATTGCTTTCGTATATGCCCAGAGGACGCGTTTAGGATTTATTTATGCCATGCCGGAGATCAAGGTTGCCCGGCTAAAAGGAAAAGATAAAGAGACATTTATTTTTGTGGATGAAAATGGTATCGGGTATAAAGATACAGCAAAAAAAATCTCCTATACGGTCACAGGGAAGAAAAAAATCATTTATACACGTAAGGTACAGGCAAGTAAAAAAGAAGCAAGATTCGGAATGCCTCTGCGTCATAGCCGTATCACTTCCAGTTTCTCTTATCGAAGATGGCATCCGATCCTGCACCGCTACAGACCGCATCACGGTACGGACTTTGGAGCACGAAGAGGTACACCATTGCTTGCCGTCAATGCCGGCAAGGTGGTCTTCGCCGGCAGAATGGGCGGCTACGGAAAGGTCGTAAAGATCAAACATGCCGGAGGCTACCTCTCTCTGTATGCACATCAGAGCCGTATCCGTGTGAAAAGAGGTGCATATGTCAAAAAAGGGCAGGTCATAGGTTATGTTGGAAGTACGGGGAGAAGTACCGGCCCGCATTTGCATTTCGGTCTTATGAAGAACGGAAGATGGATCGATCCGATGAAAGTACTGCGTAAAAAATCGATCAAAACGTCTATTATGAAAAAATTTACACGATATGAAGATGCAAAGATTACCAAATACAAAGCCGTTGACATGGAACAGATCAATAAAGACAAGGCAAAACTAATGCACTACATCGACACGAATGCGACAACCTACATCTGGGATAACAATGAGTCTTTGAGCGTACCGGTGAAAGATAAAGAGATATTTCTATAATGAAGAATCATATTGAAAAATTTACCCTGCATCCCCTGGTCGATCCCAAATTCATTTCAACTTCCCTGGCCAGATATGAACAGAACGGTATCGTAAAAAGCTGGGAGATCGTACAGGCACATGATTCTGTATCAGTGCTCATCTACCATAGAGAATTCAAAAGTTTTATACTGGTCAAACAGTTCAGGCCGGCGGTCTATGTCAATAACCGTGACGGAATGAGCCTTGAACTTTGTGCAGGTATTGTAGACAAGGAAATGAGTTGGCAGCAGATCGCCCAGGAGGAGATCGAAGAGGAGTGCGGATATGCGGTCTCTTTGGAAAATGTTCAAAAGATCACCTCTTTCTATACCTCCGTAGGCTTTGCGGGGAGCAAACAGACACTGTATTATGCCGAGGTAGATGAAAGTATGAAAGTTTCAGAGGGTGGCGGTGTTGACGGAGAACTTATTGAAGTCATTATACTGCCTCTTCAAGATGTGGAAAAGTTCATTTATGATGAAGGCATTGTAAAGACACCGGGATTGATGTTTGCCTTTATGTGGTGGAATGATAAAATGAGAAAGCAGAAAGTGCCAAAGGAATATTAATCCTCTTTGGCCTGTGTGTATGCTGCGTAGTAGGTACTTCCGTCAGCAAAAGTATTAACTGTCAATTTGGAGAATTTTTCGAGATAGTCCCAAAACTCCTGGATAAGTCCAATATCGACATGTTGTGCTTTGTCTGCCAAAGCTGCACGCATCGTACCCAGCCATTCGAGACGTGATTTCTCAGTAATGGAAAAATCATCATGTATACGGATCATATATTCATTAAGCTCCATCCCCTGTGTTTCATCTTCATAGACTTTTGGACCACCGCAGATCTGAATGAAAAATTTACTGTTCTTGAACTTGACTTCATCAAATTCAGCTTCATCCTGGGGAAAGAAATGGGCAATGTCACTCTCATAGATCTTGTCATAAAAGTCATACATAAGTTCTTTCATACCTTCTTCACCGCCGACCGCATTGAAAAATGCAAGAGGCGGGTTTTTGAAGTGTATATCTTCCGCTTTTTTAACAGGTGTCAGCTCTAAAGCATAAATTTCTTTTTTTGTTGCCATAACGTTCCTTTATCCTTTTTATATATAAGGATTATAGTTAAATTCTCTTAAAATCAGTCACAATACCGTTTGAGCAGACAGTTATATTTCTCTATGCGTCTATCACGCAGGAACGGCCAAATATCTCGTACTTCTTTAGTGCGTTCATGTGCTATTTCAGCATAAAGTATCTGTTCATCACTGTCATTGGCCTGTGTAAGTATCTCTCCCTGTACACCGCAAATGAATGAATTTCCCCAAAATCGTATACCGGGCATGATACCTGTATTGTCTGCTTCAAAGCCGACACGATTACAAGATATAACAGGCACTGTATTGGCAATGGCATGTGAACGCTGTATAGTCATCCAGGCATCAAGCTGTCTCTGTTTTTCCTCTTCCGGATCTTCTTCAAACCAGCCGATAGCTGTTGGGTAGATGAGTATTTCCGCCCCCTTTAGCATCATGATACGTGCTGCTTCAGGGTACCATTGATCCCAGCAGACAAGTACTCCTAGTTTTCCTACAGAGGTCTGAATGGGTTCAAACCCAAGATCGCCCGGTGTGAAATAGAATTTCTCATAAAAGCCGGGATCGTCAGGAATATGCATTTTTCTGTATTTGCCTGCAACGGCACCATTCTTTTCAAAGACAACAGCCGTGTTATGGTAGAGCCCGGCAGTACGTTTTTCAAACAGGGAAGTCACGAGTACGATATTGTGTTCTCTGGCAACCTCTGACCAATAGTTTACATCCGCTTCGAAATCGTTTGCGTACGTAAAGAATTTTGTATCTTCACTTTGACAGAAATATTCTGTCTGGTGCAGTTCCTGCAGAACGATCAACTCTGCATCCTGTTGTACTGCTTCCCTGATCTTTGACAGTGTTGCCTGCACCGTAGCTTCTTTTGTCCCATAAAATCTTTGTTGTATCAATGCTGTTTTCATAGCTATGATTTTAGCATAAAATACTATAATCTGTTTATGATACTGCGACTTTATTCTATATTGGCTATGTTGTTTATTGTAGGTGGATGCGGTGCACATAAACGTGTGATTTATCCGGTGAGCAAAGTGCATCCTGTTCCCCATTGGACACCTGCACTTGACAATGCCGTAAAAAAGCATTATCTTCATGCGGTGAACCGCATGCGTGCAGAACCAAGGCAGTGTGGCAACAAGATATATCGTGCTGCAAAACCTTTAAGATGGAATGACAGACTCTATCATGCGGCGTATGAACACAGTAAAGACATGGCTCGGTGCAGTTATTTTAGCCATAGTGGTTCAGGGACCAAAAGTGACTGGACGGCAAAAGCACAGAACCTGGGAAGATGTAGCAGTTTTTCGAACCGGATAGAGAACAACGGATACCTGAGACACAGGGGTATTTCAGAAAATATCGCTTACGGTGCTGCAAGTGTAGAGCAAGTGATGAAGCAATGGATACATTCCGAAGGGCACTGCAGGAATATTATGAATCCTGATTATTCCGATTTTGGTATGGCACAGGTCAGGTCAGAGAACGGCACCTACTACTGGACACAGAATTTCGGTATCCATCAATAGGCCACTTGCATGGTTGAACAGTGCAGGCTTCCTCCCTCTTCAATCAGTTTCATACAGTTGACAGGAATAATTTCTCTTTCGGGGAACAGCTCTCTAAACAGTGCCTCTGCTTCTTTGTCATTTTTGCTGTCTTGATAGGTAGGGAAGATCAGTGCATCATTGGTAATGAGAAAGTTGGCATAAGTGGCAGGCAATCTCTCTCCCTCAGTGTTGTATTTGGCTTCGCACATGGGCAAAGGTACCAAATGGTAAGGCGTTCCGTTTGTCTGCTGAAAACTTCGCAGCTGCGCTTCCATCGCTTTCAGTGCCTGATAATGTTCATCTTCTGTATCCTCACATTTGATATAGGCTATGGTACTGCGGTTGATAAAACGTGCCAGGGTATCAATGTGTGAATCTGTGTCATCACCGGCAAGATAACCATGGTCAAGCCATAAGACTCTTTTTGCCCCCAAATCTTTTTCCAGCAACACTTCGATTTCCTCTTTTGAAAGCCCGCCGTTTCTATTTGGGTTACACAGACAGGCAGAGGTTGTCAGAATGGTACCTTCACCATCACTCTCTATGGATCCCCCTTCAAGTACGAAGTCTATTGTTTCCAGGGGAGTGATGCCCATATATCCTTTTTTATGTAAATCTCTGTTGACAGCATTGTCAAGTGACGCTTCAAATTTTCCACCCCATCCGTCAAATCTGAAATCAAGTAATTTATTTGAACCATTCTCTTTGATGCTGATATAGCCATAATCACGTATCCATGTGTCATTGGTAGGGATCTCTATGAATGTCAGGTTTCTGGTGGAGCAGAACAGGGAAGAGATCTTTTCTTTGTTTTTACAGATGATGTAAACAGCTTCTCCGTAGGCAATGGCCTGGGCAATACGAATGAAAGGAGAGAGTGCCGCAGAAAGATCGCCTTTGGCCCAGTCTGTCTCTTCATGTGGAAAGGACATAAGCACAAGTTGCTGTTTCTCCCACTCTGCGGGTATTCTCCTCTCAGTCAAGGTCACATCTCCTGCTTACTTTGCCTTCTTTGCTCTCTTTTATGCTTTTTCGAAACTCTTTGAGAAGTAGGAAAATGAGGTAGGCAGTAAATAGCATGCCTCCGATCTCAAATAGTGTAATCCAGTTCATTTTCAGTACACTCCTTTCTTTTTAACCTTTAAAAAGTTGTAAAAAATAGTAGATTTTAAAAAAAAATCATAAAGCAATGCTTCACTTTTGGGTATAATCCGTTTTATGGCAAGCATTACAATCAATAAAGAAAACTTCTTTCATAATCTTAACCAAATTGCACTAAAGACCGGCTCAGTAGAAAAAATAGCCGTGGTCCTGAAAGACAATGCATACGGACACGGCCTGCAGATCATGGCTGAACTGGCAAGTGATTTTGGTATACGGCATGTGGTAGTGAAGGATCGTAAAGAGGCAGCCCTGATCAGGGATCTTTTTAAAAGTGTGCTTATTTTGAACGATGAGATCATTGCTGATACGGTCTATACTTATGCGATCAACACACTGGATGATATCAAGTCTGCCCAAAGTGGGGCAAAAGTAGAACTGAAAGTCGATACCGGTATGCACAGAAATGGTATTGCTATGGATGAGATGGATGAAGCATTGGAGCGGATAGAGAAGCAGGGGCTGGACCTGATCGGGATCATGACACATTTTCGCTCTGCAGATGTGTTGGGTTCAGAACTTTTCTGGCAGCAGAAAAACTTTATGGCCGTGAAAGAAAAAGTAAAGCAGTACGGTTTTGATAATGTCAGGGTTCATTCCCAGAACTCTGCTGCCACGCTGCGCTTAAAACATTTTGATGAAGATATGGTAAGAGTCGGTATAGCGATCTATGGTTACAATGAACTGCCTTCTGTCTATGATGAGGTGATGCTGAAACCGGTTTTGGCTTTGTATGCGAAGAAAACGTCTACAAGGGTATTGAAAAAGTCTCAAAGAGTGGGATATGCCGGAGATTTTACCGCAGCAGAAGAGATGACAGTTTCCACTTATGATCTGGGTTACGGCGACGGGTGGACCAGAGGTGAAAGCAGGGATCCGTATATGACAGCCGAAAACTTGCCTATACTCGGTAGGGTATCCATGGATTTCATCACTTTGGAAAGCACAAAAATGCAACTATGTATCATGAATGATGCACAAAAAGCAGCAAAACATTTTGGAACCATTTCGTATGAAATGATAACTGCATTGTCACAAAATATTCAGAGGAGGATCGTTTAATACGATTTTGTACAGAGTCTTATACACATAGAAAAGGGTAGAGTATGACAGAGAATATAGGGAAATTGATTTTACGTATCATGCTTGGAAGCCTGATGCTGTTTCATGGTGTGAATAAAATGCAGCATGGTATCGCTTTTATTAAAGGGCTTGTGGCGGCTCAGGGATTACCGGAAGTTCTGGCGTATGGTGTATATGCAGGTGAAGTGCTTGCTCCGGTGCTTTTGATATTGGGATGGAGAAGCCGGATTTGGGCTGGCTTGATCGCAGTGAATATGCTGGTGGTCATCTATTTGACCCAGTTGGGTGCATTTTTGAAACTGGGAGCACATGGTTCCTGGGCTGTGGAACTTCAAATGTTTTATTTGTTCTCTGCTCTGGCCATTGTGTTTTTGGGTTCCGGTAAATTTGCTTTGAGACGGGATTGACCGCTACATTGTCAGTACACAGACCTTTTGTATAGTGGCAGAATAAAAATATATCAAAGGTCTATCATGACAAAAATACTTATTTTACTCTCCTTTCTCTTTTTTACTTGGGCATTCGGTGCCGATATGAATGCATGGACACCACAGCTCAATAAACTTAGTGTATTTGAAAAACATGTGATCGTTGACAAAGGTACGGAGCGTGCCTTTTCCGGAAAATATGTCAATACCACGGATAAGGGGATTTACAAATGTAAAGTATGCGGTGCAGCACTTTACCGTTCAAATGATAAGTTCTCTTCACATTGTGGATGGCCAAGTTTTGATGATGCGATCCCCGGAGCCATTAAAGAAATACCGGACAAAGACGGCAGACGTACGGAGATCGTCTGTGCAAACTGCGGTGCGCATATGGGACATGTGTTCAAAGGGGAAGGGATGACAAAGAAAAATGTACGTCACTGTGTCAACTCTGTCTCTTTACAGTTTGAAAAGAAAAAAGCAGTACAAAGCACAATGAAGAAAGCCTATTTTGCAGGAGGATGTTTCTGGGGCGTGGAGTACTATATGGAAAAGATCCCGGGGGTTAAAGAGGTCATATCAGGTTTCATGGGCGGACATGTCAAAAATCCGGGTTATTATGATGTGGTACGTAAAAAGACAGGACATCTTGAAACGGTTGAGGTTATTTATGATCCTTCAAAAGTAAGTTATGAAACTTTGGCAAAAACCTTTTTTGAAATTCATGATCCGACACAGAAAAATGGGCAGGGACCGGATCTTGGGAGTCAATATTTGTCTGCTGTATTTGTCAGTAATCCCCAAGAGAAGAAAACGATTGAGAAGCTTATTGGAGTTTTAGAAAATAAGGGCTTGAAGATAGCAACAAAAGTATTGCCTAAAGTGCCTTTTTATTCTGCGGAAGAGTATCATCAGAATCATTATGAACGTAAGGGTGGGAAGCCTTATTGTCATCGGCGTGTGAAACGATTTGATTAAGTTTCGTCTTGAAAAGTTTCAATAATTTGTTTTGATTTATGAAATTTCCTTTCATTCTCATTGTGATGTTGTTTCTCCTTGTTACTTTTTTCTTTTTTGTACTGCGACAAAAGAGAAAGAAGTAACCAAAAAAGAAAAAAGCGCAAGTCTCTGGCGTGTTTCAGTAACAGTATATACGATTGTGTTTCTATAGACTGTAGCAATTTCCATTACGTTGAGTGGATGCTGTGAGTGTCTTATGCAACTGGCGATATTAAAGAACATTGTCGTGGTGAACGCCCTTGAAAGCGATAGTAATTCGAGAGCCACGACGCTTTTTTTGCTTCATTTTTTCTAAAAAAAACGCCGTGAACGAAGTGAGGAAGTGCCCTTGGGGTAGACGAGAGAAACAACGCCTCAATCGAAACAAGAGGAAATCCAACAAAACATAAACATATCACTACAGATATAAAACCATATTATGCGGAAAGTAGAGCAAAACCTACGCCCTAGTATTGATCATCCAGATCGAAAACACATTGATATAGTCCCAAAAACTCTGCATATTCTCATCTGATATTTTTCCGACAAGCGGCTGAAGGGAATCTTCAAAAAGCACCAACCAGTGTAATCTGGCTTCAGGGGTAATGGCAAAGGGTGCATGTCTTCTTCCCATTTGCGGAGCTCCTCTGTTCTTGTTGAAATAGGGTGTTCCTCCACAGATCTGTATGAAAAAGTCTGCAGAGTGCTGTGATGCGACCATCATCTCCTCTTCTGTCTGTGGGAAAAGTGCTTTGATGGGGCTTTGGTAAAGAGCGCTGTAGAAGCGTCTAAAAAGATCACGCATCCCTTCTTCTCCAATTTCACTTAGAAATGCGGGGTTGGGCTTGATGACAGGCGGCTTGACGCCTTCTACGTAAGGGAGAATGTTAAAGTTAAGTGAAGATTGAGAAAAGTTCATGAAAAATACCTTTTTTCAAAGGTTATAGCAATTTATGGAAGGCGTGTCAAGAAGATTTGGGAGAAAATTATTGAAATGGTCACACTTGCTACTCTCTATCGGCATCCCCCACTGCTGCAACTACCATCATTCTCTACGGAAAAAGAGTTGTAGTAGCCGCATTCTGGACACTCATAAGAAAGTAATTTTGGGCCAGAGCATCCACCAGACCTTTGGTCGACCAATTCTATACTGTTGTGGTGACACTTTGGGCAAAAACCTCTTTTGATACTGTCAAGATCCTCTTTTTTCTCTTTGAGGTAATATACATAAACCAAGACAGAACCTATAAGCACAATGAATAAAAAAGCAAGCAGATAAAAGTCCATCAATAATTCTCCTAAGTCGTGTAGCGCTTGAGTTCGGCTACCTGTTTTTTGTAGTCAGGCAGATAACTTTCAACCATAGCCCAAAAACTTTTTTGATGATGTTTATGTTTGATATGCGACAACTCATGCACAATGATATAGTGTATCACTTCTCTCGGAAGTTTCATCATCATGGTGTTCAAACTGAGAGCATTTTTTCCGGAACAACTTCCCCATTGCCGTTTTGTTTTTCTAAAAGAGAGACTGCTGTACGTTAAGTCCATAGTGACCGCCCATGACTCTACGAGAGGCGGAAGTGCTTCTTTTGCCTGTGCTTTATAGAAATTGTCAATATGTCTTTGAAAAACGGCTTCATCATAGTTGCTGTAGCAGAGTATGAATCGATCTTCCATAAAAGTGAGCTTGCTTCTTTTTTTTGTATATGCTTCCAATATCAAAGGGTATGCTTTTCCGTAAAAATAGAGTGATCCCTCTTTGGAAAAATTCACTCTTTTCCCTTTTTTCTGCAAAATCTTCTCTTTAGATCTGTTGATCCATGCCGATTTTTTAAGCAGCAACATTTCCAAATATTTCCGGGATACTTTTGGAGACTTGATAATGAGGTTCCCCTCAGCATCAAAGCTAAGGTAGGTATGCTTCAGTCTGTTGTTGACAATATGCGTGTAGGTGGGCAGAATAGACATTGTCAATTAATTGACAAGCCTGTTGTTTTTGTATTTTGCTTTTCTGCAGACTTGCCCGTTAGGATAGTAGGTATAGGCGTACCCGTTCTTCATACCGTTCTGATAGGTAAACGTGATCATCTTGTCACCATTGGGGTAGAAGGCTTTTTCAACACCGTCGATCTGACCATTCACGTAAGGTATCTGCTTAATGACACGCCCTTCTTTGTCGTATATGGACATGATCCCGTCACGTACACCATTGACGATCTTAACACTGGAGGTTTGATGCCCTTCAAATCCGTAGGTTTTTTTGATCCCGTTTTTCCCTGTATTGTCACTCCAGATAAATTCTGAACGTAATGCTCCGCCGGTATAATACTCTTTAACTACTTTTTTACCAAAGGAGGGAGAGTCGCATGCAGGTAAAAGAAAAAGAACAAATAGAGAAAGTATTAATGTCAGTCTTTGTGTGTTTAACATTTCTGGATAACCCTTGTTTTAAATATTGCCATTAGTATACAATAAATTGCTTTGGCTTGCAAAGTTACAGGACAGGGCAAGTCTATATTGTGCTATAATCATTAAAGATCTTTATAATGATCTGTAATGATCATAAATAAAAAAGGAGAAGATATGTTAAAGAAAGTAACTATGTTGAAAGGATTGTTTGGGATGCTACTGTTCCTGCCTTCAGTCGTAATGGCAGGACATTTGTGGTTGGGGCTGTTCTCAAAAGCAGCACCCTATACAGAACAATCATTTCTTTCAAGTGCAAAATTGAGTCAATTCAATAATGCGATTGAAAGAGAATGGCGTAACGGTTTTGACATTGTCGATCTAGAGTATGGAGATGACCGATGGACGGCGATCTCGGCAAAAGGTACAGGGTTCACACAGCAGGTCTATTTGCATAAACGGGACTGGAAAAAGTTTGAAGCAGCAGTAGAAGGCTATACAAAACAGGGATTCTCTCTGATCAACGTGGAAAACGGTAAAGGCTACTGGCTGGGGATCATGGTCAAAGGCAGTAGATACAGTGATGTGGTACTTGTGAATATTCGCTACGAAGAGGCATTCCTTAAAGAGATCAGTGCAAAATGGAAAGCAGGATACCATCTTATAGATGTTGAACCTGCAGAAGGTACCTGGGTAGGGATCTTTGCCAAAAATACCGGTTTTGAAGATCAGGCATACGATAGCATTGATGACTGGGACGGCGTACCTTCCGCTATTCTGGAAAGATGGAAGGCCGGTTATAAACTTAACAAGATTGAGTACGGTGGTGGAAAATGGTTCTGTATCTTTATAAAAGATGCTAAAAAGAGAGAAGAATCTTACACTGTCAATAGTGAAATCCTGGATTTAAGAAAATCTATCCATAAACAGTGGGACAGAGGCTATCAGCTTATTGATCTTGCACACGGCAGAGATTAGGATCACTTAAAAACATTACAATTTGACATGTTTTCATAGCTCTGTATAGAATCGCTTTATACTTTGACTATGAAAACTTTAAAACAATTACACAAACAGGATCAACCCAGAGAGAAATTGTTGTCAAAAGGGGTGACGGCTCTTAAAAATGATGAATTGATGGCTATTCTTCTCGGTACCGGTGTGCAGGGGAAAGATGTCCGTAAGCTGTCTAAAGAGATCATCTCACTTCTAGATGACAACTTTGACAACCTCACCCTTGACAGACTTTGTGACATCCATGGTCTCGGTCAGGTCAAAGCTTCACAGGTACTTGCTTCCATAGAACTCAGTAAACGCTACCTCATAAGATCAAACAAACGCATCACTTCTGCCCAGGAGGTTTACGATGAACTCAAAAGTTTCAGTACGAAGTCCCAGGAACACTTTTTGACCATCACTCTGGATGGTGCATCTCACATCATCAACACAAGAACTGTTTTCATCGGTACATTAAATCAGTCACTTGTTCATCCAAGAGAAGTTTTCGCCGATGCCATAGCTGACAGAGCTGCCGGCATCATCATTTCCCACAACCACCCCTCAGGCACACTCGAAGCCAGCCGAGCCGACATTCAGATCACCCAGCGTCTAAAAGAAGTTTCAAAACTGGTAGGTATAGAACTGCTTGATCATGTGATTTTGTCGAAGTACGGCTATTACAGCTTTTCAGATGAGGGTTTACTCCCCTAGATACTTTAGATTCACTTTTGTAGTAGTCGTGCAAATTTTGGTTGCGTTACAGCATCATGTATTAACTTTTGCAGGGCAAGTGGAAATGTTTTGTACATATCACTACAGGCATAGGCTGCAGATATACTGGATTCATATTCATATGTTGATTTAAACCGATAACTTACTCCATTTGATGATGCTAAAGTAAGATCAAATGACCAGTAGGCATCGCCATATACAGTTCCTCCGTGTATTTCATTGATAGTCGCACTTATGGTTACGTTGGAACGAGGATTGTAAAGTTTTGCATCTGTGAATTCTTTTTGAAATGCATGCTCAATATATTTCGCATAAGACTCATCTTTAGGTGGATGGACAGAGGTCATCAGTCTACACTTCACTGTCTTATTACTTTCTGAGGCATCTGTGAATTTTCCTATATTAATCCTGTATTTCTTACTCGAATATGTTTGAAGTAAAGACTGGTTCTCTACGGAAACATTATAGTCAAGCATTTTATCTGTACTTGGATTCACTACCATTGCAGCTATAGCGCCACATCCATTTAACACTAAAGTAGCCATCAGGACAAGAAGTAGCCAAATGTTTCGTTTTATTATCATAATCATATTTCCTGGTTCATACAGACAAAGTGTATATCTTTTGAGAGTATCCTACTTGTTCTACATGAACGTAATATGAACTTATGAGCAAAACAAAATATTATTCAAAATGGATGATTACTTTTTCAACTAAAGGATAAGTTTTGTAACTCTGTCAAAATACTTGTTTTTGTAAGAATGGTTGTAGATCAATCTTCTTCTTTTAGCTCTTTTTTAATTCTAGACAAAGACACCGGAGTGATACCCAAATAAGAGGCAATATGATATTGTGGTGTATTCTTTATAAGTCCTGACATAGTTTTTTTAAGATGCTGATACCGCTCTTTTGCATTTTTTGTTAATAAACTGTAATAATAGCTATCCATATTTATGTAGGCTAACTCAGCCATTATACGACCTATATGCTCCCATTTTTTATATCCATTATAGAGTGAGTGGAGATTTTCTTTTGAAAAGACAAGTACTTCACTGTCTGCCAATACTTCAAAGCCACGGTTGGATGGGGTTTGCGTAAGCATACTGGTGAGATCTATAACAAATAAATTTGTAGTATGTGATTCATCAGTATTAAAATATAATTGTCGGGTAAAATCTTTTCCGTTATCCGTAATAATATACGAACGAATAAGACCGGAATTTATATAAATAATATCTGTCCAAATATTATCTTTAAAACTGATCTTTTCATCTTTTTTATAATGTTTTATTTTAATTGATGGTTTCAGTAATCCCCACTCTTCATCAGTGACTCCAATTTTTGTATCTACAAATTCTCTCAATGTTTGCATAACTTCTCTTTAAGGATAATTTTTCTTTAAGGATAATTATTTATTTTAACATATTTTGATATTTGTATCACTTATTATCATTTGTTAATGACAAAAAAGACCACTAAAGATATTATACCATTACATGAACAATCAAAATAGGATTATTTTTAATGAACACAAACAAATAACTTGATATTACAGTTAATGAGTTTAAAAGGAAGAGAATGAAAAAAATTATATTGATGCTCGCTGTAATGATTGGTGTTTTGTTTGGTGGGGATTTTGATGAGGCAGAAAAAGAAGCCGAAGCCGAGAATTATACTAAAGCTATCAAATTGTATCAGAGTGCAAGTGATCATGGGGATCCTAAAGCTTCATTTTATTTAGGAATGTTTTATTTGCTAGGGAGTATGGGGCTTGAGAAAGATAGGAAAAGGGCAATATCGCTTTGGTACAAGTCGGCAGACCTTGGCTATGTTGATGCGCAAAATGCTTTAGGTTTAATGTATCGAGATAAGTACAAAGATTATGCTAAAGCCATAGAGTTTTTTCAAAAAGGTGCTGAACAGGGCAACCCTCAATCTGAATTCTTATTGGGACATATGTATGCAGACGGTATGGGCGTGAAGCAGGATTATGCAAAAGCTGCTGAATTTTACCAGAAAGCTGCAGATCAAGGGTACGTTATGGCTCAAAATAATCTTGCTCGTATGTATAGGAATGGCCAAGGTGTGAAACAGGATAAGGTAAAATCTTATCAATTTTACACAAAAGCAGTAAAGCAGGGGAGTATCGATGCTCAAAAAAATCTTGATATTCTTTGTAAAGAAAGTCCTGAGATTTGTAAATCAATTACCCAAAAAGCTACAATTCACTCTCCTAACAAATAAATTTCTTTAGCATTTTATATGGTATTTTTTAGATTTATTATTTTTGAGTAATAATTGGTAAGATGGTTATTTGTGGAGTTTTATGGCTGAGAGGAAGGGATTCGAACCCTCGGTGAGTTACCCCACACAGACGTTCCAGGTCTGCACCTTCGACCACTCGGACACCTCTCAATCAATATTAAGTATCTTAAACGCAATCAATCATTGTTGGATTATTGTGTGAAGATATAAAAATGTAAGTACCTCTTCCCAGATTACTGCGGCACACAGTAAAGAGAGGTGGGCTGCTATGTTCCCATCCTGACCCGTTGTCCCTCAGAACCATTGCACAGGTCTGAAAAGAGGCATCGGAATTTTAGCTAAAGATTGCTTAAGATCCGGGTTATTCTTCATCATTCACAACAGTCCACTCATAGAAAGGAAGCGCCTCAAAGTCAATATCACCTATAGAAAAGCTGTAGGCATTGGTGATAGTGACCATAATGACCTTCTGTACATTGCGTTTATGGTAAAGAGTAAATTTGTTTTGTGCTTTGACCCAGAATCCTTCTTCACTGTCAAAAGGTGCGGGAATAATAAGGGTATGGTTTGGGGTAATGTATCCGTGTATGCCCATGGATTTAAAGGGAATGTCGTGTTTGATGAGTGAGAGTGCAAGCATGGTGTCGAACTGAGAGATGAAAGGTTGCTGTGATGTGAGGTATTTGGTGAAGGCGAAATCGTAGAGTACCATTTTTTTTGCCCCTTTTGCCACGGCATTCTCAATGAAGTGAATGATCCCCTCTTCTTCAAATCTTTTAATAGTGGTATAGACAAAATCTTTTGAAATACGAAAATACTCTTTTGCATATGTGTAGATCTGATGGGTGGTGAGCAGTTGTCCGTTATGCTGTGAAAGGATGAGCAGGAGGCTTTGCTCATTGGCAGTAAACTGGCGTTGAAAAAATGCTTTGTGTTCCAAGATGCTGTCTTGCCCGGGTTTGGCAACACTGGGCAGTGTACCCAGCAGCAAGAAACGGTTAAAGGTTGAGGTAGCTGTACTGTTGTGCTCAAAAGCCAGGAACTCTTCGTAGTCCAGGGGTTTCATGTCCAGAGGTATGAACCTCCCTTCATGAAGAGGCACACGGGAGATGACAATAAGACGTGATACTACAGGGTAAGACTCAAGCATGTCGGGTTCATAGTGATCCAGAATCAGTGTGTGGATCTTTTCTTCTTTAATATACGCATCCAAAGAGAGTGTCTCCAGTGCCGTAAGAATGAGATTGGGATCTTCCAGGTCTATGTAGAGGGTTGATTCTGTGTATGCATTGATGTAGTCTAGTATGAGTGCACTTTTTCCGCAACCCCTTGGACCGTAGAGATTGACATCTCCTTTCTCGGGCAGATAGGTTTTTCTTGGTACAAAGTAACTGTTTTTTGGTGTATGGCTGTGAAAATAGGATAAAAGTTCCATCTAAAAGACCTTAACTTTCCTTATTAAAAGGAAGTAATTTTATGAATTATAGCCTTTTGACCCTGAAAAGTATTGCATGTTTAAAAAATATTGGGTATAATTCGCGTTCCTAAATTTATGTTAGAGGGTCAAAACCCTGTGTTTAGGCACCTTGGCTTTGCCATGCTAACGAGTTCTTTAAAGGTAAAATATGGAAAAAATTAGATTAAAGCTTAAAGCTTACGATCACAGAGTGTTAGACAGATCAGTTGCTGCTATTGTAGATGCAGTTAAACGTACAGGTGCAGAGATTAGAGGGCCAATTCCAATGCCAACTAAATTGAAGCGTTATACGGTTCTTAAATCGCCACACGTAAACAAAGATGCACGTGAGCAGTTTGAGATCAGAATTCACGGAAGAATGATCGACATCGTTTCGGCTACTTCAGATACTATTGATTCACTTATGAAGTTGGATCTAGCACCTGAAATCGAAGTTGAAATCAGATCAATGGACAAGTAGGAGTAGAGAATGGAATTTATTGTAGAAAAAATTGGTATGAGCAGAACTGTTGATGTACCATCTGTTCCAGTTACACTTCTTAAAGTCGTTGAGACGAAAGTTTGTGAAGTGAAAGAAGACGGAAAAGCACTTGTTGCATATAACTCAAGCAAAAAACTTAATAAGAGCATTGAAGGTCAGCAGACTAAATTCGGTGTATCTAAAGAGTTTAACAAATTTATGACGATTGAAGTAGCTGAAGGTACTGAAGCGGGTGATCTTAACCCTGCGATCCTTGCTGAAACAGCTGTTGTAAAAACTTCATTAAATACTAAAGGTAGAGGTTTTGCCGGTGGTATGAAGCGTCACAACTTTGGTGGTGGACCTGGTTCACACGGACACAGATTTGGTAGAAGAATCGGTTCAATCGGTAACGCCGAGTGGCCTGGTCGTGTAATGCCTGGTAAGAAAATGCCTGGTCATTACGGTAACTCACAAGTAACTGTAAAAAATGACGTTGTGTCATTCGATGCTGAAAACGGTATCTTAGTATTAAAAGGTTCAATTCCTGGTCACAATGGTGCCAGAGGATTGGTAAGGATAGTTAAATAATGAAAACAACTCTAATTAAAACAACAGACCTTCCTCAAGCATTCTTGGAAGTTCACCCGCACAACCTTTACTTATATTGTAAAGCGTATGCGGCTGGGCTTAGAGCAAATACTGCTCAAACTAAGAACAGATCTGCGGTAAGAGGTGGTGGTAAAAAGCCATGGGCGCAGAAAGGTGGAGGACGTGCAAGAGCAGGTTCACTAAGATCTCCAATATTTGTTGGCGGTGGTGTTGCATTTGGACCAAGCACAAACAGAAACTATGATCAGAAAGTAAACAAAAAGCAAAAGAAACTTGCGCTTTACCATGCACTTGCAGAGCTTGCAGCTAACGATAGACTTTTCGTTATCGACAACATTGCAATTGAGTCTGGTAAAACAAAAGATGCTTTGGCATTTGTAAACGGTCTTGAGCAGAGAGATGTACTTGTAGTGAAAGAGATGATTGATGATAAGACTTTCTTGGCATTCAGAAATCTCCAGAACGCATACCTTATTGAATCAAATGAGCTTAACGCTTATCTTGCTGCTGCGTATCACTCAATTGTGATCGAAAAAGCAATATTTGATAAATTGACTAAAGAGGCTTAAGATGGCAGATATTACAGATATTAAATCAATTATGTATACAGAGAAGAGTTTGGCTCTTCAAGAAGAGGGTGTCATCGTAGTTCAAACAACTCCTAGAATGACTAAAAATGGTCTTAAAGAAGTTTTTAAAGAGTTCTTCGGGATCAATCCACTTAGAGTAAACTCAATGAGAGTAAACGGTAAAGTGAAGAGATTTAAAGGTATCGAAGGAAAAAGACCAGACTTGAAAAAGTTCTATGTGAAGCTTCCGGAAGATGCAAAAATCGAAAGCTTAGCGGTATAAGGATAGAAGATGGCAATTAAAACATATAAACCAACCACACCTTCCCGTCGTTATATGACTAACCTTGACAGTGGTGATATCACTGCTAAAGCAAGTGTTAGAGCTCTACTTAAGAATCTTCCAAGATCTGCAGGTAGAAACAGTAACGGTAGAATCACTTCTCGTCACAGAGAAGCAGGTGCTAAAAAACTATATAGAATCATTGATTTCAAAAGAAACAAATTTAACATCGAAGGTACTGTTGCTACTGTTGAGTACGACCCGTACAGAAACTGTAGAATTTGTCTTATCAAATATGTTGATGGTGACAGAAGATACGTACTTCAGCCAAAAGGCTTGAATGTCGGTGACAAGATTATGTCTGCAGATGCTGGTCTTGACATCAAGACAGGTAACTGTATGAAATTGAAAGCTATCCCAGTTGGTACTTTGGTACACAACATTGAAATGAGCCCAGGACACGGTGGTCAGATCGCAAGATCTGCCGGCGGTTATGCTCAGATCATGGGTAGAGACGGTAAATACGTTTCACTTAGACTTCCGTCAGGTGAAATGAGATACATCCTTGGTGAGTGTCTTGCAACGATCGGAACAGTAGGGAACGAAGACTTCTCTAACATTGTTATCGGTAAAGCAGGTAGAAGCAGACACCTTGGTAAAAGACCACAAACACGTGGTTCTGCGATGAACCCGATCGATCACCCTCACGGTGGTGGTGAAGGTAAGACAAACTCTGGTAGACATCCGGTATCTCCATGGGGTACGCCTGCTAAAGGGTTTAAGACTCGTAAGAAACAAGCTAGTGATAAGTTAATTATCTCTAAGAGAAAAAAGTAAGGGGCTAAGATATGGCAAGATCGACAAAAAAAGGTCCATTCATTGATGGTCACCTAATGAAAAAAGTATTGGCAGCGAAAGAAGCTGGTGATAAAAAACCAATTAAAACTTGGTCAAGAAGATCAGTGATCTTCCCTGAGTTCATTGGTTTGACAATTAATGTACACAATGGTAGACAATTTGTACCTGTATTCATCACAGAAAACCACGTTGGTTACAAACTGGGTGAATTCGCACCAACTAGAACATTTAAGGGCCACAAAGGTTCTGTTCAGAAGAAGGTAGGTTAATATGAGTAGAGCATTATTGAAATTTGTAAGAGTATCTCCTACAAAAGCAAGACTGATCGCTAGAGAAGTTCAGGGAATGAATGCAGAGTTGGCTTTGGCCTCTCTTGAATTTATGCCTAACAAAGCAGCAGGGATTCTTTCTAAAGTGATTGCATCAGCAGTAGCGAACGGTGACTTTGAACCTGAAGAAGTGACAATCACTTCTTGTAGAGTTGACAAAGCAGCGGTCATGAAGAGATGGAGACCAAGAGCTAGAGGTACAGCTTCTAGAATCATTAAACCAACAGCACACATTCTTGTAGAAGTTGGCGTAGCTGAAAAAACTGAGAAGGAAGCGTAATGGGCCAGAAAGTAAATCCTATAGGTCTTAGACTTGGAATTAACAGAAACTGGGAGTCAAGATGGTTCCCGGCAAAAGGAAGAACTGCTGATTTTATCGCTGAAGATTACAAGATCAGAAAATTCCTGAAAAAAGAACTTTTCTATGCGGGTGTTTCTAACATCATCATCGAGAGAACTGTTAAGAAATTAAGAATCAACATCGTGACTGCAAGACCTGGTATCATTATTGGTAAAAAAGGTGCAGATATCGAGAAATTGAAAGCAACACTTATCAAAATGCTTGGTAAAGATGTAGCGATCAATATTAAAGAAGAGAAACGTCCTCAGGCTTCAGGTCAATTGGCTGCTGAGAATGTTGCAACACAGCTTGAAAGAAGAACTGCTTTCAGACGTGCGATGAAAAAAGTAATTCAGGGTGCATT
>JAMONL010000231.1 GCA_027065815.1 Sulfurovum sp.
GTAGCAGAGATATAATACTCTTCTGACTGGTCATGCGGCGTGAAAGGCTCAACAATAAAGTGTGTCAACATATCTATAGATGCCTCACCAGTAGGTGTGTCACCATCAAATGAGAAATAGACTTTCTGTTTAGAACTTGATTTTTCATCGATCCAAGATGCTGCTTTTTCTAAAGAAACATCACCTGGTTTGGCATCTTTGAAAAGAACCAATCCATTTTTACCTCTTTTACCAAACAACATATCCGGTTTTGCAACCAAAGGCTTTTCATTCAACCATGCATGTGTTGTTGCAGCCTCTTTAAGCTCTGATCCGTTTTGAACCATTATCGTTTCATATGAATAAGTAAAATCTGGGAAATACTTATCCCAATGTTTTGCTAGAATTGACTTTGCGTCATACTCTCTAATCGCCTTTTGAGCCATCGAGTTCTCCTTTAGTTAAGTTCCTATCAGTTTAGCATCAAGTACTTTTAACTTTTGTTGATGTAATTCAAACTATAAGTAGAATATAAATATTGTGTATTTTAGAAACAGTTTTTCAGGAGAATAGATTATTTATGGCAACTTGGTATCTGGTAGTACTGTAATTGATACTGTTCTCTCAGATTTCCACTGTCATAACAGCTGATATGTTTACTTTTGAGTTCTTTTGCAAGATGGTAAGGTTTGTATGCTTTATTGGCAAAATATCTTTTTGGATCTTTGTCAATATAGAACATCAACTGATGCAAGAATATGATCATCGCAGACAAGATAAGAGATCCCATAATGATCTTAAATGCCAAGTTATACCGTTTCTGAAACTCGGGAAGCCGAACCCTGAGACTGTGATTGAATATATCCAGCATTAAAACAATGGCGATCGTCACATACGGGGCAAAGTCTGATATATCAATACGCTGCCTGATGGAGAGTAGTAAGGAAAATGCCAGGGCAGTAAACGAGATATACCAAAGCAGTGTTTTTTTCTCTCTAAGTAAAATACGATACATGGTATAGAAAAAATACAAAAAAACCAGTGGAGAGAACACCGCGGCATACAGACCAAATATCTCAATAAAATGGCCTGACGGCCGTCCACCGATCTCTATACCTTTTGCCAAATAGATAAAGGCAATGAGAAATGCTGCTGAAAGGATAAAAAGTTTTTTATCTTTGTGCATCAATCCATACATCAATAATGCAATAAAAAAGATGATAGAGGCATCATGAATGAAAAAGAGTGCCAATAAGATGAATGGTAACAGTACAAAATGGTCTTTTTCATAAAGAAGAACAAAAAGTAACACTAAAGGTAACACTATGATCGCAATATTGGATAATACACTTCCCGTAATAATACCGGGCAAAAGCATAAATATGATCGTTGCCATATAGGCATCCTGCCGCAGTGGGAAATAACGTCTGCTGAATTCATAAAAGAAAAGAATGGAGAGAAATCCGAAAAGTAAGAAAAATATCCTGAAACCTAAAAAACCGGGAACCATTGTCTGTCCCAGTTTCATGAAATAGGCTACTACATCATGAGAAGTATAGAGTATTTTTGCCTCATGCGGGGTAATAGGTGTTGTCACAGCAAGATACATCATAGCAATCGCATAGACAATGGCTGCCCATATAAAATGCTGCTTCTTCATCACTCTCCTCAGTATCTTAAAGTTTTAGAAAATTGTCCAGCATCTCATGCCCATATTCACTCATAATAGATTCGGGATGGAACTGTACACCATAAATAGGTTTATCTTTAATTTGTAGAGACATGATCTCATCATCATCTTTACTGTGTGAAGTTGCAACAATGGTGTCAGGCAGATTCTCTTTGTTCACGGTCAAAGAGTGATAGCGTGTAGCCCTGAATTCATTTGGAAGATCTTTAAAAATAGGTGTATTTTCATTGACCTCAACCTGTGAAGTTTTTCCATGCATCATGTTTTTAGCTCTTATCACTTCTCCACCAAAAGCCTGTGCAATACTTTGATGTCCGAGACAGATACCAAAGATCGGTGTTGTATCAGAAAAGGCTTTAATAACATCCAGTGTTACACCTGCATCATCCGGTGTTGACGGACCGGGAGAAAGAATGATCTTTTCAGGTTCTAAAGCTTTGATCTCATCGATCGTCAGTTCATCATTACGGATCACCTTGAGATCAGCACCCAGTTCTCTGCAATATTGCACAACATTATATGTAAAACTGTCGTAGTTGTCTATCATTAATACCATACGTTTTCCTGTTTATTTGTCATCATTGAATTATTCTATCACTTTTTGAATAAAAAACGCTATTCATAAGTTTTCAACTCATGATAGAGACTGTCTCTCTCAATAGGTTGGAAACCGGAGTTTTTGATCATTGCTACAAAATCATCCAAATTCATACCATGCGAAGATGCTGCACCGGCAGCAGACTGGATGGACTCTTTTTCAATGGTACCGTCAAGGTCATCTGCACCAAATTCTTGAGCAATAAGTGCAAGGTTAATAGATGCCGTTACCCAATAAGCTTTCAGATGCGGAATATTATCCAGCATAATACGGGAGATCGCATAAGTTTTAAGGATCTCCTGACCTGTCGGAAATTCTTTTACTTTCAAAAAATTGTTGTCTCTTTGATAAACAAGCGGGATAAAAGCATTAAAGCCGCCTGTTCTGTCCTGGAGATCACGCAATCTTATCATATGGTCAATACGGTGTGCCCTTGTTTCTATATGTCCAAAAAGCATCGTAGCATTACTCTCTTTGCCTCTATTGTGCCATTTTTCATGAATTTCAAGCCACTGGTCAGAAGTCACTTTCCCTTTACAGAGGTATTCACGCACGCCTTCATCAAAGATCTCAGCACCACCGCCTGGCATGGAATCTACGCCACTCTCTATCATCATGTCGATGACCTCATCATAAGAATGACCGTATTCCCTGGTGAGGAAATCGATCTCAGCCGCAGTCATCGCTTTGACATGCACATCAGGGTAGTGTGCTTTGATCTTTCTAAAAGCGCCCATATACCATTCTACTCCGTCATTTGGGTTGTGTGCAGAGACAATATGCATCTCTTTTGCACCATTTTTAACAGAATTTTCAACGATATTGAGAATTTCATCATGACTCATCGTATATTGATTCGGATTTTTTCGACTGGCAGAATAGGCGCAGAATTTACAGATATCCGCACAAACATTAGTAGGATTGATATGACGGTTGATGTTGAAGAAACTCTTATTGCCATATTTCTCACGGCGGATATCATCAGCAAGTTCACCCAAAGTATAGAGATCCAGTTCATACAGGGATTCACCCTCTTCCTGTGTCAATCTCTCTTTATCACGTACCTTGTTGATCAGTTCATCTGCATGCATTGTGTTCATCAAACATCCATTTGGTAAATTTTTGTTATTATAGCAATAGAACCTTCTAGTTTCTAGAAGATGTTACCGTTAGGAGAAACGTTGGAGCACGTAAAATCACAAATAGAAGAACTTCTTTACAACAATGCAGCAGATTTTGAGATCGCAAAAGTACTGAAAAAAGATATCAAACACTATTTTGGAAACCTGGAAGAGACCTTTTCAAACTCCGGAGGAAAAGATTTTCTTGTCAAGCATACCAAACGCATAGACGCTGTGCTGAAACTCATCTACAAAGTAGCCCAAAGAGAGATGTTCGGGGAATATACCCCTATGAAAAACTCTATCCCTATTGCTCTGGTTGCACTAGGGTCTTATGGGAGAGAACAGCTTTGTGTCTATTCTGACATTGACCTCATGATCGTTTATAAAGAGATCCCCGGATACAACACCAAAGAGATGATAGAAAAGATCCTCTATATCCTCTGGGATACAGGGTTGAAGCTGGGACATCGGGTACATACGGTTGAAGAGTTGTATGATGTTTCAAAAACCGACATCACTATTAAAACAGCCCTCATTGAATCCCGTATGATCGAAGGCTCAAGCTTCGTCTGGACAGAGACACAAAATGCGATCGCACAGATCCGTCATGATGATCCACGTACTTTCATTAAGCTCAAACTGGAAGAGCAAAAGAGAAAACACCGTAAATTTGCATTGACCATGGAGCCAAACCTTAAAGAAGGTGTAGGCGGTTTTCGTGATGCGAACCTGGTTTTCTGGATCGGAAAAGTGTTTTACAATATCAACAGTATTAAAGATCTGCCGGCAACGATCGTAGAAGAAAAAGAGTATCGTGAATTCCGTATAGCATTGGAGTTCCTTTTCCGTGTACGCTCTGCTCTTCATTTAGCCACTAAGAAGAAGGAAGACAAATTAAGGATAGACCTCATTCCAAGCATTGCCAGACTCATGGCTTTTCCTGATACCAAACAGGGACATATGAAACTGGCCAAAAAAGTGACTGAAAGTCTAAAAATCATCAGACTCTACAGTACAATCTGGCTTGAAAAGCTTACAAAAGAATATGTTGATGAAGATAAAGAAAAAAACTATGTCTATCCAAAAGAGGGTGATTTCAATACACTTTTGAAACAACTCTGTGTAGAGGCTCAAAAACCCTTTTATGCACACCCTACTTTTTACCAGAAACTCATTACGGCAAAGAAACCGGAACGACCGGATAAAGAGCTCTATAAAACCATATCCACAATCTTTTATCAGCCCTATACCTATTCAATTTTGAGTACACTCTCCTATGCCCGTTTGCTCAAATATGCTATTCCACCTATTAAGAAAGTCGTCGATCTTCCACAGTTCGACGGATATCATAAATATGCAGTGGATATCCACTCTTTACGTTGTGTCTATTCACTTGAACATATTGAAGATGGCTTCATCAAATTCCTGTATGATGATTTGACCAAAGATGAGAAAGCCCTGCTCAAAGTTGTGACTTTCCTGCATGATGCGGGGAAAGGAAGAAAAAGAGATCACCATTTGGTCGGAGTATCACTCTTTAAGATATTTGCACAAAAACTGAATATAAAAGATGAACTCATCATTATGGGTGAGACACTCATCCTCTATCATACGCTTATGAGCAATGTCGCACAACGGGAAGACCTTTATAATGAAAAAATCATTTTGGGATTTACTTCACATTTCCCAAATAAAAAACTTTTAGATATGATCTACGTACTTACCTATGCAGACATGAACGGCGTAGGTGCCGATATTTATAATTCATTCAATGGAAGACTGATCAAAACACTTTACAGACAAGCCGTAGAAGTACTCGGTAATGAAGCTATGCTGGATGAAGCGGCTAAACGTTCTAAAAAAGAAAATGCGCTCAAGAAACATCCTAATTTTCTTGCACTCAAACGCACAGAACAGAAAAAGATCCTTGAAATGCCTTCAAATCTTCTCTTTTTACGTTACAAACCCCAAAGGATCATCGATATTTCCAAAAAAGCGTTTGAAACCAGGGGCTTTGAATATCATATTAGCAACGGAGAGTACCTGGTCATTGAGATCATTCGTGAAAAATCGTTTAATCTGAGCTATCTACTAGCTAAACTTGGTAATCTGGAAGTAGTGAATATGGATATTTGTAAACTCTTTAATGAACTCAAATATTTCAAAATAGACTTTTCTGCTAAAGTGGATGAAAGTGAAATTGAGCTGATCAAACATATTATTGAAGATTCCTTCAACAGCAGGAAAAAAAGTCTTCCGAACATACCAAGCATTAAAAAAGAAGATATTGACATTGACTGTGAACATTCTAAAACCTATGCGATCATGCATCTCAAAAGCAAAAACCAAAAAGGCCTGCTTGCCTATATTATTGACCTGTTTGACAGTATGGATATTGATATCGTCACTGCTAAAGTACATACACTGAAAAACAGGGTTAGAGATATGTTTCTCATCGAAAAGAATGGAAACTTTTGCCATAATGTCGATATGATTGTCGATAAATTGACTACAGAAAAAAGCAAGGAAGAATAATATGTGCGGAATTGTTGGTTACATAGGACCAAAAGAAAAAAAAGAAATACTCTTAGACGGTTTGCAGGAGTTGGAATACAGAGGCTATGACTCTGCAGGGATCGCTGTGATTGAGGGAAAAAAACTTTCCAACTTCAAAGCGATTGGTAAACTTAAAAACCTGAGAGAAAAAACCAAATCTTACAAGAGTGAAGGTTTTGGTATCTCCATAGGACATACCCGTTGGGCGACACACGGTAAACCCACAGAGCTGAATGCCCACCCGCATCTTGGAGCCTACTCTTATGTGGTGCATAACGGGATCATTGAGAATTATCAGAACCTTAAAGAAGAGTTACAAAAAGATGGCGTTACTTTTTTAAGCCAGACAGATACAGAGACGATTGTACATCTATTTGAAAAATTCAACAATGCGATGAATGACCCTTTCCCTGCCTTTCAGAAAACCATCGAAAAACTCGAAGGTGCCTATGCAACACTTCTCATTACCGAAGCAGCACCTGATACCATTTTCTTTGCAAAGAACGGTTCACCGATGCTTATTGGGTTTGATGGAGAAGAAGTATATTTTGCCTCTTCCGATACACCGATCATCGGAAAAGCGAATGAGGTCTATTATCTGGAAGATGGTGAGTATGGTTTTGTCAAAGAAGGGAAAGTCACACTCTTTAATGAAGAAGGTGAAAAGAATTTCACAAAACAGGCACTTACCGCTGATAAGATCTCTGCACAAAAAGACGGCTACAGATTTTTCATGGAAAAAGAGATCTATGAGCAGAGCCATGTAATGACAGATACGATGATGGGACGCGTACTGGATGACTCCATTCATTTTGAAGAATTGGATAAAGATTTTTTTGATGATATCTATGCCATTACTATTTGTGCCTGTGGAACATCGTATCATTCGGCACTTGCCAGTTCTTATTTGTTTCAGCGTCTTGGTAAAATGCGATGTGATGTGGAGATCGCATCTGAATTCAGATACAAAGAACCGTTTTTAACACGCAAAACACTTTTTATCACAATTTCACAGAGTGGGGAGACCGCAGATACACTCGAAGCACTTAAAATGGCAAAAACCGCCGGTATGAAAACCCTCAGTATCTGTAATGTGGACAACTCTTCCATTGTGCGGGAAAGTGATGTTGCTATTCTTACCCGTGCCGGAATTGAAAAAGGGGTAGCGAGTACCAAAGCATTCGCAACACAAAGTATGGTACTTTGGATGTTGTCACTCTATCTAGGGCAGGTAAGAGAAACTGTTTCTGAAGAAATACTCAAGAGAGAGATCGATGCTATGATCCACACACCAAAAGCATTAATAGTGGATGAAAAGCTGCATGCAAAACTTACCAGACTCTCAAAACGTTATCTGCATGGTCACGGTTTCTTCTTCATTGGAAGAGATATCTTCTTCCCACTGGCATTGGAAGGGGCACTCAAACTCAAGGAGATCTCCTATTTACATGCAGAGGGCTACCCGGCAGGAGAGATGAAGCATGGGCCTATCGCCTTGGCTGATTCGGAACTTTTCACCGTTGCATTGATGCCAAAAACGATGCATTACGACAAGATCAAATCCAATGTCGAAGAACTGTCTGCCAGAGATGCAACTATTCTGGCGATCTCTCCGGAACCTTTTGAACTGGCTGATGATTTCATTAAGACACAGTACGATTCTCATCCGATGCTGGAATTTTTTGAAATGATGGTGGTAACACAGCTCTTGGCACTGGAGATTTCTGTCAGATTGGGGAATGATGTGGATATGCCTCGTAACCTTGCCAAATCAGTTACTGTGGAGTAGTTTTTTGTATTCCAGAGTGTGGATGATTTGCCTTATTGGTGCGATAGCAATCGCACCCTAGGTGTTCTCTTTAAACCATTTTGTACATAAAGCTCTATAAATAATTTTATAGGCATCCAATTTCTTTTGATCCCATTTTTTATCAGTAAAATATGATCTTAACATAGTCTCTTCATTCACTGTATTAAACTGGTATTCTACACTGCATGATGCCAAATCAAAATACCGATCATTCATACCTGCAAATTCCCAGTCGATCAAATTAAGGCTATCTTTAGAAAAAATACAATTTAAAGGATTAAGATCATTATGGCATAAAACCATTTCAAGAGGTGTCGTATCAATGTAGTTAAAAGCTTCTTCAAGTTCTTGTGCCATTACAGAAAATTCTGTTTTTAGGTTTAAAGGAGATTGATCTATTTCAAGACTGTGTAATGTTTGTAATTGCTGTGCAAGTAAAATGATTTCATCTTTAGAAAGATCCATTATATGTTTTCCATCAACATACTCACACAACATAAAACCCGCTTCAATATCCAAATGTAAAGGTTTCGCTGCCAAAGCATGTTTGTATGCCAAATTCTGAACTGTATACTCCAGAGCTCTATCACGGCCTTGAAGTTTGAACTTTCGAAGTAAATATCTTTTTTTATCTGCATAAAAGCTATAGTTTTCATTGGAAAACCCCTGTTGAGACAAGAGTATAGGTTTTGTCACACTTTTCCCCCTAAAGAGAGGTAAGCTACTCAGATCTATGGACATGGTATGTTTTCCACCAAGAGAAATAAGCGTAGAATGCCAAGATCACATAAAGCATAAATAAAATGATCGTTGCCAGATAACCAGATTTCCAGTATAGTACAATTGCCGTTGAGTCGATCACCATCCAGTAAAACCAGTTCTCCAGGATTTTATTGGCCAGCATCCAAGTGGCAATAACAGAAAAGACCATGACAAAGGTATCGAGGTAGGCAAAGTTGGCATCGGTGTAGGTATCGGACAATGTTCCCAGGATCAGTGTCAAAACAGATCCTGAGAGTATTGTAATGATATTCTTTTTAATGGGCCATCTTGTTACTTCAAGTTCTTCCCCTTTTTCTCCGCCGCTCCGCCATAAAATAAAACCATAAACAGCCATTCCCATATAATAAAAATTAAGAAGTGAAGAGGAAAGTAAAGCACCTTCCCAGAAAAGAAGCGTATAAATGATGGTACTCAGAAAAGCAAAAAGCCAGCTCCATAGTGACTCTTTGGCTGCCAGAAGAATGTAAGCAATACCAAAGACCACTGCCAACACTTCCCAACCAGACATTTGTGAAAAGGCTTCAACGATCCCCTGGTATGAAAAATCCATCTTTAAAAACAGCCTTCTCTGTTGTGTCCTACGAATTTAAGGACAAAAATAGAGTCCGGGATTTCAGAAAAGACCGAATAGATCTCTTCTTCGAGAAGTTTCATGATGATTCTATAGTCTCCATGCAATTGGGTACTGAGTTCATTACAGGAAACCGTGACAGAGGGTTCTGTTTTTAAGCGTTCTATAAATGCTGAAATGGATGCTTCATACTCTTTTTGAAGTGGATACATACTGATATCTACAGATATTTCCATGTCTGTCTCCTTTTAAAAATCGTAAGCGAGGGTTAAACCGAACGTTCTCGGTGTTCCCAACTGGGTGTAAAGCTCTGTTTCATAAAATTTTGCCGGATTATTTCCAAAACTTCCAAATCCACGAACATAATAATCTTTATCTGTTATATTTCTTCCCCACAAACTTGCCGTAAAACTCCCTGTGGTATATTCAATACTACTGTTCAATAATGCATACGGATCAGATTTTTCATTGTGTCTGTTAGAGAAATAGTAACTACCTTTTCCTTCAACATTGGCTTTGAATGTCCAGGCTTCAAGGAACATATAGTCAAAGCCTACATTATATTGATACTCAGGAGAATTTGCTGGAGCACGGCCGGTTACATCTACTGCGGTAGGATTTGGATCGTTATATTCATCAAACTTTGCTTTCAGGAGTCCCAAAGAAGTGAAGAGATGTAATCCGTCCATAGGGAAATAATCGATCTGTGATTCCAAACCATAATACGTTCCCTCCGCCGCATTGGCCAAATAATCAATAAACTCGACACTGCCGTCTGTACGCTTTTGCACCACAGAACTCTTTACCTGCTGGTCTTTTCGTTTTCCGTAAAAAAGATTCAGGCGGCTTTTTACTTTATTATTGAAATGACTTGAATTCAATCCTGCATCCAGGTTCCATAGAGTTTCAGTTTCATACTGTTTTGCATTCGCACCCAAACGATAGTCCGGATTTACCCCGCCTGGTTTGTACCCTTTTGAAAGCGTCACATAATAAAGCATGTCAGGCTCAGCCTGATACTTTAAACCTAACTTACCTCCACTTAAAGTTTCATCCGTATCAATATTAACACTTTCGGAATCACTATATTCTGATTCCCATTTTTCAACTCTTAGTCCTGCAACTATAGTCAATTTATCTGTAAAATGTGTATCAATCTGACCATAAAGTGCTGTATTCTTCGTGTCATAATTACTGATGAACGGAATACCGTAAAGATAAGTATAGTTTCTTGTCATCTCTTCTGAGTAATCTTTATAATAGACACCCATGGTCCAGTCTGTACTGCCATTGAAGATACGTCCTGCTTCATCAGAAACCATTCTAACATCAATATCCAACTGTTTCCTGTCTCTTAAATATTGGTCAAATGAACTGTAAGACCATGCAGGATCAAATTCTCCGTCATATGACCAATCCTCGTCATAAGAGTATTCCAAGTCAGACTTGCTGTAACTTAAAGAAGAGAGCAAATGCATTTTTTCATTCACCTGATAAGTTGATTTCAAAGCAAACGCATCTGTTTTTTGTGTATCTTTTCCAGGCTGATCTGCATGGGAATCTCTTGTATTATCCAAAGTCCAGGCATCATAACCGTTATCCACATCAACATGCATTAAGGTCAAATCGATCGTATGGTTGTCAGAAACAAACCATTTGAACTTTGCTTTTGCAGTCAGTTCATCAATGTTATTGGTATCATCACGTCCCAGATAGGAGTTTGTCATGTACCCGTCACTGGTGTTTTTGTAAAGTGAGAAACGTGCCAGTAATTTATCTTCAACTATCGGTGCATTCAGAGCAATTCCGACTGCTTTGGTATTGTAATTACCAACTGTTGCTTCTACATGTCCGTTAGCATCATTCGTCGGATCATTACTTTCTACATTGATCACTCCTGCCATACCGTTGGCACCAAAAGTCGTTCCCTGAGGTCCTCTAAGTACTTCTATCTGCTTTAGATCGAACATAGTAATGCCCAAGGTATTTTGAGAAAAGTCGATCCCGTCTACCATGATCCCTACGGAAGGGTTGATAGGTGTGACAAACTGACTTCGTTCTCCAATACCACGTATCTGAATATATTTTGCTTTGGAAGCACCTGAAGAAAAGTTCACATTGGGTTCTTCCGCAATAATTTCAACAAAAGACTGTGCTGCTTTGTCATAAATATCTTTTTCAGAGATAATACTGACACTACCTGCAACTTGTGATAAATTTTGATCCCTGAAGTCCGCACCAACGACAATAGGGTCCAGGTTGATCTCTTCTGAGAACGCTGATGTGCTTGCAAGTGCACAGACGGTCATAAGTGATGTTGTTAAAATCTTGTTTTTCATATTTTTCCTTGTTATTTCATTAAAGGAAAAGAGGTGAGTTCTGTGAAGTATTATTTACGATCTCAACATCTCTTCCTTACGCTGGTGTTATCCAGTTCAAGTTCAACGGGTCAGGCTTTTGCCGTCTCAGCTTACACAACTGTGCTAGCTCCCCGAGAGTGGTTTGATATTTAAGTTATACAAAAAATAATATTTGATAATCCTTAAATAAGAGTCTTTCACTCTTATTTAAAAAATAGGCTCTTTTTTACCCATTTTATTTGACACATACTGCAATTTTAAAGTATCTGATGCCTGTAGTTTTTCATAAAGAAAATATTTTGCACCTTGTATACTGCTCTTTAAGTTTACTTTATGGGCAAGATGTGTTGCGATCGCAGAAGAGAGTAGACATCCTGTACCATGCGTATGGCTGGTCTCCACTCTTGGTGTAGAAAAACACGCTACCCCTGAAGGCTCGACCAGACAGTCTACCGCTTCTTCTTCTGTTGTATGCCCTCCTTTGAGCAATACCGCATCTGCACCCAGTTCAAAAAGGCCTTTACCCATGATAACACTTTCTTGTATCTTCCCTTTATAATCAGTTCCCAAAAGGGTATTGGTTTCCATCAGATTTGGTGTGATAAGTCTGCATAGAGGAAAAAGCCGGTTTACCATTACCTCTACTGCATCAGATTCTAAAAGTGGCTTGCCACTGGAACTTATTAGCACCGGATCAAGTACAATATTGGAAAGTTCATACTCTTTAAGTACATTGACCACCACTTCGATAAGTGATGCATTTGCCAACATACCTATTTTGACCGCATCCACCTTAATATCTTTGAGTAAGGTATGCAGCTGAAGGTGGAGCATTGCCGGAGAGACAGCCTCTACCCCCGCTACACCTTGAGAGTTTTGTGCGGTCATCGCTGTAGTTGCACTCAAAGCATACCCACCCAATGCATGAATAGTCTTACAGTCTATCTGTAGACCTGCTCCACCATACGGATCAAAACCGGCGATGGTCAGGACTGTAGGGGTATAGTTAACGTTTGCTTTCATTTCAGACTCTATTAAATTTATCTACAAGCATTACGGTTTTGAGATGAGACACTTCACCATTCTCTTCAAGCACACCCTGTATCATCGCTACAGCATCTGCTGAACCGGTTTTTACCACTTCTTCAATATTATTCAAGTTGATCCCGCCAATAGCGACAATAGGATAATCCACTCCCTGAGACCAACGTTTCAGATCTTCAAGCCCTACCGGGTTATAGACCATCTCTTTAGAATTTGTTTCATAGATAGGGCCTATCGCAACATAAGAAGGTTCAAAATGAATAGCAATAGCAAGTTCAGCTGTCGTATGGGTACTGATTCCCAAACGCAACCCTGCTCTGTAAATGGCATGTATATCCGCATTCTGTATATCTTCCTGTCCCAAATGTACACCGTATGCTTTGTGTTTGAGGGCAAGTGCCCAAAAGTCATTGATGAACAGTCTACAGTTGTATTCTCTAGAGATACGGATCGCCTCTTTGA
Source organism: Sulfurovum sp. (assembly GCA_027065815.1). Taxonomy (GTDB): domain Bacteria; phylum Campylobacterota; class Campylobacteria; order Campylobacterales; family Sulfurovaceae; genus Sulfurovum. The sequence goes on from JAMONL010000231.1 coordinate 12,978, forward strand.
TTTCATTCTCAAGCACATCACCGGACATATCTTTCACCCTTAACTGTCCTGTTGTCACACCAGCTTTATATAACGCAGTCAATTTATAAGCTCTGTCTACTACGGGATAGATTCCCATGGGTCTGATCCCACAATCTAAAAATCTCATTTACACTTCCTCATTAAACTGATGCCAAAATGGTGTACCCACTGTTGGTGTTGACGCCGAAGCAAACTCTCTTTGCTGCATGGTTCCTGCTTCATACCCCAAACGTCCTGCTTCCACAGCATACTTAAAAGCATCTGCCATTTTGACCGGGTCATGTGCAAGTGCAATAGCCGAATTTAACAATACACCATCATATCCCAATTCCATAGCCTGCGTTGCATGGGAAGGTTTACCTATACCTGCATCTACAATGAGTTTAAGCTCAGGAAATTGCTTTCTTATGGCAATCAGGTTATCGGGGTTCATCAAACCTTTTCCCGAACCTATCATGGACCCCCAGGGCATAATGATCTTACACCCTACATCTGCCAAACGTTTGGCAACAACCAGGTCATCTGTTGTATAAGGAAAGACTTCAAACCCCTCTTTAATGAGTACTTCTGCTGCCTTTACTGTTTCAAAAGGATCGGGTTGAAGATTGTACTGGTCTCCGATGACCTCAAGTTTTATCCAGTTGGTGCCAAAAACCTCTCTGGCCATTTGTGCTGTAGTGACTGCCTCTTTGGCAGAGTGACACCCGGCTGTATTTGGCAATACTTCTATTCCCAGAGATTTAATAATATTCCAAAAATCCCCACCCGCCTTTACATTGGCAGACTGTCTCCTGAGTGCCACAGTCACTATCTGCGAACCAGAAGTGCGTATAGCCTCTTCCATATTGGCAGGAGAAGGATAGAGTGCTGAACCTATCAACAGTCGGGAAGAGAGTCTTTTTCCACCTATTTCCCAAGTATTTTCATTTGTTTGCATATGTTTGGTCATAATTTAATCCTTTACATCTTCCATTAAATCACACGCTAGTGTGCCTGTCTCTCTGAACACCCGTGAAAGTGGAGCGATTTGAGAAGAGAGACGATTTTTTTGCTTCGTTTTTTTCTAAAAAAAATGAAGAGAGAACAATGCCACAATCTGGATTGTTAAGGTAATTTAAAACCTTATCCACCCTGCACCGGTGCCAAAATATCAATCTCATCATTCTCTTTAATGATCGTATCAGCATACGTATCAATCGCCACAAAAGTGGTATTAATAGCTACAGCGAAACCTTTGGTTGTATATCCTAACTCTTTTATGAGTGCTAAGACATTCAAATTCTCAGAGACCTCTTTGATCTCTCCATTTACCGATACCTTTATCATCCGTAGATCCCTTCATTTAACGCTTTTTCTACAATAGCAGGGGCTAAAAGATACCCATGTCTGTACAGACCATTGATACGTGTTAACTTCTCTTCATTTTCAATACGTGGTAAATTATCTCTAAATGCCGGACGACAATTGGTCTCGGTATTGACAATACGTGCTTCTCCAAAATTTGAATTGACTGAAAAGACTGCAGAGAGCAACTCCATACTGGAACGCACAGAAAGAGGTGAAGTATCTTCACTCTCTATCTCCGTAGCACCAATAATGTAACGTTTGGAGCCGGGCTCCTGAGAAATTTTACACTCATTGCAATACGCTATATCCATACCTTCACAACCAGACCCTCGCGGTACTACATAGATCTTGTACCGTGGGTGCAAGAGTCTGGTAGGTCTGGTTATATCTATGTCGTTAGCTTCCAGCCAGATAACCTCTCCTCTTACACCACGAAGATCAGAGAAATGCTCTTTTGCACCTAAACCTCTTGCATCAAAAACCCAGTCAAATGCTTCTACCTCTTCATCTATATACACTTTACCCGATTCAATTTTGTCTACTAAAGTATTTTCTCTCCAAGTCACTTCCGAACGCATATCCAGATAATTGCCTGCAAACATCATAAAGCGTTGGGCATCTACATAACCTTCATCTTTAATATAATAGGCTCTGTTATGTTGTTCAAGATCACTCTCCAGCTTGGTTAATGCTTCTTTATCAAGTACTTCTATCTCTTCTGCTTCTGCAACTTTATGTTTTAACGTACCTATAAAATGATTCAACTCAGACATATCCTGAGGATGTGCCGTGATGATGGTACCATCCAATTTATACCCATCAAAGAGACCGATCTCTTTTAAGAGGTCTGGCCAAAGTTGGATAGAACGTTTTCCATGTTCAAAAATGATGGATTCTGCTGTCTCCAACTCAGCAAAAGGTGCCAGCATACCAGCTGCTGTGAACCCTGCTGCAGAGGTACCATCTTTACTGCTTTTATCAAAGAGTGTTAAAGTATGGCCTTGTTTTAGTAAATTGAGGGCTAAGACTCTACCGACTAAACCTGTTCCTACAATTGCTATTTTCATATTTATTTCCTGCTCTTTCCCATTAATCACGCGAATGCGTGCCTGTCTCTGTGAACGACCTTGAAAGCGAAGCGTTTCGAGAACAGAGACGCTTTTTTGCTTCGTTTTTTCTAAAAAAATGAAGAGAGAAACAACACCACGATACAATTTATAATGGTAATTTGAATCTCAAAATTTAAAAAACATTACACTTTTTCCAATTTCTCCGCTTCTACATATACTTCAGAACCCATCTCCTGAAATTTCATAGACATTTCATCCATACCCACCTGTTTTGCAGTCTCAACATCTGTATCTAGACTGTCTGCATACTCTCTTACCTCAGCAGAGATCTTCATCGAACAGAACTTTGGTCCACACATAGAACAGAAATGTGCTACTTTTGCTGCTTCCATAGGCATAGTTTCATCATGATATTCTCTGGCTCTGTCCGGGTCAAGTCCGATGTTGAACTGATCTACCCATCTAAACTCAAAACGAGCCAGTGACATAGCATCATCTCTGGCTCTTGCACCCGGATGACCTTTGGCAATATCTCCTGCATGTGCTGCGATCTTATAGGTAATAAGTCCCTCTTTTACATCATCTCTGTTAGGCAATCCCAAGTGCTCTTTGGGAGTCACGTAACATAACATTGCACATCCGTACCATGCGATCATGGCCGCACCGATACCTGATGTAAAGTGGTCATACCCCGGAGCAATATCTGTTGTTAAGGGGCCAAGTGTATAGAATGGTGCTTCATGACACCACTCCAGCTGCTTCTCCATATTTTCTTTGATCATATGCATCGGTACATGACCAGGACCTTCTATAAGTGTCTGAACATCATGTTTCCAGGCGATCTTTGTTAAATTTCCAAGCTCTTTAAGTTCAGCGAACTGTGCTTCATCATTGGCATCTGCTCCTGAACCAGGACGTAGACCATCTCCTAAAGAAAAGGTCACATCATAGGTTTTCATAATTTCACAGATCTCTTCAAAATGGGTATTGAGGAAGTTCTCTTTATGGTGATGTATCATCCATTTTGCCATGATCGCTCCACCGCGAGAGACAATACCTGTAACACGTTTTGCTGTCATTGGCACATGATGCAAAAGAAGTCCGGCATGGATCGTAAAGTAATCCACCCCCTGCTCTGCCTGCTCAATAAGCGTATCTCTAAAAACTTCCCAGGTTAAGTCTTCTGCAATTCCGTTTACTTTCTCAAGCGCCTGATAAATAGGCACCGTCCCTATAGGCACAGGAGAGTTACGCAAGATCCAGTCACGTGTTGTGTGTATGTTCTTTCCTGTAGAGAGATCCATCACCGTATCTCCACCCCATCTAATCGACCACACCATCTTTTCAACTTCTTCGGCAATAGATGATGTTGTGGCAGAATTACCAATGTTCGCATTGACTTTTACAAGGAAGTTTCTACCGATGATCATCGGCTCTACTTCAGGGTGGTTGATGTTACAAGGAATAACTGCTCTACCCTCTGCTACCTCTTTTCTTACAAACTCAGGCGTAATGACTTCCGGCAGATTTGCCCCAAAATTCTCACCTTTCAGTCTCTCTTCTCTTTCAGCATCCTGCAAATACTCTTCTGTCATGGCAATATTCTGATTTTCACGTAATGCGATGAATTCCATTTCGGGTGTGATGATCCCCTGTCTTGCATACCAAAGCTGAGAGACATTTTTTCCTTTTCCCTTTTCATCTTTCTTGGCCCTCAATGGTGTTCTCACTAAACCTTTTGCTCCAGCTGTTACAAAGTCCAGCTGTTCATCTGTAGAATATCCATTATCTTCAGGTGCCATAATGCGCCCTTCATACTCTTCTACATCCCCACGTGCAACAATCCACTCTTTACGAATGGCAGGTATACCTTCACCTACATCAATGTCAATACTTGGATCGGTATAAGGTCCTGAAGTATCATAGACGCCTAGTTTTGTATCATTTGAAAGAGCGATCTCTCTTATAGGTACACGAATATCTTTATGGATATTCCCTTTTATATATACTTTGGTAGATGCTGGAAGCGGCTCTCTGGTAAGTAACTCGTTTGAAGTAGTCAGTGTGTCTTTAAATGGTTTTGTCATGGTTTTTTCCCTTAAAATTTATGTATAAAAAAATTTGTTTGGGAAGAGGAGTAAATAAGTAGATATAAATGGTTAAAAAGATTTAACGCTTTATCATATTCATTAAGTACAAGTCTCTTCCTTACGCCGGTATTGTCCGGTTCAAGTTCAGCGGGTAGGCTATTTGCAGCCTTCTCAGTCACAATGGTGACACCCCGAGAGGTTTGAACTGTCAATATAAACTAAATAAGATAAATTTACCCTTAAATAGAATTTTTTACTTTTCATAATCTTATATTGGCTATAATTCGCACACAAAATTCAAAAAGGAGAGTGTTGATGTTACGCGGTTTTACTAAGAACTATTTTACACTGTCGGCTATACTTGCCTACAATGTTGCACATAAGCTGCAAAGCCAGGCTGCTTCCGCACAAACACTTTTCCGACTCTCCAATGAAAAAGAGAGCCTTGAAGAGGCAGAGCCTTCCGATGATCTCCTCACAGAGTCTCTGCTTCAAAATACAAAGCCCTGTCACTGTAACTGCTACTATAAACGTAAAACACGTTTGGCACTGCTGCTGAACCATTACATCCCACGCTGTCCCTATTACTGTACCTATTTTGCATTTCGCCGTACAGGTGTGCATCCTCCCCAAGCTCTTTTTTCATTTTAAACTATTATCAACATTCATCGAACCAATGAGCAAAAGGTGCGTTGGCAAGCACACCCTTCAGATTTGGTTTTCATCATTATATTTTTGTATGAAAAAAGGATACACACATGTCTAAAAATTATGTAGTAGGATTCCCTCGTATTGGGGAACAAAGAGAATTAAAAAAAATACTGGAGCTATTTTGGTCAAAAAAAGCAGATTTTTCTGAGGTAGAGAAAGTGGCTTCAGAGCTAAAATCCAGACACTGGAACTACCAAAAAGAAGCAGGCATTGACTTTATCGCTTCAAACGATTTTTCACTTTATGACAATATGCTTGATACTGCTGTGATGTTAGGAGCCATTCCAAAACGTTTTGCAGGACTGAGTGATGAAACACTCTACTTTGCTATGGCAAGAGGAAACAACAAGTCTGTGGCTATGGAGATGACCAAATGGTTCAATACCAACTACCACTACATTGTTCCTGAACTTTCAAAAGAGGACAATTTTATACTTAACAGTACAAAAGTCATGAACGAATACAAAGAAGCAAAAGCCCAAGGCATCACAACCAAGATCAACCTCATCGGGCCTATCACTTTTCTTGGACTCTCAAAAAGAGTAGACAGGGGAGATACCTATGCATTCTTTGGGAAGATCCTGCCACTGTACGAGCAACTTTTAGAAGAGATCTCAGAACTCGATGAAGAGATCACCATTCAGATAGACGAACCGATCTTTGTGAAAGGTGTAGAGCCAAAAGTACTCAGTCTCATCAAACCATGTTACGATGCACTCTGTAAAGTATCTGACAAACTCAAGATCATTGTGACCACCTATTTTGAACACTCCAATGAAGCAACAAAAGTACTGATACACACGCCGGTATGGGGCGTTGGACTTGACTTCATGTATGGCGAAAAAAATCTTGAGAGTCTGGATCTGATAAAGAATGCGAACAAAAAATTGATCGCAGGTGTGTTGGATGGACGTAATATTTGGAAAAACAACATCGAAGAAACAGTCACACTGCTTGAAAAGATCGCACAAACGGTTAAAAGAGAAAATGTGATCGTTTCAAGTTCTTCTTCCCTTTTACATACACCATTCTCACTCAAATATGAAGAAAAAATGAATCCAGAGATCAAAAACTGGCTCTCTTATGCCGTTGAGAAACTGGATGAGATCAACCTTATTTCTAAAGTCTTCCAGGGAGAAGCATTGGGAGAGAAGGAGCAAAAGGCATTTGAAGCCAATAAGTCTGCCAACAAAAGCAGAAAAAACTCTACACGCATTCATAATAAAGCCGTACAAAACAGAGTCAAAAACATTGTGAAATTTGAAAGAGAAGGTGCATATGAAGAACGTATTGCGCTTCAACACAAAGTACTGAACTATAAACCCCTGGTAACGACAACTATTGGTTCTTTCCCTCAGACACAGGAAGTCAGAAAAGCAAGACGTGATCTTAAAAACGGCAGCATTGATGATAAAACATATACCAATGAGATGTTTCAGTACATTGACGACTGTCTGGCATTCCAGGAAGAGTGTGGATTGGAAGTGCTGGTACATGGTGAACCGGAACGTAATGATATGGTCGAGTATTTTGGAGAACAGCTTCAGGGATATGGTTTCAGTCAGAACGGATGGGTGCAGAGCTACGGAAGCCGCTGCGTCAAACCACCATTCATCTATGGTGACATCAGCCGCCCGAAACCAATGACAGTCGAGTGGATCACTTATGCACAAAACCGGACAGAAAAGATCATGAAAGGAATGCTCACCGGTCCGGTCACCATTCTCAACTGGTCTTTTGTCCGTGATGATCTCGAGAGATCAAAAGTGAGCAAGCAGATCGCGGTGGCTATCTGCGATGAAGTGGATGATCTTCAGAAAGCAGGAATAAAGATCATTCAGGTAGATGAAGCTGCCTTTAAAGAGGGCTATCCACTCAGAGCCACCGACATTCCCAGGTATGAGAATTGGGCGGTCAGAGACTTTAAGATCGCGGTAAGTTCTGCATATAAAGAGACACAGATCCATACCCATATGTGTTACTCAGAGTTCAATGACATTATCCGTACCATAGAAGCAATGGATGCCGATGTCATTTCCATAGAGACAGCCCGTTCAGGCAATGAACTGCTCAAGATCTTTGCACAGGTCGGGTACAAACAGGAGGTCGGTCCGGGAGTTTACGACATTCACTCTCCGCGTATCCCGAGTGTCGAGGAGATCGTTGTGCAGATCAAAAAACTGCTTGAAGTACTTCCTCAGGAGCAACTATGGATCAATCCTGACTGCGGACTGAAAACGCGTAAATGGGAAGAGGTGAAACCCTCTTTGGAAAATATGGTGAAGGCTGTAAAAATAGTACGAGAAGAATTAGCGTAAACAGTAGTCGAACAGAAGAGGATTACTCCTCTTCTGTTTTCATATCGACCAATTCTGCCAAAAGTTCTTCGATCTCATCTTCTTCAAGCTCATTACGGCTCAACTCTTCCACAATGGCAAAACACTCTGTTCGCATTTCACGCATCTCTTCAAGGTCTTCTTTCTGCTCTTTTGAAGCTGATTTTGCTTTATCAATCGCGGCAAAAAGTTCATCTATTGCTACTTCAAGATCTGGAATAATCTCAAGCTCTAAAAGGTTTTTCAGTTTTTCTGCTGATGTCATGGGTCTTCCTAATGATAATATTCGTGTATTGTATCAAAATTGCTGTAAATACCTCTATAGCATCCTTCATATTATACAGGTGTGACGATTGCGTGACATTTCAATGTTATTATTTTACTAAAAAAGGAAGTAAGGGCGATGAGGGGAATCAGAACAAAAAAAAGAGTCAAAGAACAAAGAAACAGTTCACGTATTAAACCCTGGATATTTCTATTTCTAGAATTATCGATCTATCTCTCTATGGGTGCATTTATCATACTTTATTTTGGAAACAATACAGGACTTCCTGTCGCATTAGCATTTGTAGCCGGTATGATCTATAAAACAAAAACATTTCAAAGAATGGAAAGAATACTTGAGCGAAACCAAAAACTAAAAAAAGATGAGCTTATTGAGCAATACCATTTAAAGGACTGACTTACTTTTATTATGGCAAGTACAGGCTACAGTTCCAACAAAAAACTGCTGCCTGCAGAAGAATGCGGATTAGTTACAACCACATCCGCCTTCACCATGAGAATGACCACCTTCAGCCGGAGCTGAAGCAGCACCAGCACCGGTACTGCATGCAGATACTCCCGGAGGTGTTGTAGGCTGGATAGCCTGATTGTCAGCGCCCCCCTCTGCATTGACTTTATCGATGAATGCCAACAATTTACTTGCAGCTTCCTGGTAACGTTTTGCTGTCTCGGAATCTGCTTTATGATAAGTAACAGGCATTCCTGTATCTCCACCTATTCTGATGGCAGGTTCTATCGGTATACGTGCAATGAGTTCAGTATCGTACTCTTTTGCCACAGGCGCTGTTGTTCCCATACCGAAAATGTCTGATTCAGTATCACATGAAGGACAGATGAATCCTGACATATTTTCAATGATACCCGCAGTCGGGATATGCAGTTTCTGGAACATATCCAAAGATCTTCTACTGTCATCAAGAGAAACTTCCTGTGGTGTGGTTACCGTAATACCCGCCGTTACCGGTACAGACTGAGCCAATGTCAACTGTGCATCACCTGTTCCAGGAGGCATATCGATCACCAACACATCTAGTTCTGACCAGAGAATGTCTCTTAGGAACTGTTCGATCGCTTTCATGATCATAGAACCTCTCCAGATAAGCGACTGTCCCGGCTCCATCAATGAACCCATAGACATGATCTCAACACCATATGCTTTCAAAGGCATTACTTTATTACCCTGAATTTCAGGTTTCTGATCAGAAACACCCATCATACGAGGAATATTCGGTCCGTAAATATCAGCATCCAGAAGACCTACTTTTTTACCCTGCATCGCCATAGCGATCGCGAGATTTACTGAAGTAGTTGATTTACCAACTCCACCCTTACCGGAAGAGACCATTACAAAGTTCTTCACATGTGGTGCAATATTCTTACCAGATACAGAGTTTGACATCTGCTTAGGTGCCTGTGGCGCTTTAATGTTGATATTGATGTCTTGAAAACCAAGTTTTTGAAGCTCTTTTGTTGCTTCATCTCTGAGTTGTGCTTTGACTTCATCAGCAGATGAAGTAATATCAATAGTCAATCCTACTGTTGTACCATTCACAAGTACATCTTTCACAAAACCAAAAGTTACGATATCTTTCGTAAATCCCGGATACGTTACATTTTTCAATGCATCTAATACATTTTCTTGTGTCATATTGTTATCCTATTTTAAAATAATTTATATAGGAGTTATACCACTCAAATCTTAAATTAGATTGAAAAAACAGGCTTTTTCGGAGTATTAAGATAAAAAGAGTCTTATTTATGTTTTTTCATAGAAAAAAGCTATATATCAAAGTAAAGAAACACTAAAGCTTTCGAGGAGTATAATCCGTTACAATTTGAAACAAATAGGAGTTTTTTTGTT
>JAMONL010000232.1 GCA_027065815.1 Sulfurovum sp.
CGGTACCACATTTGAAGATATTCCTGAGGACTGGGAATGTCCGGACTGTGGTGTTAGTAAAGAAGATTTTGAACTTTATACAGAAGAATGATCAAAGCACTGACTTGATCATTTGAAGTAGTTTTTCACCATCGATCAGGATCATATTTTTATCTTTGATAAATTTATAACACTCTTTGGTAAAACGATTACTGGTTACAATGTAGGCAAGATCAACATCATGTTCATGCATCAAACCGTACATTTCTCTAATTACTTTAATGGTGACTAAAGCATCCCCGTAACGTTTACACTGTACTATAGCCGAAGTCTTTTTCCCCCACCTCTTTTTTTGCATCCATATATCTACCCCGCCATCAGCACCTTTTTTTTCATTTCCACTTACTTCCCAGCCTTTTTTCTCAAAAAGTTCCATACAGAGCAATTCAAAATCATCCCAACTGAGACGCTTCAGTTTTTTCAATGTTCTGTTTCGTCTTAAGAGACTTCTCTTACCAAAATGTTTAAAAAACACCCATAACTTCCATGAAAAATAGAAGAAGAACAAAAGTAATAAGGCAAGAGACCGGGTCTCAATCGTTGAATAGTCAGACATATCACTATTATAGACAGAATAGGTAAAAAAGAATAAAAATATGTCGAAATGTCATATATTTAAGAGGTAAAACAAAAGGAAACATTGGCATGAGTGCCGGGAAAGACTAGAGGAAGCGTCAAACTTCCAAAAGAAGCTGACGCTAAAGTTATGATAAGATCAGCTTCCACATCCACAAGAACCATCATCACAATGAGCACCGCCGACTTGACCGGTAGCTGCTTCATCTTCTGTTGCTTCTCTTGCAGAAAGTACAGTAACAGAAAACATTAGATCTTTTCCAGCCAATGGGTGGTTAAAATCAACATTTACGTCTTTGTCATCAAATGAAGTAACGGTAACCTGTACAGTCTCTCCGTTTTCACCTTGACCGTAAAGTGTCATACCTTCTTTAAGATCCACACCCTCGAACTGCTCTTTTGGCAACGTTTGCTTTGCTTCTTCATTCACTTCACCATATGCTTCAGCAGCCGGAACCATAATGTCTCCGCTTTCACCTTCATTCATACCCACAAGTGCCTTTTCAAGACCTGGGATGATCTGTCCTTTACCAATGATGAACTCCAATGGCTCAGCACCTTTGTTCGTATCTACAACTTCTGTTGTACCTGCTTCTTTTACTTCGTATTCAATACCTACAACACAGTTTTCATTTGTAATTGTCATGTTCATTCCTATTATATTTTGATTTTTGCTATTTTAGCTAAGCAAACTTTAGTGGTGCTTAGAGCGGATTATTATAATTTATCGAAAAAGATTTTTAAAGATCGTGATAAAAAACCTTAAATTCAGCCTGATGTCATACTGATCCATCCATAAAGTCAGTAATTTCTTTCTTACTTCTTCCCGTTCCAGTGTTTTCATCATCACATGGATCATAAAATCATGATGTAAAAAAAGCTTTTCCAAACGTGACAGTATAGAAAACTTTTTCAGATAAAGATGGTTCCATCTCTCTTTATATACTTCAGGCTTGCACTCTTCAACAATAACTTCAGAGAGGATCTTTGCACTTTTCATCGCATAATAGATCCCTTCATAGGTGAAAGGAAGTACCTGCCCGGCAGCATCACCCACATAAAAGATACGCTTGTCATAAAATAAAGCTTCCTGCCATACAGGTATTTTGTATCCTCGTATTTTTTGATCTTTTTTAAGACCAAATATATCAAAAAGGGCATCTATATATTTTTTATCATGCTGTGATGCAGCTATACCGACATCCGAACCGTTCCCATAAGGGAAACGCCATCCGTAAGCACCCTTTGATATGGAAGTTCCAAAGTAGAAATGACATTTTGTCGTTTTTAAAGACATTATCTCACTGTAGTGTGTCAAATATGCAGGGATCTTTTCCCTGCGTATCTGCTTACGGACAAAAGAGTGTACACCGTCTGCCGCTATCAGATAATCAGCTTCATACCTGTTTTTCCCGGCTTTCCCTTCGGTTTCTACTTTCACACCTGTTTCTGTAGTGAAAATATTAACCACTTTTTCTTCCAAAAGCTCTGCTCCTGCCTTGACAGCATCAGAACGCAAGCCCTGGTCAAATGTCACACGGTTGACTATGGCTAAAGGACTATGAGAAATATCATAAGTGATATGGGACTTTTTACTTTCAATCACTATTTCATTGACAATACACTGTATCTGTTTTCTATCAATATCAAATTCATCAAAAGCATCAATACGTAAGCCGCCGCCGCAAGGTTTTTTAAAAGAAAGGTCTTTTTGCAGCAGCAGCACCCTCTTCCCTGCAGCAGCCAGGTATTTTCCTGCCATTGCCCCGGCAGGACCTGCACCTGTGATGATCACATCATACATAGAACATCTTATGCTAAAAATGCCACTCTCATGTTAGCGTATCTGTCCGGAACCGTAGATCTTGAATTTATAGGTCGTCAATCCTTCGATGCCCATTGGTCCTCGGGCATGCAGTTTATTGGTACTGATACCCACTTCTGCTCCAAATCCAAATGCCCCACCGTCTGTAAAACGTGTCGAAGCATTCACATATACTGCAGCGGCATCGATGCCGTTGAGAAATTTCTCTGCCGTTGTGATATTTTCAGTAATGATCGCTTCAGAATGTCCGGAACCGTGTCTGATAATATGATCGATAGCACCTTCCACACCTTCAACCACACGAATATTTAAAATATTCGCCAAATACTCTGTGTCAAAATCTACTTCTGTTGCGAGTGCCACTTCAATAATATTTTGTGTTTCACCACATCCTTTAAGCTCTGTCTGGGCTGCATCAAATGATTCCTTAAGTTTTGGCAGTACCTCATGGGCAATCGCAGCATCGACTAAAAGTGTCTCCATGGCATTACAGACTCCCGGTCTTTGTACTTTGGCATTGATGGCAATTTTAATAGCATTTTCTACGTCGGCGTCTTCGTCAATATAGGTATGGCACTGTCCTTTATCATGTTTTACCACAGGAACAGTTGCATTGTCCGAAACATATCGGATCAAACCTTCTCCACCACGTGGTACAATGAGGTCGACATATTTATCCATTTTAATGAGTTTAGCAACACCTTCACGTGAAGCATCAGGTATCAAAGAGATCAATGCTTCCGGCAGATCATTCTGCTTCAACACTTCCTGTAGGACTGCAGCAATAGCTTCATTGGAGTGCTGTGCCTCTTTTCCGCCTTTGAGTACACAAACGTTGGAACTCTTAAATGAAAGCGCTGCTGTATCAGAGGTCACATTCGGTCTGGATTCAAAAATGATCCCGATCACCCCGATAGGCACAGAGACTTTTTCAATCTTCAGCCCGTCTTCCGTCACCCATCCGTCAAGTATACGTCCTACCGGCTCCTTGAGTCCAGCGATCTCCTCAATAGCCACAGCCATTCCTTCAACACGTCCTTCATCCAAAAGCAGCCTGTCTTTCAATGCGGAGGTCAGATTATTGCTTTCTGCATCCTGCATATCAAGTGCATTGGCTTTCAGTATGGCTTCGGTATTTACCCTGAGTGCCTTTGCCATCTCCCGTAAAATTCTATTTTTATCCGCACCGCTCAATGAAGCGAGTACCCTGCTTGAAGCTTTGGCTTCTTGTAAAAATGTTTCCATAATGATTGTTCCTCAATAATAATTGCGTTTATTTTAACAGATATATCCTAATAATGGTATAATTCACCTAATTTAATACAAGAGAGTGACTATGCAAACAATCACATTTATTGGCAATGGGAACATGGGTCTGAGTATTGCTCAGGGGCTTAAGGGAAAATACAACATTGAAGTTATTGGCAGAGATATGGCAAAGCTTGATCTATTTGAAAAAATACTGGGAGTGAAGATCGACAAATATCTTCTTGATGATTTTGATGTTACGGACAAAATCCTGCTGCTCTGTGTAAAACCTGCCAATGTTGCAGAGGTAAGCAAGAAGATTAAAGGAAAAGCCAAAGTGCTCATCTCCGTGCTTGCCGGTACCTCTGTTGAAAAACTTAAAAAACATTTTAAACCCAAAGCCGTTGTAAGAGCGATGCCAAATCTGGCCGCTTCTGTCGCTGCCTCCATGACCACCCTTACGGGAGATGAAAAATTCAGAAAAGAAGCAGAATCACTCTTGGGTGCGGTAGGAACAACTCTCTGGTTAAATTCTGAAAAAGAGATCGACATTGCCACGGCATTGGCTGGTTCCGGTCCTGCATATCTGGCACTTATTGCTGAAGCATTGGCTGACGGTGCAGTAAAACAGGGACTCAAAAGAGAAGATTCCATGACAGTAATGAGAGGTCTGTTCTCAGGTTTTGGGAAACTTATTCAAGAAGTACATCCGGCACTTTTAAAAGATGGTGTCATGAGTCCCGGTGGAACCACAGCCGCAGGTTATGCAGCCCTTGAAGAAGGAAATGTCAGAGCATCCTGTATGGATGCCGTAGAAGAGGCATACAAAAGAGCAAAAGAGCTGTAGGGTGTTGTCCCCGACAACACCTTTTCCATTACAGTTTCTTCAATTTCTCTTTTGCGATCTTTGCTGACTTTTTATCCGGATAGTTATCGATGATATTCCGATAAAAGATCTTTGCCTGTGCTTTATCACCTATCTTCTCAAGTGAGATCGCAGTATGCAGAAGCAACACATCGATATAGCTGGCCTGATCATACAGACTGGCACTCTTTTTGTAAAAGAATATCGCATCTTTATACTTCTTTGTATAGTAAGCGATCTCACCAAGATAATAATTTGATGCTGCAGGTTTATACCCTTTTTTATCGGTAATGACAAATCTTTTTTCTGCTTCATCATAACGCTGCTTAATGAACAGTCTTACCCCTTCACTGTAGATTTTTGACGTGGGGTTACCTTCAAAAGATGCATTATCAGAAGAGGTACTGTCTCCTGATATATCTTTTCTGCTATTACGTTGGGAAGAAGGTATTTTCTTTCCTTGAAGTGCCTGTTTCAGATCATCTTTTGAGACATAATTGGCATTGATGTTATCGATCATCAAACCAAGCTCTTTCAGCAACTGTGTATTGTCCGGTATGTTTTTATTGGGCGTATGTCCTGTCAGATTCTCAGCCATTTTCATCTCTGCGATCGTTGCATTTTGACCTTCAAGAAGCGACGTCAGCCCGGCCACACGCTCTTCCAATTCGCTGACTCTTCTCTTTAATGCCGTAATAGCCTTTCTGTTCTGTATGATCACCTGCTTGGCAGGTATTGATTTGGGAGGTTCATAATAGTCATGTGCAGGAGGATCATCATTATACGAATAATCTCCATATTCTGCATGAAGCAGCACTGTACTCAGCAAAACTGCGAACCCTGTTTTTACAACAATATTGTAATACATATTTCCCCTACTTTATCAAACGAAGATCAACTCTTCTGTTTTTTCCGTAACAACTGTCTGTGGCAGCGGTACACACAGGGTTACTTTCACCAAAACTCACAATAACCGTTTGACTTCC
>JAMONL010000233.1 GCA_027065815.1 Sulfurovum sp.
GAAACCAATAAACTGATAGGATATGCAGAGCATTTTACTTCTGAACCTGCCAAAAAAGAGATGGATATGCTTTTAAGCTCAGGTGAACGGGTGACAGCGGCACTGCTTTCCATTGCTTTACAGGCGAGAGGTTATGATGCGGTTGCGCTGACAGGACGTCAGGCAGGTATTGTGACTGATGACACCCATACTTATGCACGTATTGAATCTATTGATCCCAAAGCGGTTAAATCTGCGATCGAAGAGGGGAAGATCGTGATCGTCGCAGGATTTCAGGGGATCAACAAGAGTGGTTCAGTGACCACACTGGGACGCGGAGGTTCTGACCTTTCCGCTGTTGCATTGGCTGCGGCGATCGATGCCGACCAGTGCGAGATCTATTCGGATGTAGACGGTATTTACACAACAGACCCGCGTATTGAACCCAATGCAAAGAAGCTTGATGTGATCTCTTATGATGAGATGCTTGAATTGGCTTCACTGGGAGCGAAAGTATTGCAGAACCGTTCGGTTGAGTTGGCAAAAAAGTTAAGTGTGAAGCTATATGCAAAAAGCAGTTTTAGTGACAATGAAGGTACATTGATAGCAGAGGAGAGCAGTATGGAAGCAGTTTTAGTGAGCGGGATCGTTCTTGATAAAAATCAGGCGAGAGTAACATTAAGAGGCGTAGCAGACCGACCCGGTATTGCTGCAGAGATATTTTCGAAGTTGGCAGAGGAAAATATCAATGTCGATATGATCATTCAGAATGTGGGAACAGACGGTTCGACCAATCTTGGGTTTACCGTGCCGCAGAGTGAACATGAAAATGCCAAAAAAGTCATGGCAAGTTTTGATCATGATATTGCAGGTATGGATTTTGATGAGCATGTCTGTAAGGTTTCAGTGGTTGGTGTCGGCATGAAATCACATTCGGGTGTAGCCGCAACAGCATTTACAGTGATGGCTAAGAACAACATCAATATCCAGATGATCTCGACTTCAGAGATCAAAGTCTCCATGGTCATTGATGAAAAATACGGTGAATTGGCCATCCGCAGTTTGCATGAAGCATACGAGTTAGATAAATAGTTCCATGCAGCAACTTTTAAAATGGACGCTTGATACTATACGTGAAGAAGAATCCTGCTTTTCATGGATGGAAGAGTACCGTTATGAGTGGGCACCTCTGGTAAAATCTGCGGTTTCCCAGGTTGTAGAGGGAAAAACGATCCTGATCGTGACCGATGACTCCCGTAAATGGTTCGGAAGATATATTGTCAATGCCGTGAATGATATGGGAAAACAGAGACCACTTCTACCTTTTTACCAATTGGCAGACAATTTTCCGCACCTGCATACCATCCTGGGTACAGCAGAGATACAGCTTCTGGAAGATATGCTGGAGATCTCTTATCCGAACGGATATTATATTTGGTATATCGGAAGAGGGGATCATCCTCTGACTAAACTTTCTTATCGGAACCAGGATAATTTTTTATGGGTATTGGATGAAGAGGTACAGAACAGTTTTGCCTTACGCAGTGCAGATCCGCTTCTGGACATTAAACTGTTACAGTTGTATAAACTGTTCGATGCAACACTCTCTGCCGTACTGTTTGGCGATCTAGACCTGTAATGATGAGACTAAGCAGTCAGATCATCATTACTTCGCAGATCGAAAATACGATCATAGCACTTGAACAACTTCGTCAAAATGAATCCATTATCGAGATCATGTCTCCTTCCATCAAAAAAACACTTGTCCCTGATGAAGAGCAACCTTCTCCTGCAGGAGTGCAGAGGATTGTGACAGAAAAAGAGACCTTTCGTGTGGAAGATGCCAAAGTGGTCATCGAGAAGGCTTATATGGCAAGCGATGAACGAAGCATCCTTATTTTAATAGCTGAAACCTTTACGCCTCTGATCCAAAATAAACTTTTAAAGGTCATTGAAGAGCCGCCAAAGAACAAAGAGTTCATTTTGCTCACTGCTAACAAATCTACTATTTTACCAACGATCAAATCGCGTCTACCGATTACGATACTGTCAGAAAAGAAAGACGAGATGGATCTTGATCTGGATCTTGAACAGCTTTCTTTGTCAACTGTGTATGCATTCATACAATCCCATAAACGTACTGATACCAAAGTGATGAGGCGTGTGGTTGAACAGATCAGTATGAAAGCGATCGCTTCGGGAAGATATGATCTGGATGAAGCGACACTCTCTTTGTTTTCCAATGCTTTTTTGGCGTTGGATGTGGGGTCTCCTCCGCAGTTTGTACTGAATACTTTGTTGTTAAAGTTGTTGGCTCGTAAAAAACGGTAAAATATTTATAATTGTTTTTTTGAATGGCCATGTATTTGCACTGTGGCGTTGTTTCTCTCCTTACTTTTTTAGAAAAAGTAAGCAAAAATCGTCATGGCTCTCGAATCGCTCCGCTTTCAAGGGCGTTCGCCATGACAAGGCACACGTTCGTGTGATTTAAAGGGTTGTCATGTATATTTATAAACTTGGAAATATAACAGATAAAAAAGAAGCACTTAAAGCACTTAGTGTGGAAAGCGGTGGTGTGGGGATCATGGCTAAGAAGATGGAGCTTTTTTATTTCTATATTAAAGACCTTAAAACACCTGCAGCGAACATACTTAAACAGGATGCCTTGAGTATTGGTGCGGATCTTGCTGTTCCCGGTGGGGTGATCACCTGTGAAAAACCTCTGTATGACTGCATACTCATTGGAAGCAAAAAACATATGGAAATTTTGTCCCGTAAAGAGTTGGCACAGCCTTTCGGTTTGAAAACACTTGCACGGGAGTTAAAGAAATTTCTTTCTCTGCAAAGTTTTCCTACACAGATCATGGGTGTGATCAATGCCAATGATGACAGTTTTTTTACTGGCAGTAGATTTGTGGCAGAGGATGCTGTAGAGAAAATAAAAATGATGATTGAAGAGGGAGCAGATATTATCGATATTGGTGCAGTCTCTTCCCGCCCTGGTGCCGATACTGTTTCTGAAGAGGAAGAACTGAAGAGAATAGAGCCTGTTTGTGACATGATCGCAGCACAAAAGCTCTATGAAAAAGCCATTTTCAGTATAGACTCTTATACGCCTTCCGTTATAGAATATGCCTTAAAAAGTGGCTTTGGACTTGTCAATGATATTACAGGGGCACGTGACAATACTGTGATCCAACTGGCTGTCAAATATGATGCAAAACTCTGTATTATGCATATGCAGGGTAACCCGAAAAGCATGCAGAAAGATCCTGTCTATGAAGATGTGATGGTTGAGGTGGATCAGTTCTTTGAAGAACGTATAGCCAAATGTGAAGCTTTGGGTCTGAGTAGAGAGAAGATCATTCTGGATGTGGGTATCGGTTTTGGAAAAACACTGGAACACAATATTACACTGCTTAAAAATCTTGGACATTTCAGACATTTCGGCTGTGAAATACTGATAGGGGCAAGCCGGAAATCTATGATAGACAAGATCATTCCTGCTCCGACAGAGGAACGGCTTCCCGGGACACTGGCGATCCATCTCAAAGCAGTAGAAAATGGTGCCAGTATAGTGCGTTGTCATGATGTTAGTGAACACAGGCAGGCACTGACAGTTTTCTCTGCTCTGGCGTAGACAGATGCGTTTGTTCCTGCTCATGATAAAATGGATAGTAATACTTTGTATTATAGGTATATTGTCCGTTTACCTGCTTGACAGATATATTGACTTTACAACGCAAGATGCTATTTATACGGATGTCAAAACGGTGCCTCATAAAAAGGCAGCATTACTTCTGGGAACAGCCAAATACATTGCCAAAGGGAAAAAGAATTATTTTTATGTGTATCGTATCCGTGCAGCAGCGGCTTTGTGGAAAGCAGGAAAGGTGGATGCCATCGTTGTCTCCGGAGACAATGCGAGCAAGTATTATAATGAGACCATACGTATGGAAAAAGATCTTGTGAAAGCGGGAGTTCCCAAAAAATATATTGCTGCGGATTACGCAGGATTCAGGACTTTGGATTCAGTGGTACGTGCAGAAGCTGTTTTTGACCTGGAAGATTATATAATCGTGTCTCAAAAATTCCATCTTGAACGCGCACTTTTCATTGCAAAAGCAAAAGGACAGAAAGTGATCGGTTTTGCCGCCAAAGAGCTTGAAGGTACTAAAGCGGCAAGAAAGATGAGAATGAGAGAATATCTTGCACGTGTTAAAGCATTTTTGGATGTTTATATTTTAGGAACAGAGCCTAGATTTTATGGGAAAAAAGAGAAAGTAAATTATAGAAAATGACAGATCAGAATTATTTAGAGAAAATTGAAATACTGAAAAAGTGGTCACATGCCTATTATGTGGATGACAATCCGATAGCCACTGATGAAGAGTATGACAAACTGTATCATGAAGTACTGGATTATGAAACACTACATCCGGATAAAGCGCTTGAAGATTCGCCGACCAAACGTGTCGGCGGTGTGGTAAGAGATGAATTCTCCAAAGCGAAACACATCAAACGTATGTGGAGTATGGAAGATGTCTTTACACAGGAGGAAGTACAGGAGTGGCTGGACAGGGTGGTCAAGAATGTTGGTGACTGTGAATATTTCTGTGAACCGAAATTTGACGGTGCCAGTATGAACCTGTTGTATGAAAAAGGGAAATTGCTTCGTGCGATTACCCGTGGTGACGGTCTGGTAGGAGAAGAGGTGACAGATAATGTACGAACGATCCGTTCTGTTCCTTTGACCATTGATTACGAGGGGCTCATTGAGATACGGGGAGAAGTGGTCATCCAAAAAGATGATTTTGAAGTGATCAACCGGGAGCGTCTGGATGAGGGTGAACAGCCTTTTGCCAACCCCAGAAATGCTGCAGCAGGAAGTCTTAGACAGTTGGACTCTTCGGTCACGGCGAAGCGGAGACTGGTTTTTTACCCCTGGGGGATAGGAGAGAACAGCCTTACTCACCCTAAGCTCTCAGAGAAAATGGATTTCATCTATGCACAGGGCTTCTTGAAGCCTCCCTATTCACAACCCTGCAGTACGATCGATGAGATAGAAAGCTTTTATCGGTTCCTTATTTCCAAACGTGATGAAATTCCGATGATGATGGATGGAATGGTGATCAAGGTGGATGATATTGCCAAAGAGGAAGATCTCGGTTATACGGTCAAATTTCCGAAATGGATGTGTGCCTATAAATTCCCTGCTATTGAAAAAGTGACCAAGATCGAAGCGATCACATTACAGGTGGGACGTACCGGTGTAATTACTCCGGTTGCAGAGATTGAACCCGTGAATATTGAAGGCGCGATGGTCAGCCGTGCCACTCTGCATAATTTTGATGAGATAGAACGGAAAGATATCCGTATCGGGGATTCGGTGATCATCATCCGGAGCGGGGATGTAATACCCAAGATCATTAAAGTACTGGAAGATCGACGTACAGGCAATGAA
>JAMONL010000234.1 GCA_027065815.1 Sulfurovum sp.
GACAGAAGAGATCAATCCTCTGATCCCCAAAGAAGTGTTGCTGAAAAAGTTTGTTGCAACTTTGCTGCCAAGAAGTTATAAAACGGCAAACATCGATAAACTTGAGATTGTTGTGGATGGGGCGAACGCAGATGTATCTAAGATACTTTCCAATAAAAAATCTGCTATTTCCGTAGAGAAATACACCGTGAATCTTCAGAGTGATGTAGGACAGATCAATATTGAGGGAGATTTGAAGAACAATGTTGTCACACTCGATGATGTGAATCTGAGCAAGATAGACACGCTGGCTTTAAAAGCAATGTTTGCACCTGATACAAATGAGAGTAATGCCACCCAGGAAGAGCTTGTTGTTGTTTCGGCAGATGAAAATGTAAGTCAAACAACAGAGAAAACAAACAATCTCATACCTGAAAAAGTTGTTTTGAAAGCTTTCCATACTGATATTTTACCTTCAACATACAAGCCGGTGCAGATAGAAGATATGGATCTTAATATCAAAGATGTTGTTTTTGATGTACCTAAATTACTGGTTGAAAAGGGATACATTGACCTAAAGGGGCAAACGAACCTGACCAACTTCAAATATGAGAGCAGCATTACAGACAATACGTTAAAAGGAGATATCCTTTTAACACCCAACAATGAACTTTTTACACTTTATAAACTTCCTATTCGTAAAAAAGCCATTGGGAACATCAAGATAGATTTCACTGCTTCTAAAGAGAAAGTGGTGGCCAGGGTAAAGGCTAAGGCAAAACAGATGCTTGTGGTCGCAGAAGATGTGAACAATACGGAGAGTAACAGGACCGATGTCAATAAGACAAAACCTTTTAATGTGGATATTGATGATCTGAACTCTGAAATAGTGTTTGTCGTTAAAAGCAAAGTACTTAAAGCCGATACGAAGATCATGATCACGACACCGTACGCGAAAGACATTTCCATTACAAATAAGTTTATGATGGATAAGAACATCTCTTATTCCGGAGCGATCAAAGTAGACAAGGTCATAGGTTTGGATGCCAAAGTGATCAAACCACTCAATCATTTTCAGATACTTTACAACGGTGACCTTAAGAGTATTGATACCAAAATATCTGCAGAGGATTTAAAAGGAAGTTTTGTATCCAAAGACTTTAAAAAAGGACATTTCAATCTTGAAACACTTCATGCGATCGCCGTGGCACAGCTGGTTCAGTTGCCAGCGGAACTGAATGCCACAAAAGTCAATGTTTTTGTAGATGTACCGCTTGATTTTGAAAAAATGGACAGCATCAAAGGGATAGTAAAGATCACTTCGAATGTTGCCAATATCGATGCGGATATTTTTTATGGCAAAGAGGTGAAGGCAAAGATCACAACGACCATTCCGAAAGATTCTCTTTTGATCAACTTTGACAAAAATGTACACTATTCTGCGATCAGTCCTCTGATCACCAATATAGATATGGGTGACAAGGATATTAAGATCAATGTCAAATCCAGTAAGATCAATATCAATGTACTTATGAAACCTTTTGCGAAAACAGTAGATGGGAAAATACACATTGCAGGTATGTCTGCAACGCTGAAAGCCCAGCCCAATGGAGACATCAGACTTACCAGTGATGTAGGCTCTTTTGCTACACTGCTCAATACTATCCAGCAGTTCTATACGGTTGAAGATATGCCAAAAGTAGACGGGAAACTGGATGTATCAGTGCTTATAAAGAAAAATCTGGATGCGACACTTACATTGACTTCACCGCATGTTATTTACCATGCAGACAGGAAAACAAGCCATGATATAGATGATCTCAAGATCGTTTTGGGGAAGAAGGGTTCAGAAATAAGACTTAACGCCTATAATCTGCTTTACAATAAACTGGAGATCTTTGCCACCAAACCTTCTATCGTTGACTTTAAAAAAGAGACCATCATTATTAAAGAATTTTGGTTGAATGATCAGTTAAAAGTCACAGGACAGCTCAATACCAAAACAATGAAAGGTGAGATCCTTGCAGATGCACCTACTTTCCATCTTGCCCATGAAATGATCGACCTTGACTCTGCGATCAATATTAAAATAGCATTAGATGGGAACAGTACTGATATCAGTGGGAAAGTGACACTTCTAGGCGGTGATATTCATTATGATCTTGCGACAAAAACTTTCCCGAGCGACAGTGATATTGTCATCGTACAGGAGATGAAGAAAAAAGGTGAAAGTTCTTTTATGGATAATTTGACCATAGAGATCAATGTAGATACAAAAAAGCCGCTTCTTTTCAAACAGGGACCGATCGATATTCAGGCAAAAGTCGATCTGGGAATACATAAAGCAATACTCTCTGACCCTATGATCATCGGCTCGGTCGATCTTGTGGATGGCGGGTATTATGTTTTTCAGGATAAACGCTTTGTGTTGGAAAAAAGTCATATCTATTTTACCGGAAATCCCAACAAGCCGATGCTTAATCTTCAGGTAAAATATAAAGCACTGCAGCATCTTATTACCATTGTCATCACAGGTACTCCGGCAGTTCCGAATATTTTATTCTCTTCTGTTCCGAGTTTGAGTAAAGAGCAGATCTTGTCTATTATCCTCTTTGATTCAGAAGAGGGTGCGGGAACGAATTCCGGTGATGATATGATGAAAATGATGGGAGGAGCCATGGCAAAATCGGCACTTTCCAACCTTGGTGTAAAACTTGACCACCTGGTCATTGGTGAAGGAAATTCTGTAGAAGTGGGGAAAAAGATCTCCGATAAAGTCACGGTGATCTATATTAACGGAGATATCCCGGAAATGAAAGTGAAATATGACTACAGCCCATCGATAGAAGGTGTCATCGGTGCCTCTGAACGTTCAGAATCCGCAGATGTGGTCTATAAAAAAGACTTCTCTTCAGATGATATTGTGATCATGGGGCGTTAATCCCTACTGTAGGTTTTGCATTGCCAAACGTCAAATTAAATGATTGTCAATTTATACTGTGATTGTAATTTTAATTTCCCCTTGACGTTGGGCAATTGCACAACCTACGAAAGCCTATTTTTGAAATCTTCATAACCAAACTCTCTTACTACGTCAATACTCCCATCCACTCTTTGAATAGCGATACTTGGCAGTTTAATGCCATTAAATGTGGTGGCTTTGACCATGGTGTAGTGCATCTGGTCTTCAAAAATGACCTTGTCTCCTATGTTTAGCTTTTCATCAAAAGAGTAATCTCCCATGATGTCTCCGGCGAGACAGGTATTGCCTGCCAAACGATATGTGAATCTTTTTTCTCCGGCTGCTCCTGCACCACGTACGTCTGCTCTGTAAGGCATAATGATGGTATCGGGCATGTGTGCTTCGGCAGAAGTGTCTAAAATAGCGATATCCATACCGTTATGTACAATATCCAGTACAGTAGCAATGAGTGTACCCGTCTCCCAGCCTACGGCTTCTCCTGGTTCTAGGTAGACATCTACATTATATTTTTTTTTGAAATTGCGTATCAGACCGATCAGCTTTTCCACATCATACCCCTTCCGTGTGATATGATGTCCCCCGCCAAAATTGATCCATTTCATTTTTGGAATATACGCGGTAAATTTTGTTTCGAAGTTTTTGAGTACCGCTTCAAGTGCATTGGAATCCTGTTCACACAGTGCATGGAAATGCAGTCCCTCACAGTCATCTAAAATACTTTCATCAAAGTTATTCAGGGTAGTACCAAGTCTGGAGTGTAATCCGCAGGGGTTGTATATCTCTTTGGGTGAGGCAGAGTATTCAGGGTTGACCCTCAGTCCCAAAGAGAGAGCAGGATTGGTCTTTTTTGCTTTGTGAGCAAAGTGTTTGAACTGTGCAGGAGAGTTGAAAACAAGATGATGGGAAATAGAGGCTATCTCTTCGATCTCCTCTTCTTTAAATGCCGGAGCGTAGGTATGAACCTCTTTTTGAAATGTTTCTTCTGCAAGTTTCGTTTCATGCAGTCCGCTTGCGCAACATCCGTCAAGATAGGGTTTGATCGTATCAAAGCTTTTCCATAAAGCATACCCTTTAAGTGCCAGCAGTATTTTTGCACCACTTTGTACTTTTATCGTTTTCAGCACTTCAAGATTCTTTATCAGGAGCGATTCGTCAAGAAGCCAGCAAGGCGAAGGTAGGTCTGTTTTTGAAGTTTTTCTCATAAGAAATTATAGCAATCAAAACTGATATAATAGCCGTAAATATTTTATGATAATGTAATACAAGGGATATGTTGTGAAAGCAAGACTGGAAGAGAAATCCGGAGAGATCGTCTTTAAGTCTGTATATTAGTATAGTTTAAGACATATTTAGGTAAAATCCCGTCCAAATATGCAACAGCAATGTTAGTAAAATCTATTAAGGATGATTCAGAATGAAAAGAACATACCAACCCCACAGTACACCAAGAAAGAGAACACACGGTTTCAGAACAAGAATGAAAACAAAGAACGGAAGAAAAGTGATCTCTGCCAGAAGAGCTAAAGGTAGAAAAAGATTATCTGTATAATCACAGGTCAGCACTATCGGTCAGATAAAATATTTTACTCGGATCAAAACCAGTAAAGAATTCTCTGGAGTGTATAACCACTCCTCAAAAACATGGCACACTCCCTATTTTGTACTATTTTATAAAAGATCAGATATATACAAAGTAGGTTTTGTTGCCTCTAAAAAAGTAGGCAATGCAGTGCATCGTAACAGAGCAAAGCGTTTGTTAAGAGCACATTTCATCGAAAATATTGATCTTCTGTCAAAAGGCTCATATGTATTGGTCGCAAAACCGGCACTTTTGGATGAAAGCTACAAAGAGGTTCGAAAAACCTATCTTCATGCACTTAAAAAGTGCGCTGCAAACATTGAACTGCAATGACAACTTTAACAGTATTTAAAACATATAACACTATACTGTCAGCGTTATATTACGCAATAGAATCAAAGGTACTATTTTGGAACAACAAGATTTAAACAAACGTCTCATTCTCGCATTAGCGCTCTCATTTTTTGTATTTGTAGGATATTCTTATCTTTTCCCACCGGTACCTCAAGCTGAAACGCCAGCGCAACAGACAGAACAAACTACAGTAAAAACAGATGTATCACCTACAGCACCCGCTACCAGTAAGAATACCGCTGCTCCCGTAGAAAAAGAAAATGTCAAAGAGACACCGCAAAGTACATCAAATTCAAAGACACTGGTAACGATCAGATCCAATGTATTTAATATGAATATCGATGAATTGGGTCGTATTTCAGAGTATGAACTGCTTGAAAAGAAATATAAAGATGAAGATGGAAAAAATTTACACATCATTTCTCCAAAAGAGGTGAAACCTCTTGAGATCAGATTTTCAGACCAGAAATTGAATGATGAAGCATTTAAAACACCATATGTTCTGGTAGAAGGGAAG
>JAMONL010000235.1 GCA_027065815.1 Sulfurovum sp.
TGATAAAAGTCTTTTTGATCGATGCGTGCCATATCAGCCAAACATTCCTTTTGCTGCCAGGACAGAAACAAGCCCGAGGATGATCATGGTTCCAAAAAATTTCCTATAAAATTTATTATCGATCATAGCCGCGACTACTGTTCCTACAAGAACAACAACAATAAAAAGTCCATACAGTATGAACATCAGAGTAACCACATTCTGAGGCATTTCCAAAGGTATCTCATCGGGCAATACAAAGGTTTGCACCCCTATTATGATAAGCCAAAGATAGAGCATCACCGCAAAAAATGCTGTCCAGAACAAAAACTGTATCTTTCCGCTTCGTATGAGCATGTTTCCCCCTTAGTACTTTTTGTTGGTATATTTCAACAGATCATCTTCACTCATATTATTGAGTAACGTACCTAAATCTTGTTGCGTTAAGCGTGTCAAATCTGCATCTTCCAGTGCTTCAACTTCAGCATCAAAACCATTTTTAGAAAAGAGTACATACTCACTCACGTCCAGTTCTACTTTCTCACACTTCTCTTTAAGCATTGTAAGCATATTTATTTTGGCTGGTTTTTGAGAGTATTTACACTCACCTGCTAACATCTTCCCGGATTTACGAATGGCTAGTATCTCTATCTGTGCATGTTTATCATAGTATGAACCTATAGAGTCTATGGGGTCATCTGTAAGTTTGGCAGTAGCATTTTGTTTTACGAGGTCAAGCAGCAAAAGATTACTCAGCAAGATAGAAAAATTACTCTTTAAGGTGCTCCACTTCTGCCCAAACTCAGAAAAATCACCTTCAGAGATACTCTTATAATAAGGAGAGACCACCGCAAACCAAAAACGCATAAACGGCAGTTCAAAATAGACTCTATCAGACAGGGCATCCGAACTTTTCAGAGGTTTCTCTACGGAAGCATCAAACTTCAACAAACTCTTCATCTCCAGGTAATCCATAGCCTCTTCACCTTTGTCTCTACCGACTCTGGCTTTTTTAAACACAGCATCTTCATGACTCTGTTCCAAAGCGATGATAGACAACAACATATGGTACAAGCCATTCCCGTGTGTATAACGTACAATACCATTATGCAGTGGTTCATAGTTACGCAATATCTTCTCTTCTATGAGTCTGTCCAGACTTTTAGAGGTGTCTATGTCCCACCCTGTACCACCAAATACTGTAAAATACTCTAAAGCTGTATCGAAGTCTCGAATGTTGTTTTGATACGCAAAAGAGCGAAAATGTTGTAAAAGTGTTGGACGTTTTGCCATAATGTAGCCTTCTTTTAGATAGGTGATTATAACAAAAATATAAGCATTTGTACCCAAGATAATAGCAAGAAAAGCGCACATAGATAAAGTCTATGCTGTCTATAGGATAGATACTGATGGTTAAATCTGAATTACTGGGGTGGTAACCCATCCCATATCTCAATATCATCTATCCATTGATGTTTGGGTGTCACATTTCCATAAAGCTGTGTAAAGAGAATAAAATCTATAGGATTGTCATTACGCGTCGTAGGACCACTATGATCGGCAACCACTTTCCCATTGATCTTCCAGATGACCCGACCATCATCCCCGTTGCTCCAGTGCCAATAGTATTCAGTCAGAAACCACTCATCCGTCACAACAGGTACATACTCATTGTGACATGTCGCATTCAACTCCAAGGTGTCACACTCCCATATGGGTGTATCAGAATCTTTATCCCCTTGCATATGCCATGAGGCTCTGCCTTCATCATCAGTATAAACAAAAGCGATCAATCTAAAACCCGTACCACCTTCACCAGGGTCTTTATAATCTTTGGTTTTATATTCAAAAAGTGCTCGCCATTTATTGAGTGTGCCTAACATATTACTATCAATTTTCATTCGATAACGCACATACAGATCAGAGCGTCCCTGTGTGATATTGAGGATTTCATAGGTCAATTGTGTATCTTCTCTCTCCCTATGTGTCTCTTCATTGTAAAGAGCTCTGGTCAGGTTGCCATCAAACCCTGTCACCATCTGTATCTCAGACCTTAATGCCGTCTGGTTATCATCTGCCACACGGTGCAATGCACTTTCACTGGCTCCCAAGATCTCTATGGGCCAGCTATATCCTGTCTGCGTATCTGTCCCCCGAATAAAGTCATAGTCTTCTGAATCTTTGACAACAATAGGGTCAATGTAGACACCTTCTCCAAATCCAGATTTGAAAATCAATTTTGATTCTGTTTGAGTACTAGATGTATTGCAAGCATTCAATACCAATAGTAGCAGTATACTTGTCATAAGCGTAAAGATATATTTCATACTATCCATTATAGCCAATTTATATTATGCCTCATGTCAATCGAAGAATTAGATGAGTCAGTTTTCATGAGTAAACATTAGTATGCTTATGGTTCCACGGTAGAGTTCCGGGACACATGTATCCAGTTTCTCCCATAGACCAACATAGCCGCCAACGTATGGATGATGAAGATTAAAAAGATCTGTCCCAGATCAAAGTCTTTCATTTCTGCTCCGGCTAAGAGAAAAACTGTAAAGTAAAGTGCCAGCCCTATAGTACCGGCACTTATACAAAAGAGCCAATACTGAGAGATCTTTTCTTTCAGGTACATCGTCTCAACAACTACTGCAAATACGATCAAAACAAAAGAAGCCGGTGTGAGGAGCAAACCCAATACAGACATACCCAGTAACGTCGTTAACAGTTCAAGTAACTCACCTTCGATAAGTGATCCCCACAACGTACCTTGCATAATGGACATACCTATATTGAAAAACAACATGGGAAGGACAATCAAGAGCACTACCCGCCACACTCTAAATTTTCGCTCTTTCTCATACATACTCTACTCGTCCTCTTTTTCTATGCTTGTTCTATCCATATTTCTTGGTTTTGGTAGGTGATTATAGCAAATAAGTATGACTATTTGAGATAGGTTTGATTATTCTTTCCCTTTATTCATCATCAGACATCACCGTATATTCTACCCACTCTCTCATACTATCTATCGCTTCTTGACTCATATTATGTCCTGTGTGGGGTAGTTTTTTGACAGTAGGATGCAGTCCTGCTTTGTTCATCTCTCTTACAACGACTTTTCCATAACTGTTGTTCTGCAGTCCATAGGTGACCAGTAGTTTATCTCCCTCCTTTACCCCTTGGAACTTCATACTGGGAGAGTAACCACCCTCATGCATAATATAAGTAGTAAAAAAATCTGTAAATCCAAACCACTCTCTGTCCAACCCGGAACCTACCAAATGTGCTCCACTGCTAAACCCTCCTGCAATGCGTACACGTTCACTAATGTTAGGTACCAAGTCTCTCACGTACTCCAACATAGGTGCTTCAAATGCCCAAAAAGTGTCTATCTTCCCTGCTTTTACTGCCAAACGAGGCAACTTATTGTCAGGGTACGGCAGTGCCAACACAAGGAACTTACTCTTATCCACAATGTCTGGCACTGAACCCAAACTTGACGACCCCTTCCCTGGACTAAACCATACCAATAATGGTACGGGTTCATCTTTGCGGTACTGCTCTGGTATGTGAAGTTCACAGACTCTTTTTTTACCATCCTCTGTATAAAATTGTGGTACTTCCAAGTGCAGTGTACTGCCAGGAGTCAGTGTAATCCCTGTTCTCTCAGTGCTCTCTACAGACATATAGGGTTCAAACCATACGCTGGCTATACCTAAGCCTATAGTAACAGTGAGTATGAGTGCAATAATGATTTTCATTTTTTTGTTCTCTGTTTTTCATTGATATCTAAAAGATATATTATCTATATTTCTTTTGTTTATCTTTAGATACACTACAACATACTATGATATAGTGCATAAAGGATGGTAGCCTATGACCGATATAGAACAAGCTGAAGAGAAAATAGCTCTATGCAAAGCAAACAAAATACCTTACCTGAATCTCAGTGATCTAGGACTGGAAGTCCTTCCACAGTCAATAGGCAAACTTACATGGCTTGGTGCCCTCTCCCTCTCACGTAACAAACTTACAAACATCGATGTCATCGCGCCACTCATCAACCTACATAAACTGGCTTTTTCAAACAACAACATAGAGCACATTGAAGTACTGAGAAAACTGCCAAAGATCAAACACCTTTTTATGAAACACAACCACATCTCTGACATCAGCCCACTTCAGTCTTTGACAAAACTCAAAAAGATAAAAGCAAGTCATAACCGCATAAAAAACATCGAAAACCTTACATCTCTCACAGATCTTGTTTTTTTAGACTTATCCCATAATGACATTAAAAACCTACATCCCCTAACAAACATAAGATCCCTGGTCTGGCTCTGCATCGAAAACAATGCCAACCAGGATGAGATACAGGAAATATTAGCCGCTTCACTTCCAAAGTTAGCACACTTCACCTATGATTAGATATACTCCATCTTATAAAAAATAAATCAATGAAAGCAGGAATCACTATGAAAGTAATTCTTTTTATCCTAACAAGTGTCAGTTTATTATTGGCATCTGATGTGTTAATAGATAATAAAACGGGATTAATGTGGCAAGATAACAGTGCTGCAAAATATATCAAAAAAGATTGGCAGGGAGCAGTGTCTTTTTGTCAAAAATTACACTTAGCCAAGCATGATGACTGGCGACTTCCAACGATCAAAGAATTAATCACTGTAGTGCGTTTAAGTCAAAATGATCCCGCCATAAAAAATGGCTTTAAAAATGTTGGAGGATCGGGTTACTATTGGTCAGCAACGGCACATGAATCAAGTGAAGAGTTTGCATGGATAATGAACTTTAAACGCGGCTATGAATATAACAATTATAAAACGTATGAGCGTTATGTTAGGTGTGTACGCGATAATGAAAGATGACTTTTTTCATGATGTCTCAACACCATACAGTTCAGCCAGATTCCTTATCCAGCATCACCCGACCCCTATATAACTTATCTACTCCTGCCATTATGACTATTCTGTTATACTCCCTCTTATGAAGATACGACTAGGCACATTTAACCTTTTTCAGTTTGCCAAACCTCCTTACTCGTGGTACACCAAAAAAGAGAAGTTCAACGATAGACAGTGGGAAGAAAAAACCACATGGATAAAAGAGCAGATACACAAGATGGATTGTGACATTATCGGGTTTCAAGAGGTATTTTCCAAAGATGCTTTAGAAGCGCTCGTTAAAGAGTTAGGATTTGAATATTTTGCCACAGCCGATGAAGCAAAGCTCAGTACCAACAACCCTATGAAGTACGTTACCACCACCGTAGCCCTAGCCTCCAAGTACCCCATCACCAATTTACAAAAAGTAAGACCTCACACCCCCACTCTTAAAAGTCACGCATTTAAAAGTCATTTTACTTTTTC
>JAMONL010000236.1 GCA_027065815.1 Sulfurovum sp.
ATCAGATGAGATCTTCCTTGGCGTGGCTTCAGGTATGGGTAACCCGGTCATGTATGTGGGATCTAAAACCGGGCGTGACGGTCTTGGCGGTGCGGTGATGTCTTCAGACTCTTTTACAGAAGAGTCAAAGTCGCTTCGTCCGACAGTGCAGGTGGGGGATCCGTTTACAGAAAAACTTTTGCTTGAAGCCTGCCTGGAACTTTTCAAAACAGATACGATCGTAGGAATTCAGGATATGGGTGCAGCAGGTCTTACTTCTTCAGCCTTTGAAATGGCAGGTAAAACGGGTGCGGGACTTATTATGCATCTTGACAAAGTACCGGCACGGGAAGAGGGGATGACCCCGTATGACTTTATGCTTTCAGAATCACAGGAACGTATGCTGATCTGTGCAAAAAAAGGCAGAGAGCAGGAGATCATTGATATCTTCGAAAAGTGGGAGCTTGATGTTGCTGTTATTGGTGAAGTGACAGATACAGAGAGAATGGAACTTTTCTGGCACGGAGAGCAGGTGTGTGATATGCCTATCGCACCGGTGAGTGAAGAAGCGCCGATCCTTGACCGACCGACTTCCCGACCAAAGTATCTGGATGAAGTCAATGCCAAAACAGTAGACAGTTTTGATAAAGTGGATGATCAGGAAGCGTATGAAAAACTCTTTACTTCTATTGAAACGGTAGATAAAGCATGGGTCTACAACCAGTATGACTCCATGGTACAGACCAATACGACCAAAGCACCCGGTAGCCTTGATGCTTCCTGTATCCGTATCAAAGAGAACGGCAGAGCCTTGGCAATGTCTTCTGACTGTAATCCACGTTACTGTTACATTGACCCTAAAAAAGGTGCAGCACTGGCGGTGGTTGAGTCCGGTAG
Source organism: Sulfurovum sp. (assembly GCA_027065815.1). Lineage (GTDB taxonomy): Bacteria > Campylobacterota > Campylobacteria > Campylobacterales > Sulfurovaceae > Sulfurovum. The sequence goes on from JAMONL010000236.1 coordinate 877, forward strand.
AAACGTAGCGATGTCCGGTGCACGTCCACTTTCCATCACAGACTGTCTAAACTATGGGAATCCTGAAAACCCGGAAGTGATGTGGCAGTTCGCTGAAGGCTGTGAAGGGATCAAGGAAGCCTGTATTGCACTCAATACGCCTGTTGTTTCAGGAAATGTATCTTTGTATAATGAAACGAACGGTGTGTCTGTCTTCCCAACACCTGCCATTGCCATGGTTGGATTGAATGATGACCAGCATAAAGTACTGCCTTCCTGTTTCCAGGAAGAGGGGTCGCATATTGTGCTTCTCGGTGAGACAAAAGGTGAGTTCGGCGGTTCTCTTTACATTAAAGAGTTATTTGGTGAAACTGCCGGTACACTGCCGACATTTGACTACAAAGCAGAGTTGGCACTTTGGGAGTTGGTCATTGAAGCGAACAAACAAGGTTTGCTTAAAGCAGCTAAAGATGTGAATCTTGGCGGTATTGCTATAGCCTTGTCAAAAATGGCAGCAGTTTCAGGAAAAGGGATCGCAGCAACAGTCATTGTGAATGACAGTAAAGATATTTTTGACGAGTCTCAAAGCCGTGCTTTGGTTGAAGTAGATGCTTCAGATCTTGTAGCCTTTGAAAAAATGGCGAATGAGCTTGGTGTTGCATCAGTAGTTCTTGGTGAAGTTGGCGGTGATGAAGTCATTGTAAATGATGTGTTGCTTTCTATGGAGAAAGTGAAGGATATTTATTTTAATACGTTTGCACGTATTATTGAGCAGGATCTGTAGTTTTGGATTTGTGTTGAAGTTTGGGGTTCTTTTTCCACTTTTTTAGAAAAAGCGGAGTAAAAATCGTTACTTTTACAATTGTGCTTACGGTACTCCTGCAGGTTGCCTCACAATATGCTTGCATACGTAGCGGTACAACAGTGTAAAAGTAACACAAAAATTGTAATTTAAGAGAGAGAGAGTATATGAGAGCATTATTAAGCGTGAGTGACAAAAACGGTATTGTTGAGTTTGCAAGAGGGTTGGAGAAAATGGGTTGGGAGATCATCTCTACCGGTGGTACCTATAAGACTTTAAATACTGCGGGTATTAAAGTGATCGAGATTGATGAAATTACTAAATTCCCAGAGTGTTTTGAAGGTAGAGTAAAAACTTTGAATCCATATGTCCATGGCGGGATCCTTCATAAAAGAGGAGATGCAGCACATGTAGCACAGGCAAAAGAGCTTGGAGTTGAGGGTATCGACCTTATTTGTGTAAATCTTTATCCGTTTAAAGAGACCATTGAGAGAACAGAAGACTTTGATGAGATTATTGAGAATATCGATATCGGCGGGCCGACCATGGTACGTTCCGCAGCCAAGAACTTCAATGATGTATTGATCGTGACAGATGTTAAAGATTACGAAAATGTGCTGGGTGCACTGGAAAACGGGAATGACTCTATGGAATTCAGACGCGATCTGATGATCAAAGCATTTGAGCATACTGCAGCGTATGATGCGATGATCGCCAACTATATGAATGACCGTTTCAACAACGGTTTTGGTGAGTACCAGTTCATTACCGGTAAAAAATCATTCCAGACACGTTACGGAGAGAACCCTCATCAGGATGGCGCACTTTACGAGTTTGACGATCACTTCAGTAATCACTTCAAACAGGTCAAAGGGGAAGCTTCCTTTAATAATATCAACGATGTGAACGGTGCCCTGAAAATTGCTTCAAGTTTTGGTGATGAAAATGCTGTGTGTATCGTTAAGCATGGCAACCCTTGCGGTTTTGCCATTAAAGGTTCATTGATCGAGTCCTATACTGAGGCATTGAAGTGTGACCCCGTGTCTGCTTTTGGTGGTGTCGTTGCCGTGAACGGTGTGGTGGATGCTTCTTTGGCAGAAAAGATGAATGAGATCTTTTTGGAAGTAGTGATGGCAGCAGACTTTACTCCTGAGGCTTTGGAAGTTTTTGAAAAGAAGAAACGTTTGAAGCTTTTTGCTCAGGGTGGTACGAAACTGGTAATGTCTAAAGATTCTCATGACTTCAAACATGTCGATGGCGGATTTGTCTACCAGAACTCTGACTGTATCTGTGACAATGAAGTACACAATGCACATAAGAAGTCAGAATTGACTGCGACAGAGCAGGAGATGAAAGACCTTGAAATCGCATGGAAAGTGGCAGGGCTTACGAAGTCAAACTGTGTGGTTTACGTAAAAGACTCTGCAATGGTCGCGGTAGGTATGGGAATGACTTCCCGTGTCGATGCGGCGCAGTGTGCTTTGAAAAAAGCAAAAGAGATGGATCTTGATGTATCGGGTGCTGCGATGGCATCGGAAGCCTTCTTCCCTTTCAGAGACAGTATAGATGCTGCTGCAGAAGCAGGGATCAAAGCCATTATCGAGCCTGGCGGAAGTATTAGGGATGACGAAGTCATCAATGCGGCCAATGAACATGGTATCTCTCTTTATTTTACGACTGTGAGACACTTTTTACACTAGAATGAATAAATTACTCATTGTCTGGAGTTCCGGAGAAATAGAAGTCGCCAAAAAACTGATCCTGCTCTACGGATCGGTGATGCTTCCCCGTAATTATTGGGATGAAGCCCATATTATGGTCTGGGGTCCTTCTGCTAAACTTCTGGCTGAGAGTGAAGAACTTCAACTTATGGTAAAAAAAGTGCAAGAAACGGGTGTAGCCTTTTCTTGCTGTGTCGTATGCAGTGATGACTATGGTGTCAGTGATACATTGGCTTCTTTGGGGATTAAAATGACCCATACGGGAGAAAGATTGACAGAATCATTGCAGAGCGATTGGAAAGTCATTACATTTTGATTTGTAGGGGCAAGGCATGCCTCGCCCCTACAATTTTATTGTGCATGTTTAAATTGATACATCATAAGAGATGCTGCTACTCCTACATTAAAACTCTTTACCCCTTCCATCATTTCAATGGTCACTACTTCATCGCACAGGGCTAAGACCTCTTCTGAAAGTCCGGAGCCTTCATGTCCCATCAACAGCACCCATTTTTCTGTTGGTTTGACTTCTGATAAAGGCGTAGAATCTTCTGTCACTTCAGCTGCATAAATTCTATAACCATTTTCTTTTAATGCCTGTATGGTCTCTTTAATATCTTCATAAAGATGGGTCTTCAACATGCTTATATGCCCCATGGAAACCCTTAGAGCACGTCTTGACCAGGGATGTGGCCCATGTGTGGGTAAAAGGTAGGAATCTATGCCTATGGCAGCGGCAGAACGTGCAATGGAACCTATGTTCTGAGTGGAAGAGATCTCATCAAGCATGATAATATGATCTCCAAGGTCATTTAAAGCGGAATGTTTGGGTCTGGTACCGTGCATCATGACATTATGGTGTATTTTATGACCTACAATATCTTGCATAAGTGCCTTAGACGCAATGTAGAGTTTTGCATCTTTATGGGCTTCAATGAGATATCTATAGGTATCATAATACTCTTGTGTGGCAAGTATACTTCGCACCTCGATATCTGTTTCCAAAAGCAGATTGACTACTTTTGGGCTGTCTGCAACAAAGCTTTCATCTGCAGTGAAAGCATGTTCTCTAAATTGATGGTAAATATGTAGTTCGGGGATATTGATATCGTTTATTTCTATGAAATTCATACGGTATTGTATCTATTTATTTACCTCTTTTTGTTATACTCCACACATAAATATTGAATATTAGGAAATAAACGATGAAAAGAATTGTATTTGGTTTATTGCTTTTGGCAACTTCTCTTTTTGCTGAGTTGAAACAAGAGTGGGCAACAGAGAATTTTTTACAAAAAAATATAAAGATCATTGATATACGTACGCCGGCAGAGTGGAGAGAAACAGGCATTGTAAAAGGATCCTACCCGATCATGTTTTTTGATGAGCAGGGAAATTATGATGTCCCGAAATTTCTTAAAGCATTAAACAAAGTTGTGAAGAAAGATGAGCAGTTCGCACTCATATGTCGTGTAGGAAGCAGAACAGGTATGGTATCGGAGTTTCTGTCGAATAAGTTGGGATATAAGGTCATTAATCTCAAAGGCGGGATCATGAAGCTCATCTCGGAGGGCTATAGACCCGTACGATACATAAAGTAAAATTTTTAATTTTATATCAAACTTGATTGACATTGACTAAAGTTTTTTGATATAATTCGTTTAAATTAAGAATGAATTCAATATAGAGGTAAAACT
>JAMONL010000237.1 GCA_027065815.1 Sulfurovum sp.
CATTTCTTTCTATATCGGATACTACCATCGCCTTAGTTGCCGGCTTCCCACCTTTCACAGGTTTACCCGGTACCTTCATGTTGTTCATCTGTGACAGCAATTTGGAGAGGATCTTCTCCATCTCTTCGACATTGGAATTCTTTAGACGAATCACATACATTTTCTGTGTCTGGTCATCACCTTTGATATCCAGCTGCTTGAGATACTTGATCATTCTTCGTACATTATCCATTTTCCCTACCAGAATAACCGAATTGGTCGCTTCATCTTTGAAAATATCCACTTTCTCACTCTCTATGGTTTGAGGGAAAAGCTTTTTGGACATGTTGGTCGCATTGGGGAAGACATCTTTCACCGATGAGTTTTTGAGTTTGACGACGACCGAACGTTTCATGCCCCTCTTCTCCACGGCATTGATGATCTTGGCGATGGAACGCAGTGTTCTCGGTGTAGCAGTGATCGCCAGAACATTATTCTCTTTAAATGAGATCACTTTTGCATTTTTATGCAACAGAGGCTTGATCTTTGCTCTGATAACAGCGGCATTGGAGCTTTTAAGCGGGAACATGACCGTTTGCATCGTTTCTCCATTTATTTTGCTGCTGACATTCAAACCTTCACCTGCGGCTACAGAGCCCTTGACAACTTTATAAAAATCACCCTGATTAATGATCGTATAGCCTTTGCTTCCCAAAATAGAGTTTGCCAGAGCCATCAGCGATGACTTTTTAATAGGTTCCTGTGAAACAAAGTTGATTTTACCTTTCAGATCACCTTCTATAAGAATATTCTTATGGGTGATCTTCGCTACCATTTCAACAAAATCTTTAACCGATAGATCTCTGAAATTCACATCTACAGTTTCTTCTTCCGCATGTGACACAACTGATAATATCAGCAATAGACTCATTATTATTTTAGTTAATTTCATACTCTAACTCCATTTCTTCTTTTCCTCTCTGTATAACAAGTGTCAGATTTTCTACATTTCCAATATTCTTGTAGGTTTCAAAAGCTGCATTGTAACTGTCGATCTTCTGTCCATTAATGGATTTGATAATGTCTCCGCGTTTCACACCGAGTTTTGCAAAGGGACTGCCTCTGCGTACAAAGGTGATCTTGAAGCCTTTCAATGTATTGCCCTCTTTAACTTCTTTAATACCAATGTTCTTGTAAATATCATCCATATTCTTGGCATAATGATCAAGCAGTGATCTGTCAATCAGCTTGTGATCACCTGCATCGGTTATCTCACCCTTCACCTCTTGGGGTTTCTTGGACTTTTTGGGCGGCTTTGTACGGGATACCGTACCCGAAGGTCTAATGCTCCCTGAAGCTGCCGATGCACGTTTGCTTTTGATCAGATCCACCCTGTAGGTTTTGGCATCTTTTGTAAACGTAGCATAATTGCTTCCGCCACCTGTCAGCGTAAAACCATTTATGACATCTCCCCGTCCAAGTATCTTCGTTTTTCTTTTATACTCTATGGTGACCACGGTCTTGTCTGATGCGTTATAAATCGCTTTGAGCGTGATATCTTTAATACTGCCTGCGATCTGGACCGGTTTATCGGGTACTTTGGTCGGGACAGCAGCTTCATTGGGTGAGAGTTTCACTCTGTAGTAAAGTGATTTGCCCCCCACTTTCTCTTTATGCTCAATGCCGGAAGAAGGCAGCCAGGTCAACTCTACAACAAGCCAGATAAGTTTTACAGCAAGCAGGATCACCAATACCAGCAAAATATTTTTGAACATTTGAGATTTAAAAAGATGTTTCATAATACCATCCTTTTTCATCTTTTTGAAGGTTGGGGCGAATCAGATCAATCTCTTTGGTCGTGTTGAGAAAATCTAGGCGTAACTTTCCGGTTTTCAGATCAGCCACTCCTTCCATTTCACCAAAACTTCCTAATGCACTGATCTTCACAGTATAGGGAGAAAAAGGCTGTTGTGTGATATCTGCACTGTCAATTTTCTGAGGAGCAAACGTTTTTAAGGCATCATCCAATTCAAGTGTGCTGATATGGATATTCGTTGTAAAGAGCAGCGTAAAGATATTAATCTTTTCTACGGTTGCCACTTTGACCCCTTTGTAAAAAATAGATGCATCTATGAGATTTAAAGAGAAAAGCCCTTCATCTATCTTTTTTTCATTGATCACTATACCCTGCTCTGCCAGGTTTTTTTCAAGCATATAGAAGAGTTCCTGTTTTGGCATGAACAGAAGCACTGCAAACCATAGGACAAATAATACGAGAAAGAGCTTTTTTACCACTTGCATTTGAACTCCACATTGTAAGATCCATGATCATTCCTGATCTCCAGCATCTGTATCTGAACGGCAAGATTCAGGATCATGGTAATCACCTTATTGAGTTCCTGCGAGCTGAGACCATGAAAACCTGCTGTCAGTTTCTTGCCTTTTTTCTGCCATTTTAGCTTAGATGACGGTACCAGTTTTTGCAACTTGTCAAGTTTTTTGGATGTTCTTTTGTCAAGCCATCTTTTTTTCAGAATAACCAGCTCTTTAAATTCACGCACCTCCTGTTTGGACAGGGCAAGACTCTCTGTAGAAGAGGAGACTTGCACATTTTTGTAAACAAGCGCAATGATCAGCAGCAGCAGTGCAAGTACAACAATGAGTTCATTTTGATACCGTTTCCAAATCATAATTTTCCCTCGATCTGTACGATATTACCTGTCAGGGTCTTCACAGAAGAAAAACCTTCTTTTTTAGACAGTTCTTTTAAATGTTTTGCCACTTTGGCATCGGTGCACTTAAATCTGACAAGAAATCCTTTATCATCCATCTTAAAAGTATCAACAGTCACACCTTTAAAGATCATGTTTCCGAGGGTTTTTACCCTGTCACGTTTTTTTCTCTCGTTCTTATCGATCGCTCTGTATTTTTCAGCAATACTTTTTCGTGTATATTGGCTCTGAAGCGCAGGATACTCTTCAAGTAAGGCTTCTATCTCTGCCTTGGTGACTTCTGATCCCTCCGAGTAGCGCCTGCCTTCCAGAAAAAATGCCAGGGCAAAAAGCGTAAAAATCGTTGCAAGTGCAATGGCCTGTTTTTTGGAAAGAAAAGAGTTAAATGCCCCCTGCAGTACAACACCATGCTTAGGTGTGAAACGCTCGTCAAATGTCAGGGTCTCTGAACCTTCCTCCAATGCAGCCTGGGGTATTAAGACCACAGAGCCATCTATGGCAGCAAGGGCATCTTTGTCACCAAGCAGTACCGGCGCAGTAAACTTATCAAGTGCCTGCTGAGCAAAAAATATCTTTCCAACCTGCTCAGAGCGGATTCCCTTGCTGACAAGAAAGTGGTTGATCGCTTTGAGATTATAGGCAATAAACACCCATACCTCACCTTCTCTGTAGACCAGATAGTCATACTTTTCTGTATTTTCAAGCAGACCGTCAAAGAGTGAAGGCGCGATCTTTTTTACCTGAAACGCATACTTGAGGGGGAGTGTCTCTTTTTTAAGACTGTAGAACTGTGGTGTTAACATGATATTAACGGTATCAGAAAGTGATTGTTTTGGCATATTTCTATAGACCAGCAATAACGGTTTACTGTTTCCCAAAAAACTCAAAATGCTTTACCTCCCCTTCAATATCTACAAAACGAAATGCGAATCTTTCACCTTCATAATCATAGGCTACATCACACTGTGAGCGATCTGAAAAATCCTGCGCAAAGAGTTTGTCGTTATAGCTTCCACCTAACCCTGACACAAAAGTCTTCAGCTCTGTACCTTCAACCCAGTCCTCTTTTACCGAAGCCAGATCAATGTCAAAGAGTACCGCCAACAGTTCTGCAGAAATATAATTACCGTCTACCAGGTTCTCCTGAGCATCTTTTGATCTCTCGTTAAAGACAAAAAACTTTTCCCAAGGGATCTGGACGATCTTCCTATCATCCGCTTCACGTTGATATCTGTCCAAAATATCTGTAAATTGTTTAAATGATATAATACCATTTTTTTGTCTAAGCCTGCTTTGTTCTTTCTGAACATACTTTCTATCGCCGCCGATCTCTTCGAGTAACATCTCTTCCAGCCTTGATGCATCTTCAATATCATAGTTCTGGATCAGGGATTCAAAGACTTGTCGTACAGCATCATATTGAACTGTCATATTGGATTCATTTCCGGCGGCAAGCCAGTTGATGTTGACACCATTTGCCAAAGGCCGGCAGTCCACTATGACTGAAAATCTGCCATCTTCCGAAATAAGCGGTACCGGAGAAAGGTAGAGGGTATTGTAGAGAGCCTTTTTCTCCTTAAAGCCTTTAAAGATCTTTTTGATATCGCTGTAATAGAGGTTACCCTGGATCATTGCTTTGGAAGTACTGGCATCTTTTCTGGCTTCATCCAGGTAAGTGATAAGTACCGCCGTCAACGCAATGATCACGGTCAGTGCGGAAAGCGTAAGGATCAGGGCAAAGCCCTTTCTATGTGCTACGCTGTGATGAAAAGGAGATTCCTGTTTAAACATGTAAAGGCTCTATTAGTGTAAATTAGCTAATATTATACCCAAGCAAACTAAAGGATGTAAATGAAACACAACAGCGGACTCAGAGCAGGTTTTTCCCTTATTGAATTACTTATCGTTATCGTCATACTCGGAGGTCTTGTCGCAGTGGTCGCTCCCGGGCTGATGGATTCTGCCGACCAGGCAAAAAGAGACACGGTCTGCCTGAAGATGAATGACCTTAAAAAACGGCTTGATATGTTCAGTCTGGATAATGGTTCCTACCCTGACACAGAAGAGGGATTTGAAGCACTTTTAAGCAATCCGGATCCGGAGAAATATCCTAATTACCGTGCAAAACCTTATTTAAAGAAGTTGCCTAAAGATTCATGGAAATCGCCATTCGTCTATATTAAAAAGGGGGATGATGTAGAGATCATCTCTTATGCTTCCGACAGGAAAGAGGGTGGAGAAGAGAACGGAAAAGATATACTCTTTTCACAATGTAACCAGTAGTTATCTTCATGCCGTATAAAATAGACAGGAACCGCAAAGCTTTCTCTCTTATAGAGCTGCTTATTGTGATCCTCATTATCTCTCTTGTCTATTTCCTCGGCTTTTCAAACATCGAAAAATCCTCTAACAAACCCAAAGCACTCACGCCGCTTAACTTAAAATCTACCATCGTCAAATCTGATATTTTCCAGGGTGAAGGCAGCCTTGTCTGCATTGACAAGTGCCGATCCTGTTATATCCGTAAAGATATCAATAGCCCTTTTGAGGCCTATGAGAATGGAATCGACCTGAAAAACATTGAAGCCTATACACTCGATGCCAGGGACAGCCTTCAGAAAATTGAATATGGTAGGTATCAAGATGAAAAAATATGTCTTGTACTTCAATTCTATCGTAACGGTTCCTCCACACAGATCATTCTGAAACAGGACGACAATGTCTATTTTTTACCAGCATTTTTTGGAGAAACCCAAAAAGTGGGATCCATTGAAGAGGCAAAGGAACTTTGGCTGAAAAATAACCGTCTGGTCTCCAATAAAGGAGAGTACTATTGAAAACAGTTGCCCTGAAACCTGCTTTTACACTCATTGAAGTGCTTGTCTCTGTGCTTATCATCTCAGGATCCATTGTTTATGCCCTGAAAATACATTCCCAGAACCATGAACAGATCCTTTACATTTCAGAAAGAAGTAAACTCTCTCTGCAGGATTCTCTTTTTCTGGCAGAAGATGTACGTGCTTATAACAAAGACACAAAAGAGGCCTATGATATCCTCAGCCGATACTTTCGGATCGATAATTTCAAAAGTAGAGAAATACTCAAACAGATCTCCAGAACCTATTTTATCCCTGAACCCATACAACTCACTGATGAAGAAGAGGGTCAGCCCTCTGGCACGGTGGAAGAGATAAAGATCAAAGACAAATACTCCTCTTCCTATTTTCATTTTAAAATCAATAGCCTTTAAGACGTTGATGCAGAACGCAAGATACAGCTAAAAAAGTTATAATATCACCAATACGGCACAAGGATATCTATAGAGATGCTTTTTAAATACAAAGGTTTTGACAAAACAGGGAAAAAGGTCAAAGGCACGGTTAATGCAAGCTCTACCGAAGAGGCCGGGCAGAAACTCCGTACACAGAATATCTATTATGAATCATTGAATCCCACCAAAGAGTTCTCCTTTGAATCCTTGTCTAAACGGCAAATGTCCGGTGAACTTCTTGCAACATTTTCCAAAGAGCTCTCCTCCTATCTAAACTCCGGTATGACCATCCTGACCGCTATTAAACTTTTGGAGAACCAGCATGAGGGAGAGAAAAAATATCTTTCTTTCCTCAATTCTCTGAATACCATGATCGATGAAGGGAAATCCCTCTACCATGCCTTGAATACCCAAAAGGTCTATGCCCTTCCCGAATTTTTCGTACAGAGTCTGAACATTGCCGGTCAAAGCGGTAAAATGGTTGAAGTACTGACCAATATGGGAAATTTCTTTTCTGCCCAGAACAAAGTAAAAAAGCAGGTCAAAGGTGCCATGGTCTACCCGGCCATTATCTTCACCGTGGCTATTGCCATGACTTCATTTCTCATCGCTTTTGTGGTACCGAAGATCACCGAGATCTTTGAAGATACCGATCAAACACTGCCTCCAATCACACAGTTCGTTCTGAATTTGAGTGATTTTCTGACCACTTACTATATCCATCTCATTGTAGGCATCATCACCTTGATCGTTCTGTTTAAACTGGCTTATGCCAAAAGTGACACGTTTCATCGGATGCTGGATGGCTGGCTACTCAAGATTCCTGTACTGGGGACACTTATACAGAACCATGAACTGGGGAGATTCTCTTATATTCTTTCACTTATGCTGAGTTCCGGTGTCGCCTATGCACAGGCAGTACAACTCTCCACTGCTTCATTCGGAAACTACAGGCTCAGAGAACTTTTTGAACAGGCTTCCGTCAAAGTACTGGAAGGAAATAAGCTCTCAAATGCGCTACAAATGGCAAAAGGGATAAAACTCAAACGGAATTTCATGCAGTCACTGGCACTGGGTGAAGAATCCAGCGAAGTGGCTAATATTCTCGATAATATCTCTTATCTTTATGCCGAAGAAAATGAAGATAAACTCAAGCTCCTTCTTGGCCTGCTGGAACCGTTCATGATGCTTTTTATCGGTGTGGTCGTCGGTGTGATCGTCTCTGCTATGCTGCTGCCGATCTTTACGATGACTCAAGGATTAAAATAGTATTATTTCATCTTCAAATACATATAATAAGGAACACAAATGATAAAAAAACTAACCCTTGCTTCTCTTCTGACTTCAGCTGTACTTTATGCAGACACAATAGGCGGAGAAGTCTCTCTTGGGATATACAGCCATTCACCTAGCGGGAGTGCTTCCTACACCCTACCCTATATGCCACTCAATGAAAGTATTGATCTGGAAAATGATCTGGGATGGAGCGATACACAGGATGCCATAGTCAAAGCCTATTTTGAGCATCCTTTACCTTTTATTCCCAATATAAAACTTGCTTACAGCAACTTCAACCAGTCTGGAGAAGGGACCGTTAACTCTTTCTCCTGGGGTGGGATAATTGGTCTCGATGGAAAGATAGATACTTCACTTGATCTTCAAATGTATGATCTTACTGCCTATTATGAACTTTTGGATAATATTGTTGAAATTGATGCTGGGCTCACCTTAAGATACCTAAATGGCGATATGAGCGTTACGCCTACGGCAGATTTCAATTTACCTGGGTTTCTACCAGATCTTTCCGTCTCTGCACCTCAATCTACTGATATTGATATGTGGATCCCTCTGCTCTATGGTAAAGCGAGATTCAATATTCCAAATACTGATATAAGTCTTCAATTCGAAGGCAACGGGATCACTTATCAGGATACGACATTCTATGATTATGAGCTCAGTGCACGCTATACTTTCGCCATGGGACTTGGTTTGGAAGCTGGATACAAAGCTATGCACCTCGACAGTGAAGATCTCGCGGATGGACTTGTTGTAGATGTGGATTCTTCAGGTCCGTATGCTGCCATCGTCTGGGACTTTTAATGGCAAAAGTGACGAATGGTGGTTCTGAAAGAAGCTCTCCTCGAAAACAGCGATTTCGTGATGTCAAACAGGGGAAAGTGGCAGAACCGCACCATGAAGCAAAACCGAAGAATCAGCTCAAAAGAGATTATGCTTCCGCAGGAAGCAAAATCAAAGCATTTTTAACGGATTCCTTCATGCTGGTCATGCCCATCATGTATATCGTATTCTACCTCATTATGGGTGGCCGTGAGGGCTTTGCCGAACATAAGGCTCTGGGCTGGGTCTACATTTTACTCCCCCTTGTGATCACACAGACTGCATTTATGTTCAAGACCGGTCAGACCCCGGGGTATCGTGCCTATGATATCACCCTGATCGATGAGAATACAGGAGAAAAACCTTCTCTTTTTATTACTGCTTTCAGAAACCTCTCTGCCATCCTCTCTCTGTTCACATTCTTCGGGTGGATCATGATGTTCTTCAGAAAAGACCATAAAACACTGCATGATCTCCTCAGTGGCACGGCAGTCATAGTTAAAAAAAACAAGAAATAAAATGCTATACAGAAAGGCAACTTAATGCCAAATCTTAAAAACAACAAACCCTCTTTGTCTCTGTTTTTAAGTGCCTATTACTTTTTTTACTTTGCACTGGTAGGCGTCTATATTATTTTTATGCCCAAAGTCCTGCTTGAACTTGGCTACTCTGCTATTGAAGTAGGTATTATCTATGCTGCAGCACCTTTTATGCGTTTTTTGCTGCCTTTCATTTTTCGTCATTTTGTCACCTTAACCTTCAAAGTATATCTCTTTGCCCTGCTCATGACCTTTATAGGTACACTCCTTTTCCTGGGAACCGTAGATGATTTCTGGCTCTATCTGATCGCCAACCTGCTTTTTGGTGCGTCTATGGGGATATCCCTTCCCTATGTAGAAACCATAGCACTTGCTTCACTTTCAAGAAACCATTACGGAAAGGTACGCCTATGGGGATCTTTAGGGTTTATGGGCATTGCTTTATGGCTGGGAAAAATACTTGAAGAACCCTATGAAGCGCTTTACTACTTGAGTGCCATGGCATTCCTGACACTGATCTTTGGCGGGATTCTTGTCAAACATGATACAGTTGACCATCCAAGCACACAGGATAATAGCTCTTTTTCACTCAGTAAATATTGGGCATTCTGGCTCTCTGTTTTCCTCATGCAAGTCGGATTTGGCGGATTTTACAACTTCTTTACCATTTATGAAACAGCGCATGGAATCTCACTGGAAATGGTCAGTTGGATGTGGAGTTTTGGTGTGATCTGTGAAATCTTCATGCTCTATTTTCAAGGTCCTTTGCTACAGAGAAATCTGCTCAACATACTGAAATTTGCCACACTTGTAACTTCTGTACGTTGGTTGATCCTCTATCTCTACCCGGACTCTATACCGCTGACATTTGCTTCACAGTCACTACATGCCATCTCTTTCGCACTCTATCATACTGCGGCGATCACGTATGTCTTTTCACTCTATACACAGAAAAAACTTGCCCAGCAGTTTTTTCTCGGTATCGCCTTTGGACTTGGCGGTTCGGTCGGGGCACTGCTTTCGGGGAAAATTTACGGAGAGTATCTCTTTCTCATAGAATCCCTTATTACTTTTATGGCATTTATTGTACTCTGGATACATCAAAAACGTAAAACAGGGGTTACCAATGAAGTTTGATATGCCGGTTGTACTGTTCGCCGGGGGTCGGAGTTCACGTATGGGAAAAGATAAAACCCTTCTGCCTTTTGCCGGATACGGGAGTTTGAGCGAATTTCAGTATGTACGGCTTGGCAAACTTTTTGACAGAGTTTACATTTCTGCCAAAAATAACAAATTTGATTTCCAGGCAAATATCATTGAAGATCGGCATGAAATCTCCTCCCCTCTTGTGGGGATCATTTCTGTCTTTGAACAGTTGGACGCGGACGAAGTCTTTATTTTGAGTGTCGATGCACCTTTTGTTGATGAAAAAGTGATCAATATGCTTATACAGAATAGAGAAAACCATGCTGCGATCATTGCAAGAACGCAAAGCGGAAAACAACCGCTTTGCGGTATTTACAGACGTTCCATCCTGCCTGTGGCACAGGAAAACTTCAAAGCAGATGATCACCGTATCGGAAATCTTTTAAACAAGGTAGATACCAAATTTATTTTTTTTGAAGAGGATGCAGCATTCAGCAATCTGAATCGTCCTCATGAATATGAAGAAGCGCTGCAGCGTATTAAAGAAGGAACATCCTAGCTTTTTCCGTCCAACATTTGTACCATCAGCTTTTTAGAGAAGAATAAGAATTTCTCAAACAGTGTACTGTGGTACTTGTCTTTATGGTAGATCATAAGAAAATCTCTCTTACATTCAAAGTTCTTAACATCCACTTGGTGTAATTTCCCTTCTCTTAATTCATTTTCTACAGAGATCCTTGAAATACAGGTCAGACATTCTCGATTCATTAAAATACTTTTAATGGATTCCGTATGCCCAAGCTCAAAGAAGATATTCAGATGATCCACTTTGTCTTTGATGTAATTCAGGAACACTTCCCTTGTTCCCGAACCCTCTTCTCTGAGTACCCATCGCTTTTCTGCCAAGGCATCAATGTAATGTTCTTTCGCCAGTCCAGTATCAGAAGTGACCACGATCAGTTCATCTACACCTATCTTCTCTTTTATAATATTTGATCCTGAAACGATCCCTTCCACAAAGGCAACATCGATCATTCCCTCTTCTACCATCTGTGTGATCTCTTTGGTATTTCCCTCTTTCAGAGTGATCTTGACATCAGGATAGGAAGACATGTAAGAACAGATGATCGAAGGCATAAGGTAGTCAACAATGGTCGTACTTGCTCCTACTCGTATCATTCCCTTATTTTCTGAATTCTTGAATTCGTATTCGATATCTGAGAGTTTTTTGAAGATAGGATCGATCTCCTGATGGAAAGCACGTCCGACTTCATTCAGAACCAGCTTTTTATTGATTCTGTCAAATACCGGTCTGCCTAAAATATTTTCCAATTCTTTAATGGACATGGAGATCGCTGACTGACTTAAGTGCATCTCTTTCGCTACATTGGTCAAATGCCCTGATTTTACCACATTTAAAAAGATCTGCATTTGTCTAAGTGTTAACTTCATGATTCCTCTTTACTACATCCAATAGAGATGATCCCTTTAAAGCGTATATAGCTTTAGTTTTTTACAGATATATCTATAAAACTTATCAAGATGCTTTATTTAATTAATTTTCTATTATATCAAAATTATGGTAGAATTCCTGAAAACTAATCAATAATTTTGAACAAAAGGGTAAATATGGCATTTTCTAAACAAAATAGAGCAGGTACACTCAGTGGTATCTTTTTTGTCGCTATTTTTGCTGCCGGTGCAACGTATATTGCAGGACTTGGGCCGGTAAAAGCATTAGGGCTCTCCCCTCTGGTCATCGGTATTGTTATGGGTATCTTTTATGCAAATACCTTGCATAACCAGACACCTGCTGAATGGCAAAGCGGTATCACTTTCTCAGGCAAAAAGATTCTTCGTTTTGCGATCGTGCTCTACGGTTTCAGGATCACTTTCCAACAGATCGCAGATGTTGGTATGGATGGTTTTCTTGTCTCTCTCATCATGTTGACCTCGACACTGATCCTCGGTTCCTGGGTAGGATCAAAGGTCTTCGGTATGGAAAAAGATACCTCTATCTTGACAGCATCCGGTGCAGCGGTCTGTGGTGCAGCAGCCGTACTGGCTACAGAGCCTGTCCTCAAGGCTGAAGAGTATAAAACCGCTGTAGCGGTCTCAATGGTCGTACTTTTCGGAACCATCTCTATGTTTCTCTACCCTGTACTTTATACCACCATCATCGAGCATGCAACCGGATTCCTGCATATGACGGCAAGAGAGTTCGGTATTTATGTCGGTGGTACCATTCATGAAGTGGCACAGGTCGTTGCTGTGCCTGCTTCTGTACCCGGTTCTCCCAAAGAGATGGCAGATGCTGCCGTCATTGTGAAGATGACACGTGTCATCATGATCGCTCCAATGTTGATCATATTGGGTCTGTATCTTGCATGGTCTGCTAAAAAAGAGGGCGGCGAGGCAAGTGGAAAAACCAAACTGGTCATTCCCTGGTTTGCTGTTTATTTCATTATGGTCGCAGGATTCAACTCTTTCCATTTGATCCCGCAGAACATTGTCGATATCATTAACGAGATCGATACGTTCCTATTGACCATGGCAATGACCGCTCTTGGTATGGGAACGATCTTCGCCAAATTCAAAGGTTTGGGGCTTGCGCCGATCTATACTGCGGCAACCATGTTCGCCTGGTTGGTCATCGGTGGATTTGTGATCACCAAAATGGTGGTTGAAGTACTGTAAACTTCTTTACTTTTTTGGTGTTGTGAGTGCACAACACCAAAAACTATTTCCTCCGTCTGTAACTCAAGGCTTCCAACAGATCAGATTTCTCTATCATTTTATTAGCATTTAAATCAGCAATAGTTCTGCCTATCTTTTTCACAGAGGCAATACTGCGGTGCGAGAGGCAGAATTTCCCTATGGCTCCCTCCAGTATCTTTTGGGCATCCGGTGTCAATATACAATAAGTCTCGATCTCCTCTTCGGTCAATTTGCCGTTCAGCCGTTTTTGCTGCCTGCTTTTTTGCATTTTAAAGGCTTCCAACACAGCCTGATGCATCTCTTTGGAAGTGATATCCCCTTTGTCGTCACTTTGTACTTCCTGCATCACTACAAAAAGGTCTATTCTGTCCAGAAAAGGATCCGAAAGTTTATTCTGATACCGTTTTATCTCCACTTCCGAGCAGCGGCAGGCTTTGGTCTTAGAGAGAAGATTACCGCAGGGACAGGGGTTTTGTGCTGCTACGAACATGATATCTGCTTCATATTCGATCTTGGCATTGACTCTGGCAATGTGGACTTTTTTGTCTTGAAGCGGCTCACGCAGGGCTTCCAAAACATTTTTGGAGAAGTGCGGCAATTCATCAAAAAAAAGTATACCTTTGTGTGCCAGTGCCACTTCACCTATTTTAGCCGTACTGGATCCTCCCCCAAAAATGGAAGCTGACGTGGCCGTATGATGTGGAGAACGGATGGGCCTGATAGCTTCAAAAGTTGGCGTGGTACCATCTAAAAACTGATGTTTTGCAATGGAGAGGATCTCCTCTTCATATAGTGGCGGCAAGATATCTTTAATACGCTTGGCGATCATACTCTTACCGCAGCCAGGATTCCCCTCCATCAGGAAATTATGCATTCCTGACGCCGCTATGAGTGAAGCCCTCTTCGCAATACTCTGTCCTTTCACATCATGAAAGTCACTCTCATACTTCTCCTCATAATAGTAAATCATATCATTTACAATAAAAGCACTGGCATCATAAGAGAATGACTGCACATTGGCTTTGAAGTTCTTACTTTTGACGATTTCCAACGCTTCAGAAAGTGTTTCCACTGCAATAAAGTCTACACCTGAAATATGGGAAAGATAAGGAATAGATTCTTTGGGAACGATCGCTCTTTTGATCAACCCCTGCTCTTTGAGTGAAAGTACCAAAGGAAAGAGCATGGAGGAGCTTTTAACTTTTCCGTCCAGTCCCAGTTCTCCAAAAACAAACAACCCTTCTTCTTCAATAGCTATTTTATGTAATGCGATTAACAATGCCAAAGAGAGGTCAAAATGGGTCCCTGATTTTTTAAGGTCTGAAGGACTCAGATTGACTGTGATCTTCAGTGGGGGAAACACAAATTCATTGGTCAAGAGTGCCGACTTGGTACGTTCTTTGGACTCCTGTATATCATTGGAAGCCAAACCAACCACTGAAAAACCGGGCAGCCCCTTGGTAAAGGTTGCTTCCACTTCGATGACTCTTGCATTGACTCCTTCAAGCGTGGCGCAGGTCAAACGATTGACAATGATCTCCTGTTTGGCTTTGACTTTGATCTGTTGTTTTTGGGGTGGTCTACCACTATCGGTATTTGTTTTCATACTGTATTGTGGCACAGTTGAAAAAAAAAGATTAAAAATATGTCATATTGACATATTTTTAATGATGTAGTCTAGGTATTATCTATGAAGAAGGTACCTTATCACTATATAGAAGAAGAATAAGACCGATAGGAAAAAATAGCCTATGGTCCAAAGGCCTGTCACAGAAAAACTTTCTGCCAGGATCGTAAAATACGTATTTAAGGAGATATCGACCATACTCAGACAAAAGACAGAGATCACGATGAATCCCAATATATAAGGAAGAAATAAACTGCCTAATCCTATAATGAGCTCTGTATTTAAAAAAGAACAATTTCCCTCTGAGCCCACTAATGTGGCTTTAATGCGTTCACTGAAACTATTTTTGCATTCCATTTGGATATCTGTATCCAAATGTTCTTTTTCATTTATTTTCGCACGCATTAATTCTATGTTCATAGCACTCTCCGCTGCTTTTTATTTCTGACGTTTAGCCCACTCTTTTTCAAACTTCTTACGTTTAAGGAAAGAGAGTTTTTCAATGAAAACTTTCCCATCCAGGTGATCCATCTCATGCTGAATGGCGATGGCTAAAAAACCGTCATCTTCGATCGTCTGTTTTTCACCATGACGATCGTAATATTCTACTTTGACATGTTTGGCACGTTCCACATCTTCATAGACACCCGGGATGGAGAGGCATCCCTCCTGGAATTTCTCTGTACCGTCTTTTTTAAGAATGACAGGGTTGATCATTTCAAGTGTATTCTCTTTTGGCTGGTCATTTTGGCTATGCTCTTCACCATAGCTCTCCCCCTCTTCATCTGCAAGAGGAATATTGATAATCAGTGCACGTGTATCAACACCTACCTGAATAGCTGCAAGCCCTACACCATTTTTGGAACGCATGGTTTCATACATATCGTCAAGCAACTCGTGCAGTGCTCCGTCAAAAACGCTTACCTCTTTTGAGATCAGTTTCAGTCTTTTATCCGGATATACTACTATTTCTCTAATCATAATTATACTGACCTATTTATGAAAAACTTTTGGTAAGCACTTTATCGATCAGACCATACTCTAGCGCTTCCTGTGATGACATGAAGTTATCACGTTCCGTATCTTTTTCAATCTGCTTTGCTTTTTTACCTGTTTTTTCTGCCAAGATCTGATTGAGTGTATCTTTCAATCTCTGGATCTCCTGTGCCTGGATCTGAATATCTGTAGACTGTCCCTGTGCTCCGCCTGAAGGCTGATGGATCATGATACGTGCATTTGGAAGTGCATAACGTTTTCCCTTTGTTCCCGAAGCCAAAAGAAAAGCACCCATCGAAGCTGCCTGACCGATACAGATGGTAACGATATCGGGTTTAATATAGTTCATTGTATCGAACATAGACAGTCCTGAAGTGATCACTCCACCCGGAGAGTTGATATAGAAATAGATATCCTTATCTGGATCCTGCGCTTCAAGGAAAAGAAACTGTGCCACAATAGAGGAAGCAACCTGGTCATTCACTTCGCCGCTTAGCATAATGATTCTGTCTTTTAATAGACGTGAATAGATATCGTAAGATCTTTCACCTCGTCCTGTCTGCTCTACTACGTATGGGATATAACTCATGAATTGCCTTTATTAATAGATAGTAAAATGGATTGTTTTAATCGATTCAAATATACATTAAAATGGTTAACAGATTTTGAAGGTGCGTACACACGCACCTTTCAGGATAGATTATTTATCCAGACCCAGTAACTTACCGAAAAGTTTGTCTTCGATCATTCCCATCTTCACTGCAGGAAGAAGGTTGTTCTCCTGGTAATACTTGATCACTTCTTCAGGATCCTGACCAGACATCATTGACTCATAGTAAATTGCCTGAGATACTTCCTGATCTCCCACTTCTACTGCTTCTTTCTTTGCCAATGCATCCACAATGAATGTCGCTTTAACAGAATTTTCAGCATCTTCTTTTACTTCTTCACGAAGTGCTTCGATCTTTTCAGGATTGTCTTTAAATTCATTAAGCTCTTCTTCTTTCATCTCTCTTGCTTTTGCATTGATCTTTGCATCGATCTCCTGCTCTACAATATTGTTAGGAAGTGCAAAATCAAAGTGTGCAACAAGTGCTTCGATCAATTTTGGTTTCAACTCTTCGTTATAGACTTTAGAGACTTTTTCCTGAACGATCTGCTCAGCCAATTTCTCTTTAAGCGTATCTACAGTCGCTTTGTCATCCTGAAGCAGTTTTTGGGCAAATTCATCATTGACTTCTGCTTCTACCTGCTCCTGAATTTCATGAAGCAATACTTTGAACTCCGCATCTTTACCTGCAAGATCAGCTGACTGATACTCTCCTGGGAAAGTCACTGCAACACTTTTCTCTTCTTCATACTTCATACCGATGATCTGCTCTTCAAAGCCTGGGATGAATTGACCTGAACCGATCTTGAGTGAGAATTTTTCCGCTTTCCCACCCTCAAATGCTTCACCGTCAACAAAACCTTCAAAATCGATGATCACCGTGTCACCGTCTTTTACCATTCTTTTTCTCTTGATCTTTTCAAAAGGTGCCTGTTGTTTAGCGATCTCAGCTAATTTATCTTTTACTTCTTTGTCTTCCGCTTTCGGTTTTTCAAAAGAAGGAACTACTTTTTCATATCCGTCAAGCTTCACATCCGGTCTTAAAGAAATTTGAAGTTCAACATCGATCTCATTGTCTTTTTTGTCATACTTTTTAAAGATCGGCTCACCAATGATGTCTGCTGCATTGATACCTGCTTCAGCAATACCAAGATCCATCAATGATTTAAGGGCATCTGACTCAGCATCCTGTCTTAATTTGTCACCATGAAGTTTCTTGACTACATGCGGAGGTACTTTACCTTGTCTGAATCCGTCTACTTTCATCTGCTTGCCTGCTTCTTTTGCAAGTCTGTCCACATTTGTTTCGATCACACTGTTTTCAACAGTACCTTCTACCAAAATATTTGCATCGTCAATCTTTTTTACTGCAACTTTCACTACAATCCTTTATATATAATTCCGTGATTTTATCCAAATTTTGTTAAAAAACGAATGGTGTACGCATTTTATGCGAAAATCCGGCTATAATCCGGCTATGAAACTGATCCATCAAAAGATACACAACTGGTATAAAGAACATGGCCGGCTTGAGCTTCCCTGGCGCACCACTAATGATCCCTATCATATCTACCTGAGTGAGGTCATGCTGCAGCAGACACAGGTAAAAACCGTACGGGAACGGTACTACTTTCCCTTTCTGGAAAAGTTTCCCACACTAAAAGCACTGGGTGATGCGCCTCTGGATGATGTCTTGAAAATGTGGGAGGGCTTAGGCTACTACAACCGTGCCAAGAATCTGCACCAAACCGCTTCTCAAATAGAAACACTGCCTCAAAACATTGATGACCTTATGAAACTCCCCGGCATTGGGAAAAACACTGCCCATGCTCTTGCCACCTTTGCCTTCAGACAGCCTGTACCGGTCATGGAAGCCAATGTGAAACGCATTTTATGCCGTCTGCATAAAATGCAGACAGTGAATGAGAAAAAACTCTGGGCATATGCCTATGATTTAATAGATAAGGCAAAGCCTTTTGAATATAACCAGGCTATGATGGACATAGGTGCTACAGTCTGTACTCCTAAAGATCCGCACTGTGAGATCTGTCCGTTTGAAAGTATCTGCCAGGGGAAAGAGGAGCCCACATACTACCCTGCAAAGAAAAAAAGAGTGGTTCCCACACGTGAAGAGAATGTCATGGTCTCTCTCTATAGCAACAAACTCTCCTTAAGCCAACGACGGGGTAAATTCCTGCATGGTCTCTGGGGCTTTCCCTCTACAGAAGTTCCACTTTGTGCCTCCGAGTACCTAGGAGAAGTAACCCATGTTTATACACATTTTAAACTGGTCTGTAAAGTTTTTGTCTATGATGAACTGGAAAAAGCACAGGATCATTATTTTACCTTAGAGCAAATCTCTGAGCTTGCTATTTCCAAAGTAGATGAGAAGATTGTTAAACTATACTCTGCTACAATGTTAGAATAATTGTGGGGTCGGTTCACTGACCCCATAAACTTGGTCGGTGAACCGACCCTACGGGTTGACCCGAATGATAATACAGGAATATATTATGACAAAAGATGAAGAGTTCGAGCAAGCTGTTACTAAAGTACTGGAGCTATTGGGAGAAGACCCAAAACGCGAAGGTCTGCTCAAAACTCCCGGTCGTGTTGCCAAAGCTTTGAAGTTTCTCACAGAAGGCTATGATCAGGATCCGGAAGAGATCCTGAACCAGGCACTTTTTACCACTTCAAATGATGAAATGGTACTGGTACGAGACATTGAATTCTACTCCATGTGCGAGCACCATATGCTGCCCATCATCGGACGTGCCCATGTGGCGTACATTCCCGACGGTAAAGTAGTGGGACTCTCCAAGATACCGCGTATCGTTAATGTCTATGCCAGACGGCTGCAGATACAGGAACAGATGACAGAGCAGATCGCCGATGCCATTTTGGGGACCATTAAACCCAAGGGCGTTGCTGTGGTGGTACACGCACGTCATATGTGTATGGAGATGAGAGGGGTACAGAAGATCAACTCTACCACTGTCTCTTCTGCATTACGCGGTCTTTTCAAAAGTGATGAACGTACCAGAAGTGAATTTTACAATCTCATCAACACGCCGACACCTTCAAATTTTTAATTTTTCAATAACCAGGAGAGCGCTTTTTTTCTCTCTTTAAAGAATTTTGCTTCCCCACTCATCAAGTGGCTCATCATGGCAGTAGATGTATCTTCCCAGTTTTTATCTCCTACAATTGCCATTTTCTTAAAAGCATTACGATGTTTGACACCAAATTTAAAATCATCCCATGCCGCCATAAATTCCCATCCTTTAAACTTTCTCATATCAACCAGTAGATCAGCCTCCATGCCCTTTGCTTTCTTTAAGGCTTTATCAACCATGGGCACAAAGATCTGATAATCCTCATGCGTTAACTTACCGATCATACTAATCTCTATAAAAAGTCTTTTCTTATTTCTCTTAATGGCGATACTAATACCATGCTCTTTGATCACTTTTTTCATAAAAATACCTTTATATTGGTCTATATTTTTCATTATAACACATTTTATGTCCTTGATTCAATTGACATATCAAAGGGTCTTAACCTAATTGGGAGTATAATTCTCCTCTTTATCAACTGTTTTATGTTAAATTAAGAATAACTGCGTAATATGCAGAAAATCAATTAGGACTAAATTAGTCTTAATTAAAATGAGACTCGTTTTCAAAGGAATAAAATGAACGTTTATTTAGATAACAATGCAACAACCATTGTTGACCCGCAAGTTTTTGCAGAGATGGAACCTTACTTCGTTCAAAAGTATGGTAACCCGAATTCACTGCATTCATTTGCATCTGATACACACCCCGGAATTAAAGCTGCCATGCAAAAGATCTATGCCGGTATCCATGCAGCGACATCTGATTCTGTGGTCATTACTTCATGTGCAACAGAGAGTAACAACTGGGTACTCAAAAGTATCTATTTTGAACAGATCCTTACCGGTAAGAAGAATCACATCATCGTTTCTGAAGTGGAACACCCTTCTGTGATCGCTACAGCGAAATGGATCGAAAGCATGGGTTGCAGAGTAACCTTCCTGCCGATCAACGCTGAAGGGATCATTGAAGCACAGACCGTTAAAGACAACATCACAGACAAGACCGCTTTGGTCTCTGTAATGTGGGCGAACAATGAGACCGGTGCCATTTTCCCGGTAGAAGAGATCGGCGACATTTGTGAAGAAGCCGGTGTACTTTTCCATACAGATGCTGTACAGGCCATCGGTAAAGTACCTGTCGATGTGCAGTCATTCTATGTAGATTACCTAACCTTCTCAGCACATAAGTTCCACGGACCAAAAGGTGTAGGCGCACTTTACATGAAAAAAGGTAAAGAGTTAATGCCACTGCTTCATGGCGGTTCACAAATGGGCGGATACCGTTCAGGGACACTGAATGTAGCCGGTATTGTCGGCATGGGCAAAGCCATTGAAGCAGCAGTAGATGCACTTGACTATGAGATGACAGAGATCAGAGAGATGAGAGACGACTTCGAAGACGAGCTTCTCAAGATCGAAGACACTTTTGTAGTCACACCAAGAAACAAAAGAACGCCCAATACCATCCTTATCTCATTTAGAGGTATCGAGGGTGAGTCCATGTTATGGGACTTGAACCGTGCAGGTATCGGGGCAAGTACAGGGTCAGCCTGTGCTTCAGAAGACCTCGAGGCTAACTCGGTCATGGAAGCGATCGGTGCAGATGAAGATCTTGCACATACTGCGATCCGTTTTTCACTGAGCAGATACACCACAGAAGAAGAGTTGGAGTATACACTGAAAGTGGTCAAAGCAGCGGTCATCAGACTGAGAGGGATCTCAAGTTCATATGCCTATGCTCCGGAAGGTCATGAGAGTGGATTAGACTCTCATCACCATTAAGAAATAATTGAATAAAGTATAAAGGAAATAACATGGGAATAGATAGTTTAATTGGCGGTACCATCTGGGATGAATACAGCAATAAAGTAACAGATTTGATGAACAACCCGCAAAATATGGGTGAGATCACTGAAGAGCAGGCAAAAGAGATGGGTGCAACACTCATCGTTGCTGACTTTGGCGCAGAGTCTTGTGGAGATGCAGTAAGACTATACTGGGCTGTTGATCCAAAAACTGATGAAATTCTTCTTTCAAAGTTTAAGAGTTTTGGTTGTGGTACAGCCATTGCTTCTTCAGACACGATGGCTGAACTTTGTAAAGGTAAAACGGTTGATCAGGCAGTTAAGATCACCAACATTGATGTTGAGATGGCAATGCGTGACAACGTAGACACACCTGCTGTTCCACCACAGAAAATGCACTGTTCTGTGATGGCCTATGATGTCATCAAAAAAGCCGCGGCACAGTACAAAGGTGTAGATATGGAGAGCTTCGAAGAAGAAGTGATCGTATGTGAATGTGCACGTGTTTCACTTTCAACACTTCAGGAAGTGATCCGTCTGAACGACCTTACAACTGTTGAACAGATCACTGACTATACCAAAGCAGGTGCTTTCTGTAAATCTTGTATCAGACCCGGCGGACATGAAGAGAAAGATATTTACCTTGTGGATCT
>JAMONL010000238.1 GCA_027065815.1 Sulfurovum sp.
TATAAGTACGCCGGTACGGATACTTTTAAAACTCTGGTAGAGCACATCTCCCCCTACCTTGTCCGTTCCAAGCACATGATAAGAGAAAGAAAGCATGTAAAGCCAGGTGAAGATCATGATCAACAAGGTCAGTGTCAGATAGGCTGTTCTCCAGGGAAGTACTGTTTCTCCACTAACAACATGTTTTATCTCACTGAGCACCTCACCTCTTTTTCGCCAGACTATATGGATAAAGATCAGAACTAAACTGATCATCAAGCCTGTCAATAGCGCCAGCAAAGAACTTTTGAGCAGATCCTGATCTTTGGAAACATACTTTAAAGGTAGATACTCCTGTTGTGTGATACCCTTTTCATCCACCACAATGGATTTGGCATATTCATGGGTAGCAAAAGGAGCAGAGTAAGTGCGTTCAGTATGTTGGATATTATGTGAAAACACCATATCAAGCAGAGAGACCATTTGCCCATATTGTGTCTTTCCATTTTGCGTACCTGTTGTATTTTCAAGACGCAAATGAACAGAATCCAGTAGGGTAAAGAAGAGATAAACGATCAATACAGTAGCAGATGCCATGGCGATACCGGATCTAAAAACAGTATGCCAGAGTTTTTTAACCTGAGGGGATCGTGACACAACCCATCCCCAGGTGATCAATGCCAGTATGAGAACCCAAACCATCATATCTGTCCAAAGTAATGTCAGTATCATGATAACTTTACCCTCGGATCAAAAAGTGTATAAGAGATATCGGTAAGAATGAGCCCTGCAATGTAAAGCACAGAACCCAAAAAGACCATAGCCTTTACGATGGAAAAATCCTGAGAGTTGATCGCATCGATCGTATAGGAACCCAGACCGGGGATACCGAAGAAAGACTCCATAATAAGACTTCCCATAAAGAGTGACGGTATCACAACCACCACACCTGTCAGGATAGGCAGCATACCATTTTTGAGTACATGTCCAAAAAGTACTCTAAGTTCAGAAAGTCCTTTGGCTCTTGCTGTACGGACATAATCCTGGTTGATCTGCTCAAGAAAGATAGACCTGTACCAGCGTACGCCTGCACCAATGCCGGCAAAAACCCCGATAAACACAGGCAGAAGAATAAATTTAATAGCTTCCCAGCCGGATGTATATCCGGATATGGGTACCCAATGCCACATTTTTGAAAAAAGTACCTGCCCGGCAATAATATAAAAAAGTCCGGAGATCGACATGATCATCACGGCAATGATCATCATAGAAGTATCCAGAACCGACCCTCTGAAAAGCACCATCAGCAATGCCAGAGAGATATTGGTGATCAGTGCGATCATAAATGTCGGAAGGGCAATGGCCAGACTCGGCCCCATTCTCATTTTGATCTCCGAACCAATATTCCGGTTAGCATCGGAGTATCCAAAATCAAAGGAGAAAAGTTTTAAAGACTCCTGTATAAAAAGTGTATCACTTATCTGTCTTACGCCTTCTGCTTTTTTATTGAAGAAAAGCGGTTTATCATACCCTTTATCCACTTTCCATGATTCTATCATCTGTGGTGTGACCTGCTTTGCCCCAAGTTGGGCTCTTGCCATATCATCAGGGGAATTCACCATGAAAAAAAGCATGAAGGTAATGAGATTGACACCGATCAAAATAGGAACAGCATACAGAATACGTTTAATAATATATGCAAACATTTAATTTGCCTCCCTGATCACAGCTTTTTGTCTTGTCTGATAAATTTTATGAAGGATATATCCTCCGGCCAGTATAAAAAGAAAAAGAAGTATCAACGGCAGGATAACAGGCTGATTCCACTCTTTTTGTTTTTGAACTCTTAGCTTTGCATCAATACGTTTGTACTTGAGTGTATTGTTCGCCATGGCATTTGGCTGGACATTTTTGAACCATTGTTGTGACAGGGTAAGGGATTTTGGATGTACTCCCCAGACCCACGGAGCATCTTCCCTTACTATTTTCAGCATCTCTTCTATCTTTTCTTTTCGCTCAGGAGAGTTTTTCATGGTTTTGATCTCATCAAAAAGTTTGTCAAATTTTGGATTTTGATAGTTTGACGAGTTGATCCCCGCACCCTTGGTATTAACGACCGCATTCCCTCCATACAAAAGAAAAAGAAAATTTTCCGGGTCAGGATAATCGGCATTCCATCCCCATGAAAATATCTGTGCTTTGGCTTTTCTCACCTTGTCCTGAAAACGGTTGTAGTCTGTTGACCGTATCACCAGCTGTATACCCAGTTTTGCGAATTGCTTACGTCTCCAATCCATGAGTGCCCTGTCATCCGGACCCGTTGCCGTTGCATCATAATAGAGTTTGAGCTGTTTTCCTGTTTTTTTGGAAATACCGTTCGGGTATCCGGCTTCTGCCAGGAGTTTTTTGGCAACGGCTAGAGATCTTCTTATTCGTTTTCCATTTTTCCATTCATACACGATGGTATTCGTTCCTTTTTTACCCTCTTCGTAACCAAAGATACCCGGAGGTATCGGTCCCTGTGCAGCAATACCCCGTTCATTCATAAAAATGGAGATATACTCTTCCTGATTTTGTGCAATGCTGATCGCCTGTCGCAGTTTTTTTGCTGATTCCGAATAGCCTCCCACAACAGGATCTTCCATATTGAAGGCCATATAGAAAATAGATGGCTGTACAGACCCTTTCAATACGATACCTTTTGCTTTCATTTCTGCACTCAGACCCATATTTCCTGTTGAAGATATCTGTACTGCCTGATCAAACGCTTCAGAAGAGATACCGGAAGCATCATAATAACCTTGCAGGAATTTATTCCACAAAGGAATACTCTCTTTCTCCAGACTGTAGATCACTTCTTTCATAAAAGGCAGTTTTTTCCCGGCATCTTTGAGTAGATCTGCAGATATATCGGCATTCTCCTGCTCCTCTTTTGTTAAACTCGGATACTGTTCCTCATGAAAATTCGGATTGGCTTTAAGAATCATTTCTCTGCTTGGATTATTTTCAGCAAGATAATACGCTCCCGTACCTACAGGGAACCAATTCAGTGTCAAGTTCTTTGAGATCAATCCTTCCTGCTGATAAAAAAGATCTGCTTCCCAGGGAACAGGTGCAAAAAAGTTCATAGACAACCAAAACAGAAATTGTGGATATTTCCCATGGATCGTGATACTCAATGTATGTTCATTTAAAACTTTCACTCCGGATATCTCATAGGAACGCAAATCCAATATTTTCTTCTTTTCTTTTTTTTCTCTTGCTATTTTCGATATGGTTTCAGAAAATGTTTTCAGTCCGATAATATATTCTGACATCGTATCCAGTATAGGAGAATGATTGTCTCTTACAGCCATTCTCTTGATCGCATAGGCATAGTCTGAAGCGAGTAGTGCACGGGTGGATACTTGTTTAAAATCTTCAAGGGTATGGATCTTTTCGAGTGCCTCCGCATCCATAGCACCATACAACAGCTTTCCTTTTTCATCTTTGACAAAAGCAGGATGATTCTGATACCTGACATCTTTTCGCAATTCAAGCCGATATTCTGAAAAGGCTACATGGGTATCGTTTTCATCCACTATCTTTCCCTCTTTGTCAAGATAAGTGATCACAGGCATCTTTTTAAGTGTTAAAGGTTCCAGGACATAAGGCCGTTTAAGATAGTTGTACTGAAGAGGGGGTTCATATATCTGACCGATGATCGCCCATTCGTTTGCATTGTAAGAGATCACCGGATCCAATCGTTTTGGAGGTAAAGAAAATGCACCAAAAAGTGTCTCCGTTGCTACTTTTGCACTGTCATGGGGATTATTCCAGATACCTGCATAGAGTGTTATACTCATCATTGACATTAAAAGTATTTTTACCATTGATCTATGCATTTTATTCAAAAATATCCGTTTCCCATAATCTATTGCAGATTTTATCATAATTACTGTTACTATGAAGAATCTGGGGAGAATCTCGCTAAATCATACAAAATTACTCTTACTTTTATAAATACAATTTATCATGATTTTAAAAAATATAGGCTTTTATCGTCAGTAAGATATCTTTGCGTTATGAACTTGAAAAGAATTCATTATAATTGAACAATATAACATTAAATTAATATATATTTAATTGATGTTGCCATAGAATGATAGTGAACAATATTTTAATAAGAAGGAAAGCTATGGCACGATTAATCGTTATGGGTGGTGGAGTTTCAGGACACACTGCCGCGACATTTGCAAAAGACTGGCTCGGAGATGACCACGAGGTAGTGGTTGTAACTCCAAATTCACAGTGGAACTGGATTCCATCCAACATCTGGGTAGGTGTAGGACAGATGACAAAAGAAGAGGTCGTATTCCCTCTTGCACCGGTATATGAAAAAGCCGGAATCGATTACAGACAGGCAAAGGCTGTTTCACTTCATCCAAATGGTGGAGAAAGTGGTGACGCTGCCTATATTACAATTGAATACACAGGTCAGAGCAAAGAGGGACAGACTGAAGAACTTACTTATGATTACCTCATCAATGCTACGGGACCAAAATTGAACTTCCCTGCTACACCGGGATTGGCTGACGGGCATACTGTTTCAGTATGTACAGCAGACCACGCGGTTCATGCAAATCTTGAACTTCAGCAGATCTTTGAAAAAGCAAAAGCGGGTAACAGACAAAAGATCCTTGTAGGTACAGGTCACGGTATGTGTACTTGTCAGGGTGCTGCATTTGAATATATCTTTAACATTGAACACGAAGCTAAAAAAGCCGGTGTAAGAGACATGCTTGATATCAAATGGATCTCGAATGAATCATTCCTTGGAGACTTCGGAATCGGTGGACTTCACATGAAACGTGGTGGATATGCTGCCTCTTCAAAACTTTTTGCTGAATCACTCTACTCTGAAAGAGGTATCCCATGGATCATTGGTGCGCACGTAAGTAAAGTAGAAAAAGGGAAAATAGAATATGAGCTTCTTGACGGTTCAACCGGTGAAGAAGAGTTTGACTTT
>JAMONL010000239.1 GCA_027065815.1 Sulfurovum sp.
TTCATTGTCAATACGATAATTCAAAGCTTCTTCTCCATTATTGGCTATAGTTACTTCAATACCAAGTCCATTCAATACATTTTTAATAAGTTTCTGATTGATCGTATTGTCTTCAGCAACAAGTACACTCAGGTTTTCAAAGATCCTATGATCACTGACAGGTACTTCTTTCTCTTCCTTCGTCTCCTCATGCACGACATCAAGCGACTTTAATGTTTTGGTCAGATTGAGAGGCTTGTACACTATTTTATCGATCTTATGTTCGATCTCTTCTATCTTGCTTTTTTTGTCACTGGTCGTGAGCAATACAATCTTTGTATCAAGATCAAGATACTTTTCAAGTTCTCCTTCTCTCCCAGAATATCGATGATCGATAAATAGTATATCCGGCAGGTCTGAAGCATTTGTTTCAAATATCTCCTCTGCTGTAGAAATACGGAAGTTTGCTCCGCTATATTCCACATATGTTTTAAGGTTAGGGTTCACCAACTCTTTTATGTCATCATTTGGGACAAGCAGAGCCACATCAAATCCATACATATTTGGTTTTTCTTCATCTGAAACTTCTTCAGATTTATCCAAATTCAATGTAAAGTAGAATGTTGAACCTTTGCCCTCTTCACTCTCTATATCAAGTTTACCGCCCATAAACTGAACCAGTTTCCCTGAAATAGATAATCCAAGTCCTGTACCACCGAACTTACGGCTTGTACTCACATCTGCCTGAGAGAAAGCATCAAATATTTTTTCTCTTTGCTCATCAGTGATCCCTATACCGGTATCTTTTACAGAAAATTTAAGTTCTACATTATCTTCGTTTTCCGAGACCTTGTCAATTCTTACATTGATAGTACCATTCAAACTGGTAAATTTTATGGCATTACTGAGAAGGTTGACAAGGACCTGAGAAATTTTAGTCGGGTCTCCTCTCAGCATTTTAGGCATTGTCGGATCGACATACACTGTAAGATCAATATCTTTTTCAGCTGCTCTCGCTCCATATGATTCTATGGCCGACTCAAATTTTTCAACGGCATTAAACGAGATATCTTCCAATTCGATCTTATCTGCTTTTATCTTGGAAAGATCCAGGATATCATTCACAATTGTAAGCAGGTTATCGGAACTGTTCTCTATCACGGTAATGAATTCTTCCTGTTCGGCATTCACATCTGTTGATTTAAGCA
This sequence comes from Sulfurovum sp., assembly GCA_027065815.1. Taxonomy (GTDB): domain Bacteria; phylum Campylobacterota; class Campylobacteria; order Campylobacterales; family Sulfurovaceae; genus Sulfurovum. The sequence continues at coordinate 1,188 of JAMONL010000239.1, forward strand.
ATTGTGTAAAGCCTACAATCCCATTCAGCGGTGTGCGTATCTCATGAGACATATTGGCAAGGAAAAGATCTTTTGCCTGGTTTGCTTCCCTGATGGTTTCAGTCAAGAACTTATAGATCTTGTTGATCTCTCTGTTGTCGATCAGTATTTTTAACTCTTTTTGCTGTTCAAGGTTAAGTACCGTCTCAATATCTCTAAGCGTATCTTCAAATAGCTGCTTGTCCTTATTGATATTGTGATAAATAACGAACAGGATCAAAAGAAGGAGTAAGGTAAAAAGTGTACCCGCAGCATATTGTATGAGAACCCCTTTACTTTCAGCCACATGATTTTTAATAGAGTCTTTCATCGTTGTAGAAAGTATACTTTGTGCCAGGTCGATATATTTCATCTTTTTTTCAACTTGGGCAAACCACTCATTTGTTTCAATAGGATACTGCCCGCTATAGGCACCATATAAGATCAAAGCCCGCTCTTTGAATCCTATCTTGCTGAACGCTTCCGGTGTGATCAAAGCATTGAGCTTCTCTACGATCACTCTATTATGCATTGTCGAGAATTCCGGCATGGTATCGTTTACCAGAAGAGAGTCCCACAACATCAGATCATCATCATTCATTTTTTTAGATCCGCTCAGGATAAAAAAGATACCGGTATTTTCCAATGCTGTATTTTCTTTTAATGCTGTAAATTTGATATAGGTATTAAGATAATTTTTCATTTCCTCTGAGGAGTCTTTTTCCGCAACTATTTTCATGATCCCGAAAAGTGATTGAAAGATCTTGTCATGATATACTTCAAATAAAATACTTTTATATTCAGAACTTAGGGTATCAATTCTTGTTCGTACATATTTTAAATTTTTTTGAACAGAATCTACTCTTCTTTTATAACGCAGAAAAGTTTTATTTTTTTCTATATAGGCACTTAACGCAGCCAGTGCTGTATCAACTGATCTTCTTGATTCTTTAACTTTATCAAATCCTGATATACCGTTGGTACTCATATATATGGCACTGTAGAGTCTCTCTTTTGCTATTTCGGAAAGGGTTTGATCAAGCGTTTCAATCAAATAGGTGTTTTTTGTATTTTTCTGTGTTGACTCATACGCATTGTAAGCCATAAAGGTATAGTAGGAAGCCCCTGCCAATAAAAACAGGACCACGATCATAAGAAAAGTAAAAATACTTTTGTTGTTCATTATTTTCATTTCACTTCCTTCTCTATTGATTTTTACTGTGATAAAGTGCCAACTCTGACACAGAATCTTCTATATATTCCACCGATATAAACATAAGTTTCGGTATGAACAATTTATCTGATCTATCAAGAAATATTCGATTGGCACTCCAGGAATTGTCCAAATTCACTTGTACGACCTTTATCTTTTCAGGATAGTCATAGAGGGATACTTCCAATAAACTCTCTTCCAATTCAAACATGGCATGTTTCATCTGTTCTTTATTGGTAGCATTGTCAAATCCTGCATGCATAGCCATATAATATTTGGTTATTCTTTCCAAAAGGTATTCGATCTTTTTAGTGACCATCAGCATTTTTTCTTCATTAGAAAAATTATATTTATGTGCCAAAGCAATAGAATCTGCCCCTTCAAGAAGCGTTTCACTGTAGTCAAGCATCAGTGCAGCATTTTCTTTATCTGCTTTTTCATTGAATATCTGCTCGATCTGATCTTTACTGTAAGCTAAAAATTCCAGAATATCTTTCGTATCCGTATCTTTGGTTGTCGTAGCGATAATTCTAAGATCCGCACTTAACTGACCCAATTCTTTTTTCAATCTATTCTGTGTTTCTGTCTGCTCAGGATGTAGATAATAAAAAAGATAATCTTTAACGATTTTTTGACTGAGATACCTAATATTCTCAGAAGCCTCTATCACTTTTACATCTCCTCTCGTTGCCGCTTCACTGAACAGTGATGCCACAAGGAAGAAGAAAAAAATATAAAATATTCTTTTCATACCATCCCCTTATTTATAGAGTTCCACATAAAGCCCTGTGATCCCATTCATTTTCTTGGTAATATTGTCCGTCGTATTAAAAACGATCAATGGCAAACCGCCTTTTTCAATATTGAGATAGAACTTGTATACGATCTTCCAAAGTCTATCTATCTCATTGAGTTTTCTGTTGATCTCCGGTGTATTGGCCGAGTTTGCCATCAACGCTGCATGCGATTCAGAGAATTCAGCGACGGCTGCTTTCATCTGGTCTATAGTATTTTTATCTTTGATCCCTGCCTGGTAGGCAATATAATACTTTGCAATACGCTGGGCAAGCATTCTCTGTTTACCTGCCTTCCCTACAATAGTAGACTCTTTGATCTTTACTGTTTTTTTCAAAGAATCAACCACATATTGGCTACCTTCAAGCATAGATTCACTTAAGTCAATGACCAACTGAGCATTGTCAATCGTAAAATCCTCTTTTGCCGTTGCTTCAAAATCTTCACTTGACATTTCAACGAAGGCAAGAAGGTTTGCAATATCCGGATCGTTAATAGATTTCACCAGCACTTTATGTGTGCTGAGAAGTTCGGCTAGAGATGCTTTCAATTGTTTATTCGCTTTTGCCGGTGCGATCTTCATTCCCGCATACAAATAATCTTTGGCGATACGCTGTGAAAGCATTCTCTGCTTACCGGCCATATCGATCAGTTTTACCGTATCGGATATCACTGTTGCATCGGTTGAAGGTACTTTTGTTTCTTCCGCCATACTTATTCCGGATAATGCGAACATAGCTATTAACGTGATACTGCCTATATTTTTAATCATTTTATTTTTCATTTTTCTTCCCTTTATTTGCTTTCTAAAGCAACATATTTTTGTGTTACACTATTCATATTGACAAGAATATCATTTGATTTCTTGTAGATCAACGTTGGAACAAATTTAGAGTTTGATCTGCTCATCATTTCAAAGAACATGAACGATCTCTTCACTTTTGCCAAAAGTACTTTGATCTCCTCTGTTGTCAGATCCGATCTTTCCAACTCCTCCAGTGAAGTTTTGAAGAGCTTCATTGCATCATCAAGTTTTATTTTAAATTGAGGATCATTGACTTCCCAAACTTTTAACATATACAGACTGGCCATTCTTTGCGAAAGCATTCTCTGCCGACCCGCTTTATTGACGATCTCTCCAGATGCTTTTCCGGATGCTTTGGCAAAAAGTTTTGTTGTATCATCTGATGCTTTAAGAAGTGTATCCAGGTCTATTTGAAGTTTTTCAACCTTCTCTCTGCTTGGTGTTTCAGAAAGTGTTTTTCTGAGGGGATCCCAAAGTGTTTTAACTTTTTCTATACTCTTTTTGATCTCATCACTCTTGGCATAACTTGCCAAAGACTCCATATGATCTTGAAAGTCATTTGATATCTTTTTGAGATCTTCCCCCGGTTTTCCGAAAGTATTTCCCATACCCACCATGGCATAATCTTTCAGCATACGTTGCGTATACATTCTCTGCTTACCTGCGATATCAACAGCATTCTCCGGACTTGTGATCTCCACTGCAAAGACTGACGTGCTGAACATGGAAATTGTCAGGAGAGAGATTTTAATTTTATCTTTTAGCAAGCCATACTCCTATTTCTCCTGTGCGGCATAAAGACCGGTTGCCGTATTCATATCTTTCAACATTTCGTTTGACTTTTTGTATATAAGAGAGGGAATGAACTTACTGCTTGACTTATTCATCACTTCAAAAAACCTAAATGCTTTTCCTGATCTGTTTAACAACACCATGATCTCAGGGGTGGTCATTTCCGAT
>JAMONL010000240.1 GCA_027065815.1 Sulfurovum sp.
AGTGTATATGATGATGCATAAAAACAGCTATGTGATCAACAAAAAAAATACTTGCTTTTTTATGCCTGTTTCAGTAAATATCCCTATAATAACACTACTGAAATTCAACCACTATCGGAGTGAAGAAACATGCTAAGATTTGCCCCTTCACCAACTGGTGATATGCACACAGGAAACCTACGTATTGCTATACTTAACTACCTTGTTTCACAACAAAGAAATGAACCCTTTATGATTCGTATGGATGATACGGATAAAGAGCGTACTATTGAAGGGAAAGACACAGAGATCATGCAGATCCTGGAAAAGTTTGCCATTAAACATGAGAGTGTTTTTCACCAGAGCGAGCATTTGCATATGCATCAGACCCTTGCCATAAAACTGCTTGAAGAGGGAAAAGCCTTTGTCTGTACCTGTACACCGGAACAGCTTGAACAAGACAGAGAAGAGGCAAAAAAGAATAAAGTTGCCTACCGTTATTCTGGACGCTGCCATGATGTCAATAAAGAAGAACTTGCAAAATTGAAAGAGAGCAAGACCCCATTTGTCATAAGGATCAAAAAACCTGAACATGATATTGTGACCCATGATCTCATCAAGGGAGATATTGTTACTACTCCCAATGAAGTGGACTCATTCGTTATTTTGCGTGCTGACAGTACACCAACATACAATTTTGCCTGTGCCTGTGATGACATGCTTTCAGGGGTGAACTTCATTATACGCGGAGAGGACCACCTCTCCGACACCCCTAAACAGAAACATATTAAAATGCAATTGGGATATGAAGAAGAGACCACCTATGCCCACCTTCCTATTATCCTGAATACGGCAGGGAAGAAGATGAGTAAACACGATGATGCCTCATCTCTCAAGTGGATGTTTGCAGAAGGATTCATTCCCGATGCCATCTTGAATTATCTTCTGCTGCTGGGTAATTCCAGCGCACCGAAGGAGATCTTTACCCTGCCTGAAGCCATTGCGTGGTTTAACATCGAAAATATTTCAAAGTCAGCTGTAAAATTTGACATAGACAAACTGCGTTACATCAACAGAGAACATTTGAAAATGATGGATGACAAAAAGCTCTCCACCCTTTTCGGTTTCGCAGACACAGACATCGGCAAACTTGCAAAACTCTATTTGGAAGAAGCAAGTACGATCAAAGAACTAGAATCGAAGATAAAACCGATATTCTCTCCAAAAGACTTTGACGGAGAATGGGGCGAAGAGATGAGGATCATGGAAAAACTCATTTGGGAGTTACCTATGATAAACACCTTTGACGAATTTAAATCGACCATCATGAAAGAAAGCGGACTCAAAGGAGAGCACTTCTTCAAACCCCTTCACGTTCTTCTTACCGGCGCGGAACACGGACCTGAACTGAGTGATGTGTATCCGCTAATCAAACCCTATTTACTGGAGGTAGCATCATGAATGCACTAATCTATTCTATTGTTCAACTTTTACATACAGTGATCTCAGTCTATATCTGGATCGTTATTATTTCAGCACTATTAAGTTTCGTAAGACCTGATCCGAGCAACCCTATTGTTCAGACACTCTACAGACTGACAGAACCGGTGTACAGTTTTCTTCGCAGAAAAATGCCATTTCTCATTATGGGAGGCATAGACCTCTCACCGCTTGTGATCATTTTGGGACTTCAGTTTCTGGATACCTTTATGATGCGTGCGTTCCTGGGTTAGTAGATGATCAAAAAACTTCTGCTGGCAGCAGTTCTGATATGTTTGGGTATGGTCACACTTGAAGCAAAGACCTTCTCTTACAGTCAAGTCAAACGAATGCCTTTGAGTGTTGAAAAAGATTACTACATCTGGCGTTTTTTGATGCAAAGGAGTACCACAGCTACCCAGGCAAAGTTCATCATCAAGGATGCAAAGTATTTAAATAAAAAACTAAAGGTCGCATACAAAAAAAAGACCGGATTCGATGCGACCATTCCCAAAAGAACCCCTCCACCTACCCGGAGGAGCAAAACAGACTGGAAAGCAAAATCCAACGGGAACAAAAGCTTTAACTATGCCATCAAAATGGTTGAGAAAAACCAGTTGGGGAAAGCGGCACAGCACTTTAATGCCGCCTATAACCAATATGTGGACCGGTGGGAAAAAGACAAATGCCTTTTTTGGCTCTATAAGGTCACCAATAAAAAGATCTATCTCAATAAGCTGAGAAAAAGTTACCATATCAACATGTATACCCTTCTTGCTGCAGATATTACCAACGGTAAATATCCTCGAACGATCGTTACACCGTCCATCAGAAGAGGATCCATCTATGGATTGGATGAGACCAATCCTATCCACTGGGCAAAGATCAAAGCAAAAATGAATCTTCCGTCCACCGACCTGGAAGATCTGGCAGATATATGTAAATCCAAAGCAACCATAGGAATGCATTCCTATCTTAAAGCAAAAGCATGTAACTACAGGAAATCGTACTTTCCCTTCCCTTACAGACGTACCATGAAAAAATTTTCAAAAGAACGACAGGCACTCATTTATGCGATCGCCCGTCAGGAGAGCCGTTTTATTCCCGCTTCAGTCTCGCGCTCTTTTGCACTGGGTATGATGCAGTTCATGCCGTTTTTGATCGACCATGTGGCAAAACAAAAAAGGCAGCACATTGATTACGATGACATTTTTAAGCCTGAAAAAGCCATAGAGTATGCAGATTTCCATCTTGACTATTTGAATAAATGGCTTTACCATCCGCTTTTTGTCGCCTATGCTTACAATGGCGGTATTGGATTCACCAGACGGATGATCAGACAGAAAAACTATTTTAGAAAAGGTGCTTTTGAACCTTATCTGAGTATGGAGAAGATGACAAACATTGAAGCCAGAGAATATGGAAAACGCGTGCTGACCAATTATGTGATCTACTTGAACAAACTGGGGAAACCCACCCGTTTGCTCCCTTTGATCAATACATTAACCACGCCTTCCAAAACCGATAGGTTCAGATAGGTCGAGATCTAAAATGCTTTTTTGGTCAACACATACTTTGCAACTTTTGCAAAGTGCAGTTCCCCTTTTCCGTAAAAATCACTTTCGAACAACAATTTAAAGCTTTTACTGTTGGTATGAGGAAAAGTAATCAAATAATAATGTGTCCATTCTGAATCAAATGAGATCGATTTTAAAAGCGGATCATTCTTTTTTAGCATTTTGATACTTTTTGGTTCTGTTCCATTCAATGTGATCTCATAATCACCCATATCAACAAAGACATCTTCATCATCTACATAAAAACCGACAATAAACTTTTCATCACGTTTATCTTCTTTGTCACTGATAGGTTCATACAGATAGGTTGCTGTCAACAGGATCTTGGTGAATTCACCATCTTTTAAATTTATTTTTTCCGTTCTTTGCAATTTGAGATGATACTCTTTGTTCTTCTCATAGATCCTAAGAAATTTTTCTTCCTCTTTGCTACTACACCCGGCAAGGAGAGCCATCACGGTAATACTGAGCAACAATTCACGCATAGACTCTCCTTTTAGGCAGTGATTTTAACATAGTTTCAATAAAGGTTAATGTATAATCCCAAAGATAGTTACAAAGGTTTGAACGTGGACAAAAGAGTTGCTGTAGCATTTACCGGACCATCTGGAAGTGGAAAGACCACAGTGGTTGAAAAGGTTGCAAGAATACTGATACAGACCAATAAAGTTGCGATCATCAAAAATGATCCTAAAGACAAAGCGGTATTTGATGTAGAAGGAAAAGACAGTGACAAGTTCACCAAAACAGGCGCTGAAGTCGTTGTGACCTCTCCTACCCGTACGACCTACTTTTCACAAAGAGAAAAAACCCTTGATCAGATCGTGGCGATGATCAACGATTTCGACATACTGCTGGTTGAAGGACTAAAAACACTCCCCCTACCACGTATTGCCATATTCAGAAATAAAATCGACGAGAGCTATTTCTCCTGCAGTGAAGCCATTGCAGTGGATGATTCGATCACTATTTCAGACTACAACATACCCAAAAATATTACGATACTGAATTTGAACAACAGCAGTGAGATCATTGAATGGATCAATGCGCATGCTAAAGAGATATAAAAAAGGATAAACAACAATGCAAACTATTTTTAATACGATTAAAGAGATAGCCCTTAAAATAGATCACGCGATCAAAACTGAAGATCTGGGATATTGTGACAGTTCCAATTCATCCGGAGAAGAGCAGCTTAAACTAGATGTTAAAAGTGATTATATCATTGAGGAAGCATTTAAAGATGTCAGCCTGGTTAAATCACTTGTCAGTGAAGAAAAAGAAGGGATACTGGATCTGCATGAAAAGGGAAAATACACGATCTGCTATGACCCGCTTGACGGATCCAGCCTTGCAGATGTTAATCTCTCGGTAGGTTCTATTTTCGGCATTTATCATGGAGAATTGAAAGGTGAGAACCTTGTCGCCTCTGCCTATGTGGTCTATGGTCCCAGAATTGAACTTATGACCGCTATAGAAGGTGAAAAACCGAAACATTACCGTGCACAGGATGGATTTTTCAATCTTGTCTGTAAAGAAGTGACCCTGAAGGAAAAAGGAAAGCTGAATGCTCCGGGAGGTACACAGCAGAACTGGTCTGCCCATCATAAAACATTTATAGATGACCTTTTTTCAGAAGGGTATAGACTGCGCTACTCAGGGGGTATGGTACCAGACCTCCATCAGATCCTGCTCAAAGGCGGCGGTATTTTCTCTTACCCCGGTACTTCCGATGTGCCAAACGGTAAACTGAGACAACTCTTTGAAGTCATTCCTTTTGCATTCATCTATGAACAAGCCGGTGGCCAGGCCATCAATGATAAAGGCGTAAGACTGATGGAACTGCTACCTTCCCATCCACATGATACCAGTCCATGTTTCTTTGGGACAAATTATGAAATAGAAAAAATGAAAGCTGCCTACGGAGTACAGGCCTGATGTCCGAAGAGGTGCTTGACGAATGGCAGATCACGCTTAAACAGAAAAAAGTTGAAGTTGATGAGTGTCAGCGTGAAAAACAGCTACACAGCTGTCTAAAGTGTGAAAAAATCCTTGACTGTACCCTGAGAGATGCTTATGTCAAAGCCGTCTATGACAGTATGAGTAAAGGCAAAGGCGGAGGATTTGAGTTTTAACATCCTCCTTCAGGAGGATGTCACATAAACAACTAAAACGACTTCAGTCCATTCGCAATGGATTCTTCAAGCTCTTTGAACGCAGCATCCATAGAAGCCACTATACTCGTTGCATTTCCTGCACTGGTCGATACAGATGTTGAGAAAAGGCTTGATCTGATTCGTCCAGAACTGTTTTTGATCTCCCAATTGGCATCAAGATAGACTCTGTCACCATAAGCAATAAATCGTGTGATCTGTACTTTGACCAGCTGATTTGGCTTTTTATCCGTATTCCACGGATATTCATACACCCTTGGTTCCCTGAACTTCTTCTGCAGGAACGAGATGAGTCTGTGCGTCAAACCTTCATCTAGGTCTTCACCCCACTCCGAACCGGAAATAAAGCCGATCTGACTTTTGGATTTTGCAATAGCGATCTCTCGTTTATAAAGGTATCCGGGAATAGTGACTTTCTCGACCCCGATCACTTTATTGTGTCTTGGGTAAACCTTCTGCGGCTGCGAAGCCACAGAAAGCACATAATAGTTTGAACTGCCGACACAGCCATTCAAGAGGAATAATCCCACTATTACAAGTATCATTTTTAATGTCATCTTTTAATCTCCAAATATCAGTGAATTAGGTTTACGGTTCAACATACGCAAAAATACTTCCATCTCTTTTGATGTTTTCGTTAGTATTTCCAATGTATAGGAGAGTTGCTTGTTCAACATAGAGTCATTTCCATAGCCGGCAACTACTTTCTTGGTGGTCTTTAGTGTTTTGGTTAATTCTTTAAGTGCTTTGTCTACCTCATCAGGCATACGTTCAAATGACTTTTTACTGGTCAGTTTACTTAAGTCTTTGGCACTTTTCTTCAGTTCTATCAGCATTTCATTGGCATTGGCGATCGGTTCTGAAGTTTCATTGATCACTTTATCCAGAGAATTCACCAGTTTATCCAAAGGCAACTGGTTGATCTTGTCAAGTATACTCCCAATACTTGCTATCATGTTTCCTGATTTGTGGTCTATCACAGGAATTACTGCGTATTTCCCTTCAGTTACAATACTCTTGTTCCCGTCATTCTCTATGAACTGCAGATTAACATAAAGCCGTCCGGTAATAGGATCGATCGGTGTGATCTTCGCACGCAAGCCTTCTTCTACCGCTTTATAAAGGTTCTCTTTCCCTGTATGGTTGCTGTCATTGGGATCGGAGAAGACTGAAGTATCAACTTCAAGAACGACTTCACCATTCATATGATGTGTCTTTTTATCATAAAAAAGTGCAATATGAATGACAGATCCTATTTTGAAACCGGCATACTCTACATTGGAACCTATCCTTAATTTTGCCAGTTCTCCTTCTGTATGTAATTTAAAAAATGAGATCTCTTTTTGTGCATGTCCTATGGTCTTACTATTCACTGCACTTTTACTGAGGTGTAAAGTAAAAGCAAAGTTATCCGGGATGGTCTTATTCCCCTCCATCCCAGGACTTGAAAACTCAATGGCACCGTTCAGAAGATCCGTGACAGGTGCGACATTGATATCAATAGAACCATTCTTCAGCGTCATATCTACGGTACTTCTTACCCAGAACTTGGAATGACGGTGGACGAAATCTGTGTATTTTTTATCTATGAATACGATCACATCTACAAAGACTTTATCATTATCCAGTACGACATACTCTACCTGCCCCACTTTGATATTTTTAAAATAGACCGGTGTACCTTTTCTTACTGAAGAAATCCCCATCGGTGTTCGCAGCATATAATACTTCCCCCCGCCAAGGTTATTCAGGAAAGACTGATCCGTTCCAATGAATTCATCTTTGAAATCCCCTCCTTTTTTCGCATAGACACCGATATACGTTCCTGAGATCAAAGTATCCAGTCCACGCACACCCGACAGGCCAAGTTCAGGCTTGACGATCCAGAATTTTGTCTCTTTATTAAGAAAGGGTGTGGCCGAGTTATCCATTCTGGCAGTCACAACAACACCATGCCCGTTCTCTTCCAACGTGATCTTCTCAACGATCCCAATAGGGACATCTTTATATTTGATCTGGCTCTGTCCTGCTTTCAAACCTTCATTGGTCGGAAAAATGATCCTGATCTGCGGTCCTAACTCTGAATAATATTGAAATGCCAGCCACCCTGCAATAAGCAAAGCGATAAACGGTACGATCCATATGGATGTAAAAAAATTAAATTTTGTAGACTCTTCGATCTCTGGTATCTCTTTGGGCATCTATCTTTTTTCCTTCATTTGTTATTTCCTGTATTCACGGATAAGACGTTCGTCAAAACTATGTGCAGCAAGCAGTGTAAAAAATACAGATATGGCAAAAGCCGTTGCCGCCGTACCTGCTACGATCTCTATGTTGGACATATGTATCAGTGCTGCCAATATGGCCACAACAAAAACATCAATCATAGACCAGGGGCCGATCACTTCAGTCATATAATACAATTTGTGTTTATTTACTTTTTTGTCTTTTCCCAAAGGGTATTTTACACTAATTAACAGATAAATCAATATAAGGAATTTTGCAATAGGAATCATGATGGATGCAAAAAAGATGATCGCTGCGATCGGATACGAACCGTGTTTCCACAAATAGATCACGCCTTCCAAAATAGTACTGCCCTCTGTAGAACCGAACTGTTTGGTTACCAGCATCGGATAAATATTCGCCGGGACATACGCCACCATCGCCGTGATCAGATAGGCCCAGCTTTTTTCTGTTTTAAAATGGGTATGTTTATAGATAACGCTTCCGCAACGGCGGCAAGTATTATTCTTTCCTTTATCTATGTTGACCGCTTCACAGGTGGGACAGCGTAAAAGGTCTTCTTCTTTGACTTCTATCATTTGCTATTTTCTTCCAGAAAAACTCTTTTTCTCAACATCCAGATCTCTGAAATATGTACTGTTCTTGTCAAATAGATATCAAGCAGCACAAAAACGATCAAAGCCCAAAAGGCTATACCCATATGTATCTGTGCATACCCTATGAGTTTCACCAGAGCCACCAGAATACTCACAAGGAAAATATCCATCATACTCCAGGGCAAAATATGGGAAAGCAGTATCAGCAGTTCTTTACTGAGCGCTTCCCCTTTTCTCATCTTAAGAAGTGAAAATATAAGAAGATAAATGAACATGATCATCAGAGGAAAAATAAAGATAAGAAAAGCCAGAAGCAGACCTACTATAAAAAATCCGTTGGAAAAAAGGCTTAATACCGTTTTTGCGATCGTAATGAACTGTTCATGTCCCAGTATCTCAATTTTAACCAAAGGGAAGAAATTCGCCACTACAAAAAAGATCAAAGCAGAGATAGCAAGTGCCAATCCGTGTTCTGCCAATCTGCTGTCGTAACGGTAAAGTACGGTCTTGCATTCACGGCAGCAGGCTTTTGATCCATCTTGTATCGTGATCTCTTTATGCAAGGTATGGCATTGATGGCAAATGACAAGGTCATCAAGGGCATCTTCATTTTCAAGTTTCATAGCTATAATTATAGCTGATGAACATAAGGAACATAATGCGTCTACTCTCGATAGGTAAAGAATTACATCATAACGGACTGAATATCACTTACATTGAAGCTGCATCCCTCTCTGAGCATCACGATATTGAAACCTACGACTATATTATTATCAATGGTGGTGACGGCACGATACGAAGGGTTCTCACTCAACTGCATACCTTAAAAAATAGCCCTGCTTTCATCCTGAATCCTACCGGTTCTTTTAATGTTGTAGCAAAGATTCACCGCGCACCAAAAATTAAAAAAGTACTGGACATGCTTGCTGAAGGGAAAAACCCAAAGATCCAAAAACATCATATCTTTAAACTTAATGATGAGCTTTTTTTATTTTCTGCCGGTAATATGGGAGATCTTCAACATATTGCTCTCTCTGAAACACTGCGCTTCGGATGGCTCAAGCATGGTATGGCCAAATATATCCTTGCCGTTCTTTTCCTTCTACCCGTTCATATTATCATCACCCCTTTTATGCTTATGAGTAAAACACGGTTTTTCATCTTTACTCCGGCAAGGTTCATTAAAAAACTGGGATCTTTTTACGGTGAAGTCCCTGAAGAATTGCATATCGATTTGGAAAATGAATATAATATACTGGAACTGGATGGGGATATTGTCAATGTAAAGGGAAAGCACCTGAAGATACAACCGGCAGGAAATGTGCCTGTTGTGTCACAATAAAATAGTAAAAAGGTACCTGATCAATTTAATGAACTTAGTTCTTCATCCATTTCAGCCATTTTTTTATCGTAAGCTGCAGCAACACCTTTGTCTACTATTTTACATCTGTGACGCACTTCCTCCATATGTTGGAGAAGATCACTTTTGTGCAAATTAAAATATGCCCTTTTATTCTCTTCATCCAAAGCATCTACAAAAGAGTGGTCGACTTCATTGTAGGCAGCCTTAAAGCTGTCCCAGAATGTTTTTTCCGCTATGACACATGTATGCATTTTAAACTTTGCGGCATGGAGTCCGCTTAGTGTGAAAGTTGCCAAAAGTGATGCCAGAAGTAAATTTTTCAGTTTCATGCTTGTTCCTTGTGAGTATGATTGTCATACATCTTAGCAAATTATATCTGAATAAGTATCCTATATCAAAACTTCTTCAGAACTAAAGCTATACAGTCTTTAGATTTTTGTAATACTCCACTACCCTGTTATCCACATGCACCACTCTGTGCAAATACTGAGAAAGATCTCCTCTTCCAAAATCTATCTTCAGTCTTTTAGGGTCTATGGCTCTGGAGATAGCCACATAAAACTGGCTTGGAGCAAAGATGTTGTCTACATTACAGACAAGATTGTCTATACTCATACCCTGCGATTTATGGATGGTAACCGCATAGGCGAGTTTTAACGGAAACTGTGACAGCGTTGCCAGGGAGATGGTCTCTATGGTACCATCATCTTTGACGGCCATATCAAGAAGATCAAAGTCATGTCTCTCTACTCTGACATACTCCTCTTCTTTCTCCACAATGAGATGATCCTCCTCTATCTTTCGAAGGATCCCGCGTTCACCGTTTACGAATTTACCCCATTTGTTGACCGTAAACAAAATAGGCACTCCCTCTTTGAGTGTGAGTTGTTCAGAGATAGGCAGCATTTTTTTCCAGCCTGCCAGTTTCTTTTCATGCACTTTACCGAACATTTCGACATTGGCAAAAAGTATGGTCTCTTCTGTATCGAGTTCATTGATCTTGGCGCGATTGGTCTGTTCCACTTCCAGGTTTCTTCCGTAAAGATAAGTCGGATCTGCATCCAGCGTCTCTGTGTTCCACAGTCTGTCCATGAAGGCGACCACTTCTTCATCACAGATGCCTTTACGTACTTTGGAAAGGATATGGGTGAACTCTGCATCCGTGGTACGTTTCATTTCAGTGAGTTCAATGACCATCAGGTCAAAACGCTCCCAGGCCATGGATTCAAAAGCATAGAGTTTCTCTCCAAAGACATCATTTCTGTTGTTCTGTTTCTGTACAGGGGGCAACTGAAAGAAGTCTCCAACAAAGAGTACTTTTCCAAGGTATCCGTAGTTATTGAGACGGTAAGCGATCATATCGAGAAGATCTGTACTGACCATAGAAATTTCATCGATGATAATGAGATCGGTGGCTTTAAGGATTTTTTTCAGATCTGACAGTCTCTTTTTGGCTCTTTTATCACCGGCATTCAACTCATCAAAATTCGAGGCGATCCCAAAAACAAAAAAACTGTGTACAGTAAAACCGCCGATATTCACAGCAGATACGCCGGTTGAGCCCAAGGAGACCACCTGTTTTCCCCGTTTACGGTAATCCGTGATTACTTCGTTGGTAATGTAAGATTTGCCTACCCCTGCACCGCCTGTCAAGAACACATTGCCGTACTTGAGTGCTTCAAGAACTTCTGTTTTATCTGCCAAAACCTGCCTTGTCTATCAGTCCTCTGTCACAGGCACTGTGTATCTCTTTTCCGTTTCGAAGCAATGTCCCCAGGGCATCACTCTCTCCGCCAAGATGCAGCCAGAGCTCTGTGACAAGCCCCTTGTGACATCGCATTTCCACTCGCTTTCCGGTACCCGTACCAAAACTCTGGTCAAAATGTTTACGTACCTGTTTCAAGGTCACTCTTTTGCCAATGTTCTTCTCAAAAAAACCACTGACCTCTGTCTGATGGAACTGGTCCACCAAAGAGACTGCTTTGGCAAAATAATGCTCTGCATCAGTACTATAACAGGTACCATGCTTGATCCATTCATGCTTATGGAGATTGGAAGTCACGCCCGGCATATGCTTTTTCAGGCTCTCATATGTCTCTTTACTTAATTCCGGTATCGGCAGTTTATCCCAGTGTTTGTATTTGTCCATAGTAATGTACTTTCGATCGACACCACAATAGACTTTACTCGCAGGCTGGGGCCAGAGTCCGTGCAGGATGAAATGGCTCTCTCTGTGTTTGGATCGATAAAGAGTAAAGATATTGCGCTTGCACTCTTTTTTGTATCTGTGTGTCTCACAGAATGCATTGTGCCAGGAGAGTGCCAAAAGATTCTTCTGTGAAACTCCACTGTTTTCATATTTTTTAGTATGTATCGTATTTTCCGTCTTATCCATACTTTTGCCAGAGGCTTCAATATACGCATCGACACTGTTCTTTCCCTCTTTTTCCAT
This sequence comes from Sulfurovum sp., assembly GCA_027065815.1. Taxonomy (GTDB): domain Bacteria; phylum Campylobacterota; class Campylobacteria; order Campylobacterales; family Sulfurovaceae; genus Sulfurovum. The sequence goes on from JAMONL010000240.1 coordinate 11,868, forward strand.
AGGAAAACAGCTTTCATCCACCCAACGCTGTACCGGCTGTTCACCCTTGACCAGTATCAGATACTGTCCTTTATGGTGGTCCAGTATCACATAGCGCTTGTTCATCTCCAGCATCACATGGTGGCTGTTCTTTGTATGTTTCATGTTGTTGAAAGTCGGACAGGACTTTGAAGGGTAGAGCTCCTGACGTGCAAAAAGACCAAGTGTTAAAAAAGGAAGTATAAGAAGTAGTTTTTTCATGGTTGACATTATATCGTTTTGGGATAAGTTTTGCTATGATTCTTCTATGATATTTGAAACTTTGGACAAACTGCCTCAAGACTACGGTAGAAAACAAAAAACACCATGCTCACATACACGCAAACGCTCAAATATGATGTTGAATCCCTTACAATTGAAACACCTCAACCGCATGCATGACAGTCCTGCCGACATGATCACCCTGAATCTTGAAGATGCCATAGCTCCTTCCCGTAAAAAAGAAGCACTGCACAATATCGCCTTTTTTCTCTCCCACATGGAATCTTCAAAAAGCTTCATTGTCGTGCGTACCAATCCTCTTGAAGAAGGCGGTGCAGAGGAGATAGCCTTTTTAAATGACTTTTCTTTTGATGCCGTACGTTTGTCAAAGGTAAAAAACCAGACAGAGATCGCCAAAGCCCTCACGCTGCTCTCAGAAGAGAAAGAACTGCATATTTCACTCGAAACCAAAGAAGCTTTTGAGAATTTGAGTCAATTGCGTATAGATGAACGGCTTACTACGGCCAATCTTGGTATACTTGACCTCTTAACCTCTCTTGGTCTTCCACAGTCTCTTGTAGCAGAAGGAAATCCCAGCATTGACTACATACTTTCAAAGTTTTTAGTAGATGCAAAAACAGCAGGCATTCATCCCATTTCATTCATGTTCCAGGAGTACAATGATACTGAGACTTTTAAACGATGGTGTGAATATGAGAAAAAGATGGGTTTTGAAAGTAAAGCCTGTATGGGTCCAAAGCAGGTTGAGATCGCCAACACCGTATTTAGTATTAATAAATATGAACTTGAGAGGGCACAGCATATCAAAGCGGTATTTGAAGCCCATGCGAAACAGGGCATTAATGGTTTCATGGATGAAAGATACGGATTTATTGATGAGCCTATTTACCGGGATGCATTATTAATATTAGATTCGGTGTTGTGAGGACACAACACCCTACAAGGAAAAAAATGAAAATAATTAAATACTTTCTTATCACCATGCTCATCCCCTTTCTTCTTCTCGCGAATGACGACAGACCACCGGTAGCCTATAACTATCTTGCTAAAAAAGAGGTACAGAATTTCATCAATATGATGGTACGTAAATACAACTTCAAACGCTCCTATATGGTCTCTGTCATGAAACATGCAAAGCTTGACAGAGACACACTTGCCAGATATACAGGACGATACAAAGTCGGTACGACCAATGGTTCCTGGGAGCGGTACAAAGCCCATGTGCTTGATGCAGAGACTTTTAGAAAAGCCAAAAAATTTAAAAGAAAGTACTACACTACTCTGAGAAGAGCAAGCAGACAGTATCATGTCGACATGAATTATATTGTAGGATTCATGGGTGTAGAGAGCAAATTTGGTGAATATACAGGTGACTACAACATCCTTGATGCCCTGGCAACCCTGGCTTTTCATCGCAACCGTATGAAAAAATTCTTTAAATCCGAACTGAAACACCTCTTTTTGTTCGCACGTGAAAAAGGCTATAACATTACCAAACTTGAAGGTTCCTTTGCTGGTGCTATGGGCTGTGTACAGCAGGTACCTTCCGTTGCACGCAGACACAGATCCGATTTCAACGGAGACGGAAAGACCAACCCATGGGATCTTGAAGACTGTATCGGATCTATCGCCAAATTTATGCATAAGAATGGTTGGAGGAACGGGCATGTCGTTGCCGTAGCGACCACTTTTAAAGGAAAACGTTTTAGAAGACTTAAAACAAGCCACAGAAGGACTTATGCGACCTCAAGCATATACAAAGCCGGGGTCAAGCCTAAAAAGCGCTTTCCTGAGTCAAGAGCCTACCTTTTGAAAACACGTAACAGAACCCATGATGATATTTGGATGGGAGGGAAGAATTTCAGAGTCCTTACCCGCTACAATAACTCCACCTCTTACGGTATGGCGATCCATCTTATTGCAGAGCAAGTTAAATAATATTTATGATAATGCGAAAACTAATACATAACTAATAATCTTTAGATATACTTTTTGCATTAAATCCATAATTTTAGAAAGACCTTTATGAAAAAATATCTTTTGATCCCTCTCCTGTCAATAAATTTATTGGCAGGTGGGCAAATAAATACAACGCAAGGCTTACAGGAAACGTCTTGTAACGATACGATCGGAACCCCGGAAAGAACCTGGTATGAAGTGGCTATGTTCAAACCCCAAGCACCCCTGAGCGATGATGAGTTGCTCAACAGAGTCATCTATACCAATGTCATCGGTGCGAGTGTTGTCATGCTGTGGGGAACAGCATTTTGGGACTACTTTACGACCAAACCGGTTATGGGAGATGAAGGCTGGTTCCAAAAAGATACCAAGTATGGCGGTGCAGATAAAATGGGACATATGTATTCAACCTATCTCTGGTCACTGGGATTCTCCTCTCTCTATGAATACTGGGGTATGAAAGAAGAAGATTCCATGCTTTACGGTCCGATTACTGCCTGGACCTTTCAAGGTCTGATGGAATTTGGTGATTCTTTCAGTACTACACAGGGATTTTCCTATGAAGATATGGTCATGAATACGGTAGGTGCAGCTTTTTACTATGTCAGAGAAAAATACCCTGAAGTGAAACGGAAAGTGGATCTGCGTTTGGAATATATTCCTGACTTTAACTCAAATGTCGACATCTTTACCCAATACAACTCTATGAAATACCTCTTTGCTTTGAAATTTTCCGGTTTTGACAGCATGGAAGATACACCGATGAAGTATTTTGAACTACAGCTTGGGTATTACACCAGAGGCTATCAGGATCATGAAAACTACAGTGATACCGAACGTGTAACTTATGTAGGTGTGGGGATCAATACCTCCGAAGTCCTTAAAGCAATGGGCTGGACCAAAACAAGCAAGATCTTCAACTACTATCAACTGCCGTATACCTACGTACCGTTTGGCTATGACTATGACTCAGAGAGTTATGTACAGCCCTACTCCAGGCCTTACTACGGAAACAAAAAATAAATATGCTTAAAGTACTGCTTACACTCTTATTATTTATGGGACAAGCACATGCTGTTGGAACAAATGATATTGTCGGTAGTTGGTATAGCTCTCTACGCACACTGAATAACGGTACTGAGACCATAGAAAAAGAGTATGTCACATTTCATGCCAATAATACTTTTATGCTTGTACTCCTTGTCAGTCTCAAAAAAGATCTCTCTTATGTCAAGGATCTTCGTATTGAAGTTTCAGGGAACTGGGAAGCAAAAGGAAATGCGCTTATTTATACTATTAATTCTGTCAATGTACCTTCTGTCAAAGAGGTTTACCAAATCTCTAAACAATCCCTTGATAATTTAGCAGAAAACTTTAAATATAAGTGGGTGAGTAACAAGATCCATATCTATAAAATCATCTCATTTGAGCCAAAAAAATTATCGGTACGCAGTGAAAGAGGTAGAACAACAGACTATAAACGTCAATATTAATCTTCAAAAAGAGGCTTCTGAACTTTCATGAATTGATAGTAATAAACTTCAAATTTCTTCTGACTTAGTGGTCTTGAGAAGTAATACCCCTGGAAGATATTACAGCCATTTTCTAAAAGAAAATCATACTGTTGTTGACTTTCTACCCCTTCAGCAACCGTTTGAAGATCAAATATTTTTGCCAGTGACAAGATGGTTGTGATCATCAGTTCATCTGACTCATACTCTCCCAAATGACCTACAAAAGATCTGTCTATTTTTAATTCTTCGATCGGCAATTCACGTAAAGAGCTCAATGATGAGTACCCTGTCCCAAAATCATCCATGGAAAAAGACATACCCAGACTTCTGATCTTGTCCATGGCTGTTACGATTTTATCCATATCTTCAATTAAAATCGTTTCTGTTACTTCAAAAATGATCTTTTTTCTACATTCTTCATTCAAATGTTTTTTGGAAAGTCGTTCAATTTCATCCGTAAAAGAAGTATGAAAAAACTGTCTCACTGAAATATTAATAGAATACTGCTGAAGTATGATGCCTTTCTCTTCCCACTCTTGCAATGTTTTAAAGGCTTCTTCTATAATAAAATTTCCCAGTTCAATGATCAGTCCGGTCTTTTCTGCTATCGGGATGAATTCATTCGGCATGAGAAGACCAAAATCTCTACTGTCCCAACGTACAAGTACTTCTACCCCGATAATATTTTCATTGGCATCAAATTGCGGCTGATAAGAGAGGACGATTTCATCATATTTGAGCGCAAAATAGAGTTTTCTTTCTATCTCAAGATGCTGTTTCACTCGCTGTGCCAGTTCATCATTAAAAATAATGATCCCGTCACGTCCCTGTTCTTTCGCCTCATACATGGCGATATCCGCTTCTTTGATGAAGTGTCTCGATCCTATATCGACATTTCCTATCCCATTGATCCCTATACTGGCAGAGAGATATAAATTGTGATTGTCAATATGGTAAGGTTCTTTTAATCTCTGCAAAAGTTTTTCTGAAAATACATAAGCTATTTCTTGACAATTCACACTCTCATCATATTCCGGACTCAATATAGTGAATTCATCACCGCCCAAACGGGAAACAACATGGTCTTTTCCGCAATAGTCAGTAATACGTTTGGCAACAGCAATCAAAACCTTGTCCCCGATATCATGTCCCAGCGTATCATTGATGGTTTTAAAGTGATCAAGGTCAATCAGAAGTACATAGGCAAATTTTTTACTATATTCTATTCTGTTTATCATACGTTCAATATAGTCCACAAAATAACGTCTGTTATAAAGACCGGTCAAAGAATCATGCTGTGCCTGATAATAGTTTTCTTTTATTAGCCGGTAACTGTTTTCTGATGAGTAAAGCAATACACCAAGAAATATGACAGAAAAGACTGACAGAACATAACCGTACCATTCATCTATTAACGTAAAATATCCGACAAGAGGAACCATGAGGATCAAGAGAACAGGGAAAAATAGTTTTTTATCTGAAACCAGTATAGTAGAAGCAACGACAGAGGCCCCCAACTGGGTAAAGATCGCGATATAATGCAAATGACTCTCTGATTCATCAGCGTATAAAATAAAGATCAGGGTCCATAGTCCAAATATCATATAGAAATAGAGTGTCACAGACCTATACCATTTGGATAAGTCCTCTTTTCCAATCAATCTTAAATCATATATGTAGAGTTTCCAACCAAAAAATGAGACAATGACCATCAGTCCATACCATATGAGAGCAGGATAAACAACATTGTTCAACCATCCCAATATAATATATGCCACACCGGGGAACAATGACAATCCTATCATCATCAAAATCTGTTTTTGAAGAAAATCATATATATTTAGTTTATTCATGACTTGTATTTTATAGTTATTTTTTAGAGTAGAAGATTAAAATATAGCCTCAAAGAAAAATGAATTTCTCCTCACTGCCAGCCATGTAAATTTCATACCAGGTAAATCCTTAAGGATTTAATTTTTTTACCAGACTGCAGGTATCTTCTTTGGAGACTTTCAAGAGTGCTTTTCTTAGTCTTTTTACTGTACTTAGGCAAGTAGCTTTGTCAACGCTGCCATGAGAAACTAAACTATTCTCAAACTTTATAAAATTTGTTTTAAATTCCGGATAACAGCTATAAACATCTTTAAAACTTTTTATTTCCGTTTCTGTATGCAGGGTACCTATCCAGACATAAAAATCTTGGTAGATCCTTGCTATCTTTCCGGATTCAATACTTTTAAGAAGTCTTTCATACTTCCCTTTTTCACTTTTTTCATACTGTCGTCTGCGTTTATCTCTATAGCATCTGATATAGGGGGAAGCAATACGATAGAACAACAAGAAGGTAAGAAGGAGAAACCCAACAAGAAGCAGCAGTCTCTTTTCACGCGCTTTTTTTGCATCCAGAGCTATCTGCGGGTCGGAAATGATCTCAAACTGCATTTCAGGTATGACTTCGCTTTGTACTTTTTTCGTTTTACTGTTCCACCAGAGGATCTTTTGTGCAGGCAAAGTGACATTACCTTCCATATTTGATACAAAGGTAAAATGGTCTGTTCGTGAGACATCATAGGTACCGGAGAGTCCGCTTTTGAGTAAAGGTTCTTTCCCATAGACACGCAGATATGCATTCGATCTGTAGACAACAGGCTGCAGAAGTATGTCAGGCACACCAAAAGCTTTTTGTGTCACTTCAAGCTCTACCGCATCCCCAACGATCAACTGCTTTTTTTCAGGTCTCAGTATATGGCTAAGCATAAAGTTGTTTGTCACCAGTACAAATTTATCACTCTTCATACCTTCAGGTACTTTCACATCAAAATGCAAAGCTTCACTTTGAAGATCAAATTCTGTTTTGGGCTGCCCATAGCCCATGGATGCAGAGAACAGCGCTTTGACCGGAGAAATCGTGATGGTACCGGCTTTAAGCGCATACACATCATACTCATAGTTCACTACCTGCCAGTCTGTTCCGTTGATCTCCTCCTGACGTATAAAGGCTGCACTTTTAGGTACCTGAACCATATATCCGGGAGAAGCGGGAAAAGTGATCTTGGCATCAGATATACTAAAGGCATCTGTCATCAGTTCTACAGCTACCGTGATCTTTTGTGAAGTATAGATCTCTTCATTTGATTTAATATAAACTTTTATTTTCCCGTCTGTTGCAAAAAGCATAAGTGTCAATAACAGAAAGAGTAAAATTTTACTTCGCATCACTGTGCTCCTGCATCTCATACTGATATCGGAATTTGTTCTTCAAAAAATCTTTGGGGCCGGTCTGAAGCCTGTCCAGCCAGTTAGGATTCCCAGATGCACTCTCTTCCTGTGCAGAGCTGTCATCATCGACCCCTTTACCCTCTTTGTTATCAAAAACGATCTCATCGGCACCCAGGTCACCCACCCCCTGCTCTCCATCATTTTCAGGCTCTTTAAGGATCTTTCTGGCTTTTGCAATGAGCAGGTTCTCTTTGGCTTCTTTAAATGCAGGATCGATCTTGAGTGCCAGTTCATAAGCTTCTATCGCAGCATCATATTCCCCCAGCATGACAAAAGCATTTCCAAGATCGTATTTCCCCTCTTTATTCGAGAGGTTTTGGTAAACTTCTTTGGCTTTTTTGAACTCTCCTGCCCTATAAAATGCAGCACCTTTAAACGACATGTTTTCAAAAATTTTGGCTGCTTCCAGGTAATTTTTTTCCTGATAGAGCTTATATCCAAGCTGATCGGATGTGATCAAGAGTCTGTTCCATGCACCCTGATAAAAAAACAACAGCCACAGAAGTGAAATCAGCAGTGTCAGTAAAAACGGTAATAAAGACTTGTATTTTAGTATAAATACTTTCATGACCGTCTCCATAACTCAGCAATGAAACCCTGTCTGGCCCACATCAAGAGTAAAAGAAAGATGATCGGTACCAGCCAATACCCACCGTCTTCATATTTTCTGTCGTCATTCTGTGCAGCATTTTTAAAATTCTTGTCTATTAAAGAAGAGATTTTTGTCACATCACTGTTATCTCCGGCATAAGGCACATAGTGTGCATCCAAAATGGATGCTGCACTCTTGAAGTCAGAGACAGAACTTAAGCTTGAAGAAGCAATTTGCCAGAGTATCACATTCAGGTCATCTCCAAAACCGTTTTTCATCACCAATTTGGCATTTGAAGGAGAGATGCTGTCTGTCACAACAATGATCGTGGAACCTTTACTGTCCAACTCCTTTTTTGCTAGAAACAGTGCACCCTGAATATCATCTCCCTCCAAAGGCATAATGGACGGGTCCAATGCTTGAGAAAAGGTTTTAATGATGCTGTGATCATTGGTAAGAGGCAAGACCAAATGCGACGTACCGCTATAGGCAAACAGTGCTGCCTGTGTATCTGATCTCTTAGCCATCAGGTCTTCTATCTTGATGCTTGCACGGCTCAATCTGTTTGGCATAATGTCAGTGGTCAGCATACTTTTCTTTACGGATAGGACAAAAGCGATCTTCGTGTCATCCTGTGTAAACGGTGTGGCTTTGAGTTTCCAGCTTGGACCACTCACAGCAATGATCAACAGGCTGAGAACCACACCCAAATGCCAGGGCGCTGCGATCTTTGCATGTTTACTGTCGGGCTTGAGCAAAAGATGTTTTAAAAGTTTGCTGTCAATAACCTTTTTCCATTTTGTTTCATCATTTTGCTGATGCAGTAACCACCAGACCAAAGCCCAGGCAGGAAGTAGTAAAAGCAGATATTCAGGTCTTAAAAAATGAAAAGCACTCATGAAACTTCCTTTCTGCTCTGTAGATAAAGCAAGGCTCCATAACCCAGTAAAATAAACAAGGCAAATAACAGCGGATATCTAAAGAGATCGAATTTCGGTCGGTGCGTGATCTCTTTGACCTCCTTGGGTTTGAGTTTGTCTATCTGCGTATAGATATCTGCCAACTCATCGCTGTTCCAGGCATAGTAGAATTTTCCGTCTGTGATCTTTGCGATCTCTTTAAGGGTTTCTGTATTTATAGGGTGTTCTCCTGCATTTTTTGGGTCACCCATAGCGATGGTAAAGATGTTCACATCATGTTTGGAAGCCAGTTCTGCAGCCGTCAACGGTGGTACTTTAGAACCGGTATCATCTCCGTCACTCATGACGATAAGCATTCTGTCTGTCACATTGCTGTCCTGAAACATTTTCACTGCCAGTCCTATGGAATCA
>JAMONL010000241.1 GCA_027065815.1 Sulfurovum sp.
AAATGCGATACCTATGGCTGTATCCCTGGAATGGAAGGGCTTTATGTCATTGGAGAGGCAGCAAGGACCGGGGTACACGGTGCGAACCGTCTCGCTTCAAACTCTCTGCTTGAGGGTGTGGTTTTTGCAAAACGAGCGGTAGACCATCTTTTGTCCAAAGAACAACAGGGTGTAAAAACACCTACTTTTGAGAAGGATTATGGTAATATTCTGCACAAAGAAAATGACAAGATCTATAAACAGAAACTGCGTCAGGTGATGTGGGACGATATAGGGATCATAAGGACAACCAAAGGTCTGCATGAAGCAAAAAATCTTATTTATGATATGAAAAATCATGAAATAGGACGATTGCTTCAACTGCGTCTCAATACAGCTTCAGCCATTGTTGAAGCAGCACTTGCACGTACAGAATCTTTGGGTTCACACTATATAGAATCTGAAAAAGATGTATAGAGAAGTACTATATTACATTCAACAAACAACAGCAGGAGAAACAATGCACGAACAATTACATTTAACCACTACTTGGGTAGGGATACTTTCCTTGGCCCTCTTTGTGATAGCCTATTATTTTATCGCTACTGAAGATAAATATCTGATTAATAAAGCCAAACCGGCACTGCTTGCAGGTACAGGTATTTTTATGCTGATCGGGGTTTACTTTGCCATAAATGGTATAGACGGGCATCACCTGGAACAGGAAGTTGAACATCTTATTGTTGAAATAGCTGGGATCTTCTTTTTCTTGATGGTCGCGATGACCTACATTGAGGCGATGATAGACAGAGGTGTTTTTTCTGCTTTACGTTATAACCTTGTTTCTAAAGGGTATAGTTATAAAAAACTCTTTTGGGTAACCGGTGTTTTAGCATTTTTCATCTCTCCTGTAGCAGATAACTTAACGACGGCACTGATCCTTTCCACTGTACTTTTAACGATTGATAAAGAGAATAAAGCATTTTTGGTACCGAGTGCTATCAATATTGTCGTGGCAGCCAATGCAGGTGGTGCATGGTCTCCCTTTGGTGATATTACGACACTGATGGTATGGGTTGCTGGAAAAGGGGATTTTACAGAATTCCTCTTCCTGTTTCCTGCAGCTATACTGGGTTGGGGAGTCACAGCCTTCTTGTTAAGCCGTTTTGTTCCGGAAGGGAAACCACCTTTTCATGCTGATGAAAAGAAAGCAGAGATATTAGAAGGTGGAAAAGTGATCATTGGACTTTTTGCTTTGACGATCGCTATGGCAGTTGTTTCTCATCAGATACTGCACCTCCCTGCTATGTGGGGAATGATGTTCGGTTTGGCTATTCTGAAAATGTATGTATATAGAATCAACAGGTCTGCTTCTGAAACACAACTTAATGCTTTTTCCTGGATAGCAAAAATTGAAAATGACACATTGCTCTTCTTCTTTGGTATTTTAGCAGCGGTAGGAGGACTTCACTTCCTGGGGTTCCTTGAGTACTTTACCGCACTCTATGAGCAGTTTGGTGCCACAGCAGTCAATATTGGTGTGGGTTTCCTTTCCGCTGTTGTGGATAATGTACCGGTTATGTCAGCGGTACTTAAAGCTAATCCTAACATGGGAGTGGATACACAATCTCAATGGATGCTTGTAACAATGACAGCAGGTGTCGGTGGAAGTCTTATTTCATTCGGTTCTGCTGCCGGAGTAGGTGTGATGGGTAAGATGCATGGTATCTATACTTTTTCGGCACATATGAAATATGCATGGACAGTATTGGTAGGATACATCGTATCTATTACTATCTGGTATGTACAATTTGAAATGCTTCACATCGGTGCACATCATATGTAAGGTATTTTCCTTATTCCCACGCTTTCTGTGGGAATGAGCGTTCTACGATTTACATAAATAAGTTTTTAAAAGAAGATTTATTTATATAAATACAAGGAAACAACCTATGAAACACGTACCTATTTTAGTCTTAGACTTTGGTTCACAATATACTCAACTTATTGCTAGAAAACTGAGAGAATCCGGTGTCTATACAGAAGTAGTACCTTACCGTGAGAGTCTTGAAAACATTAAAGCCAGAAAGCCTCAGGGGATCATTCTTTCAGGTGGACCGGCTTCTGTCTATGCAGAAGATGCATACAAGCCAGATGAGGGTATCTGGGATCTTGGACTGCCGATCCTGGGTATCTGTTACGGTATGCAGCTCATTACCCAGCATTTTGGCGGAGAAGTGATTGCTGCTGACCATCATGAATATGGAAAAGCCAAACTGAAAATAGAGAATGATTCTTCTATTTTCAAAGGAATTCCAGATAATTCTACGGTATGGATGAGTCACGGAGACAAAGCCGAGAGACTACCTGCGGGGTTTGATATTATCGGTACTTCTGAGAACTCACCGTATGCAGCGATCGCCGATGAGAGCAGAAAAGTGTATGCTTTCCAGTTTCACCCGGAAGTACACCACTCAGTAGAAGGAACGGGTATGTTGAAGAACTTTGCAAAACATATTTGCGGCTGTGACAGCACTTGGAATATGGGTTCTTTTGCCAAAGAGAAGATCGCTGCTATCCGGGCTCAGGTAGGTGATAAAAAAGTACTTTGCGGTGTCTCCGGAGGGGTTGATTCTTCTGTAGTTGCTGCTATGCTGAATGAAGCATTGCCAAAAGAACAGCTTATCTGCGTATTTGTAGACCAGGGACTTTTGCGTAAAGATGAGGCGGAGCAGGTTCAGGCTATGTTTAAGCTTTTAGATATTCCGCTTATTACGGTAGATGCCAAGCAAGAGTTTATGGCCGCATTGGAAGGTGTATCTGATCCTGAGACAAAACGCAAAGCGATCGGTGGAAAGTTTATTGAAGTCTTTGATGCTGAAGCGAAAAAACATACCGATGTAGCTTTTTTGGCACAGGGAACACTTTATACAGATGTGATTGAATCAGTTTCTGTCAAAGGACCGTCAAAGACCATTAAATCACATCACAATGTTGGAGGACTTCCGGACTGGATGACCTTTGAACTGGTAGAACCTTTAAGAGAGATTTTTAAAGATGAAGTAAGAAAACTCGGTCTTGAGTTGGGACTACCAAAAGATATGATAGGAAGGCACCCTTTCCCAGGACCGGGACTTGCTATTCGTACCATGGGTGCAGTGACGGAAGAGGGGTTACATCTCATTAGAGAATCAGATGCCATCATGCAGGAAGAGTTGAAAGCGACTGGTTATTATGACAAGGTGTGGCAGGCATTTACTGTGCTTCTGAATGTACAGTCCGTAGGAGTTATGGGTGACAACAGAACTTATGACAATACCGTATGTATCCGTATGGTGGAATCAGTAGATGGAATGACCGCTACTTTTGCGCATGTGCCACATGATGTTCTCGAGGGGATGAGTCGTAGGATCATTAATGAGATCGATGGGATCAATCGTGTCGTTTATGATATATCCTCCAAGCCCCCGGCAACAATCGAATGGGAATAATCTTATCTCTTATTTTACATCATCTTTGAGGGAGTCGTTCAGTCACTTACTGTACGTAAGCTCCTTCGCTCCAACCCTCAAATCTAATGCAAACTAAGAGTAAGCAATCTATCTGCCAATCTGCTTTGCTATCGTAGGGTAATTCGGCATTTGTCAACTGGAAATCAAATCTTCCAAATTAACAGTTACATTCAGCTATAATTTTTTTATCAACTGCTTATTGTTCCAGGGAAGGGGATTTCTATGTTTTCAAATCTGATCAAATATCTTTTATTTTTTATATTTTTCACCAATGCAGTGAGTGCCAATGCTTTTATAAATAAGGAAAAACCGTCTGAAAAAGAGGAGATCAAAGATACCATTGTGGTGCATGGCATGACCCTTTACGGAAAGATCGTAAAAATTTCTCCGGAAAAACTTTCTTTCAGGTTGCAGTACAGTGAAGGATTAAGCCATTTTGCCTATAAGGATATAGAGTCTATCAGTACAAAATATTCCTACCATATTTCCTATAACCGTATGGATATTGAAGGGCGTGTTGTAGGGATTGAAGACAATACCTATTTAAAGGTAATTCAAAACGACAATAAGGAGCGAACGGTAAAAATTGCCAGTATCGATAACTTTATTATGTCCGTGACTGATGATGATTCATTTGAGAATAGAGTACGAAACAGGTTTCCTTATACGAAAGGAAATGTTAATGTGGGATTTAAGCTGGAACAGGGGAGTACGATCAAAAACTCTGTGGATGTTTTGTTTAATCTGCAACGTAAGAAGGCAGAGCATGAGTTTAAACTTTATATAGATTATGAATATGAAACACGAGAAACAGCAACCACACCCAAGTATGACTATACCGATGAACTGGTGGGTATATTGACGTATAAAAACCACTTTAGAACTGACCAGTTCTGGTATGCTTCTCTGGCAGCTGATTATGATCGTATTCGATTTGTCAAAAACCGATATATCCCCTCTTTGGGGTATGGGTACCGTTTTAATTTTAGCAAATCTGTCTGGTTAGAGCCCACTATTGGTCTTGGTTATGCCTCTACAAAATATGTGGGAGAACTCTACCCTGATAAGAATTTTACAGCAGGAGCATTGGGTTTAAGTGGAAAATACAGAATGGATGATGTTACATTCATTAATACTTTTATCATCGATGGGTTCTTGATCTATTATCCGAGTCTGGAAAATCCAGGTGAAGATTGGATATTTAGATCCAATTTAAATTTTACCATTCCACTGTTTGACTTTTTATCTGTAAAATTATCGATGAATTATATTAACGATACCAATCCTGCTCCAAATGTTGGAAACAATAAAACAACGACAAACTTGCTTTTTGGACTTGATTTTTAAAAGATACAAGTTCCTTACAGTTTAGTATGCTTTGGATATAATATTTTTTAAAGGAATCACTTATGAAACACACACTTTTTTCCAGACATGCTTTT
>JAMONL010000242.1 GCA_027065815.1 Sulfurovum sp.
CTCCTGCGGGGTGCTGAATGCTGAAGAGGTTGAAAAACTTACACTTGATTATGAAGCACTGCGTGCTGTCGGTTCAACACTGGGTACCGGAGGGATGATCCTTATGGATGAAGATACCTGTATGGTCACCGCATTGAAAAATATTCTTGAGTTCTACCATGAAGAGTCCTGTGGACAGTGTACCCCTTGCAGAGAGGGAACAGGCTGGGTTGATAAACTCGTAGGAAAAATACTTGATAAACGGGGAACCAAAGCGGATATTGATAAACTGCTGGAAGTGGCTGATACGATGAACGGAAAGACCATCTGTGTTTTTGCTCCGGCTGTGGCAATAGTGATCGTCTCTTTCATCAAACGTTTCAGAGATGAATTTGAGGGGGCATTATGAGTGAAATGGTAGAAGTTGTTGTTGACGACCGTAGCTACAATGCGGAGAAAGGTTCACTGCTCATTGACCTCTTGATAAAAGAGCAGATCAAAGTACCGTATTTCTGTTACCATGAAGCTTTGGGTGCAGACGGAAACTGCCGTATGTGTATGGTGGAGATAGAGGGGCAGAAGAGACCGCAAATCGCCTGCGATACCTTTATTAAAGAGGGGATGGAAGTGCGTTCAACAGGAGAGAATATCGAGAAAGTTCGTACGGATATTCTGGAACTGGAACTCATTAACCACCCGGTAGACTGTCCTGTCTGTGATCAGGCGGGGGAGTGTTCGCTTCAAGATTTCTATATGGATTACGGTTTGAATGATTCAAAGATCAGTATTCCTGAAAAAGTAAAAGGGTTGAAAAAAGTGGATCTTGGTGCCAATGTGATGTTGGATCAGGAACGCTGTGTACTCTGTGCCCGGTGTACTAGGTTTACAGACAAGATCACTCACAGCCATGAACTGGGTATCATCGGCAGAGGTGATCATGCACGTGTTTCTACCCTGCCGGGAAAAAAACTCTCCAACCCCTATGCAATGAATGTAGTGGATCTCTGTCCCGTCGGTGCATTGACTTCCAAAGATTTCAGATTCAAGCAGCGGGTATGGTTCCTCAAAACGGTAAATTCGGTCTGTCATGGTTGTGCGAAAGGGTGCAACATTTACATAGATCACAACAAAATGAAGTATCAAGATGATGTCATTTATCGATTCAGACCCCGAAGAAATGATGATGTCAACGGTTTCTTTATCTGTGATGAGGGACGATTGAGCTATAAAGCTTTACAGGAAGAGCGTCAGAAGAAAATGATCCTGAAGCATAAAGAGATCTTTGAAAATGAAGCTTTGGGAGCCTTCCAACGATTGCTTGACATTTACAAAATGTCTATTACTGTGCTCATCGATGCCAACCTCTACACCGAAGAGATAGAAGCCATCTTTGATTTCGCTAAAAAGATTGGAGCCAATGTCCATGCGCCGCTTGATGTTTACAGGGATGAGGATTTTCATGATGATATGCTTAGATCTTCAGACAGAGCAGCAAACAGTAAAACCATTGAAAGATTAAAAATAGAAACAGCACTCCCGACAAAAAGCGGACTGCTGATCAATTTTAACCATCCTCAGTCTTTTGAGTCTGATGCCTTGGTCAACTTCAGTACCCATCAGAACCGTAACGGAGATCTTATTCTGCCTATGGCTACCTATGCAGAGTCTTCCGGACATATTTGCAATGAAGACGGTATTGACCAGTATTGTGAACAGGCTTTGCATATGAACGATCCTGTACCTACAGTGATCGAATGGCTTGAAAAGGTCGGATCATGAGTACAGCCTCCATTCTTGTATCTGTTGCTTCTTTTGTTTTAGGTGCACTGCTTGCCCTGCTGACCATCCCTGTACTGGTCTGGCTTGAAAGACGTATCGCTTCTCTGGTTCAGGACAGACTGGGACCGAACCGTACTAATGTGTTTGGTTTTCGTTTAGGGGGTGTGGTACAGTCCTTTGCCGATGTGGTGAAACTGCTTCTGAAAGAGGAGTATTATCCTGGACATATAAAAATGGGACGATGGCTCTTTATGCTGGCGCCTGTCATCACCTTCTCTGCAGCGCTGCTGGCATTCATGGCCATTCCCTTTGCCGATACACTGCAGATAGACGGTGAAGCATTGCGGGTACAGGCACTGCCGATAGACTTCGGGGTGTTATGGTATCTGGCCATTGGTGCCATTGGTGTTTTGGGTGTCATTTTTGGAGGTTGGCTCTCCCATAACAAGTATGCCCTTTTAGGTGCTGCACGTGCCGGATCCATGGTGGTCTCTTATGAGTTGCCTTTGGGCTTGAGCATCCTCTCTTTTATCATCACTTACAATACCATAGACTTTAATGCCATGGTACAGTGGCAGAGCGGTACTTTTTTCGGTTTTTTGCCTGCCTGGGGTATTTTGGTGCAGCCATTGGCAAGTATTGTCCTGATCGTCGCTCTTTTTGCTGAAACGAACCGTAACCCTTTTACCGTAGCAGAAGGTGAGAGTGAGATCGTAGCAGGGTATATGACAGAACATACAGCGATGAAATTTGCTATGTATTTTATGGGTGAATATGTGGCAATGAACACCGCTTCAGCCGTGATCATCACCGTGATCTTCGGTGGCTATCAGATCCCCTGGGTCAGCACCGAAATGATGTTGGAAAACTTTTCTGCTTTTGCCGTAGTAATGATGGTATCTGTCCCGGTCATTGTCGGCCTACTTATTAAATGGATGAGGAAAAACAATACAGTACGCCCAACGGTAAGTACTGATGGGGGAAGGAACTTTGAGACTAAAGTCTTGACCATCGCACTGTTGAGCATGACCGCTTTGATCGAAGTGATCCTGCTCTATTTGGTATTTGTCGCAGATTCCGCTTTGGCAAACTCAATCACAGTGATGCTGTTTCAGATCGTTGTTTTTGTAGTGAAACTGATGATGTTCAATATCTTTTTCATTCTGATCCGTTGGACAGTACCCCGTTTCCGTTATGATCAGGTACAGCACCTTGGATGGTATTATCTTTTGCCACTTTCCTTATTAAACCTCTTTATCACAGCGATCATCGTTGTAGGAGTAAACCCATGAAACAAAATATAACTGTCATACCCAGACACGGCTCTTCGTTTAAAGACAAACTTTTCCTTCCCGCCATTTATGACGGTGTCAAAGTCACATTTAAACATCTTTTTGACAATGTCACAGATATTAATGCAGTCGATACACTTGAATATCCGGAGGAACAGCCCACAGATATTACAGACCGTTACCGCGGTTTGCACAGGTTGACCCACCGGGCAGATGATACTGTCGCCTGTGTGGCCTGTTTTATGTGTGCGACCGCCTGTCCGGCAAACTGTATTTTCATTGAAGCAACAGAGAGGGAGGATGGGGATGATGAAAAGATGCCAAAGTCGTTCTTTATTGATACCCTGGAGTGTGTTTTCTGTGGTTACTGTGTGGAAGCCTGTCCCTGCGATGCTATCCGTATGGATACTGGTATTTTCTCTCTTACGGGGAACAGCAGAGAAGATTTTGTATTGAACAAAGAGCAGCTTTTGGCGAACAAAGGTGCTTTTGGAGAGGAGATTTCCTGTGCTAGAGGTTAGTATATTTGCCATTTTGGCACTCTTTATGCTGGGAGGAAGCATTGCGATGATCACCAGTAAACAGACCGTTTTTTCTGCCTTTGGTTTTTTAGTGACCATGATAGGACTTGGCGGTATGTTCGCACTCCTGAACAGTCAATTCCTCGCCATTGCACAGATCATGGTTTCTGTAGGTGCGGTAGTCATTCTTTCCATGTTGACGATCCTGACGGTCAATGCAAAAGAGGAGAACCTACCCAAAGAACCCCATAAATACAAATGGATCATGTTTTCAATATTGCTGGTCACCCCATTTACGATCCTACTCTATAAAACATTGATCATATTGCCCGATCACTTCAGCACAATCGGCACGATCAATGCAAAGGTTGTGGGAAAACTCCTCTTCTCTGAATGGGTACTGCCTTTTGAGATACTTTCTATTTTATTGCTTTCTGCAATGGTAGGTGCCATTGTGATCGCGAGAAAAAAAAGAAAAAGACCCGGTAAAAAAGAGAGGAGAGCGTAATGAGTCCAAATATGTTTTATCTTTTGGCGTCCATACTTTTCAGTATCGGACTCATAGGACTGGTAAGCAGGAAAAACCTTTTTGTACTTTATATGTCCATTGAACTGATGTTAAGCTCGGTCTCTCTGATCCTTGCGACACTCTCCAAAGTACTGGGTAATGCAGATGGATCGGTCATGGGACTGCTGATCATAGGAATTATCGCAGCAGAAGCAGCGGTATTCCTTGCCATGATAGTCAACCTTTACCGTGCAAAGAGAACACTGGACAGTGATGCATTCAATTCTTTGCGTGAGGGAGCATTCAATGATTAACTGGATCGTTATTCTGCCTTTTATCTCTGCACTTGTCATGGGGATCGTCTATTTGGCAGATACAAAAGCAAAAAGGTACTTTTTTTATACTGCTGTCGGTGTGGGAACACCGCTTGTCATGACGATACTCTCTTTTGTATTGATCTCGCAGCTTATGAACGGTGCTGTAACCATACATGGTACACTTTTCCAATGGATAGATATAGGGGATTTCAATATCTCCCTGGCATTTATGGCTGACAGACTCTCTGCGGTCATGATCTCTTTCATCACCTTCATTGGAATGCTCATCCATATTTATGCGGCAGGCTACATGAAAGATGAGGAAGGGTATGGAAAATTCTTTGCCTATTTCAATCTTTTCATGGGAAGTATGGCGCTGCTTGTATTGTCTGACAACCCTATTATGATGTTTGTCGGCTGGGAACTGGTCGGCCTGTGTTCTTATCTGCTGATCGGTTTTTACCATCAGGACAGAGCCAATATCAAAGCGGCGAACAAAGCATTTATTCTCAACAGAGTAGGGGATTTCGGTTTCATTATGGCGATTGCAATGCTTTTTGTCTCTCTGGGAAATACAGGTTTTACCTTTGAATCCATCCAGGCAAATATCCATACCCTCTCTCCGGAAATGATGACACTTATCGGCTTTCTCCTTTTTGTAGGTGCCATGGGTAAATCCGCACAAATTCCGCTTTATGTCTGGCTTCCGGATGCCATGGCCGGTCCAACACCTGTATCGGCCTTGATCCATGCAGCCACAATGGTCACAGCGGGTGTCTACATGGTCGCACGCTACAGTTTCCTCTATGTAGAGGTTCCTGATGTGGGAATTTTCATTGCCACGATCGGTGCTGCTTCTGCACTTTTTGCCGCCATTATCGCTTCCTACCAGACAGATATTAAAAAGATTCTGGCCTATTCGACCATGAGTCAATTGGGGTATATGTTCATTGCTGTGGGACTGGGTGCCTACTCTGCGGGTATCTTTCATGTGTTTACCCATGCATTCTTTAAAGCACTCCTCTTTATGGGAGCAGGAGCGGTGATCATTGCCCTGCATCATGAGCAGAATATCTTTAAAATGGGTGCTTTGAAGAAACACTTGAAACTGGTCTACATCACCATGTTCATCGCAACACTGGCGATCAGCGGTATCCCACCATTTTCAGGTTTTTTCTCCAAAGATGCCATTTTGGTAGCAGCTTTTTCTTCCGAACACTATGTCATCTGGGGCATTGGCACATTGACAGCAGGACTGACAGCCTTTTATATGTTTCGAATGCTTTTTACTGTCTTTTACTCACAGGAGAAAGCGGATCATACACTTCAAAAACTTCCTTCCTCCATGACCTATCCACTGGTTATTTTGGCAATAGGTTCTGCCACGGTAGGTCTTCTTGGAATCAATGAAGCCTATGGAGGTACTTCGTGGATCAACACTTTTCTGGCATTGCCTGATCTGAAATTTCACCTCAGTTTTGCAGTTGAATACATGCTGACTGCATTGAATGTCACTTTAGCACTTTTGGGTATGGGCTTGGCATACAAACTTTTTGCATCTCATGCTACAGAACCGGAAACCCATACACTTTGGAAAAATGTGGTTATCAACAAGTTCTATATCGATGAGATCTATGAGTTTTTGATCGTGAAACCTTTATTGCTGATCAGTTGGCTTATTGCCAAAGTGATCGACCCCAGGATCTTTGACGGGTTCATCAATCTGAACGTCTGGCTCTACAAAAAAGCAGGTTTTGTTTTTGGAAAACTGCAAAACGGAAAAGTACGCTATTATGCACTCTATATTCTGACAGGGGTTTCAGCCATATCGTACTATATGTTGATGGAATTGGGGGTACGGTAAATGGGAGATCATATCTTAACACTCATTATCTTCTTGCCTCTGTTTGCTGCGGTGGTCATGGGAGTTTTCAGAGTAGAGACAAAGGTACTGAAAATAGGATCCTTTCTCTCTTCGGCTGTAACGCTTTTGCTGGTACTTTGGCTTACGGTACATTTTGATCCCCATGGTGGTATGCAGTTTGTAAAAGATCTGCCCTGGATCCAAAATACAGGTATCCGTTATTATCTTGGTGTGGATTTTCTTTCCTTAACGGTACTCATCCTGATCACATTGCTGATGCCGCCTCTGTATCTTTACATGAAGCATGAAGAGCGAAAAGGATACTGGTACAATATGCTGCTGCTTCAGACAGGCGTGACAGGTGCTGTACTTTCTTTGGATCTGGTACTTTTCTACCTTTTCTGGGAAACGATGCTTTTGCCGATCTTCATCATGATCGGTAAATACGGGAATGGTATGCATCGCTACAATGCCATGAAGATCCTATTGATCACTATTTTGGGTTCTATGTCTATGCTTTTCTCTATTCTATATCTGGGATATATGTATTTTGAGACCACCGGTGTCTGGAGTTTTGCATTGCAAGACTTAAGTCATCTTGTCTTTAACGCGCAAACTTCCATACTTCTGGCTGCCGGTTTTCTGCTTGCTTTTGTCATTAAGATCCCGTTGGTCGGCTTCCATACATGGATGGCACCTGCCTATGGTTCAGCTCCGACACCTGCTGTGGTCATTATGTCTTCGATTATGGCAAAACTCGGGGTTTACGGTATTTGGAGATTTGGTTTCGGATTGTTTGAAACTACACTGATCTACTATGCGCCGTTCATCATTATTCTGGCACTGATAGGGCTTCTTTATTATGCGATACGGGCTATTACCGAAGAAAATTTGAGAAAAATGTTCGCTTACTCATCTGGTTCGCATCTCTCACTGATCGCGTTGGGGCTTATCTTGACCAATATTTATGCCTGGAGCGGCAGCCTTTACCTCATTGCTACCCATGCCCTGGCATCAGCGGGAATGTTCATCATGATCGGGCTGACCTATAAACGTTTTAAAACCGTGCAGATCTCTGAACTGGGAGGCATTGCGTCCAAAGCGCCGCTCTTTACCTTCTTTTTTGCTTTCTTTGCACTGAGTATTGCAGGCTTGCCGGGTACTGGAGGTTTTGTAGCAGAGCTTCTCATTATCATTGGTGCATTCAAAACCAATTTCTGGATAGGTTTTTTTACCGCGACCACGATGCTGGCTGCGATGGTCTATGTTTTCTGGATGCTTCAGCGTACGCTATTCGGTCCGGACAATAGCAGCGTTGAATTCAAAGATCTCAATCTGAGAGAAATGATCATGCTGTTTCCACTTGTATTTATGCTTCTGTTGACGGGAATCGCACCGTCACTCTTTACGCCAATGTTTGAGCCGCAGTTATCAGCCTATCTTCAGGCAGTGCTAGATGCGATAGGAGGTCTGTAATGTTTAGTCAATTCCTGTATGCGCTGCCTATGGCCATTGTTGTCATTGGTGCCTTTGTTCTGATGTTACTCTCAAACAGCCGAATGACACTGAGCAGGCTCAATTTTATTGCCGTCTTTTTCCTGATGCTCTCGCTGATCGTTCAATTCTTTACTTGGGGAGAAAAAGAGAGTACTTATCTTTTTGAAAATATTTTCGGAAGCAGTTTTATTTTAGATGATTTCGCTGCTATATTCGACTTTATGTTCACCATTGGTGCTATGCTCACGCTGCTTATCAACAATGAATATTTTAAAAGCAGACGTTATTTTTCGGGAGAGTACTTTTCGCTTATTCTCTTCTCTGTTTTCGGTATGATGATGCTTTCCCATTCACATGAACTTCTCACTGCCTTTATAGGGTTGGAGATCGCTTCTCTGAATATTTATGCACTGGTTGGTTACCACAAAACAAGAAAAGTCTCTACAGAAGCAATGATGAAATACATTGTACTCGGTTCTATGACAGGTGCCTTTTATCTGTTGGGAACTGCACTCATTTATGCGGCGGTAGGTTCCACTTCTTTCTCTACGATTGCTGCCTATGTACATGGGACGGATCTTCAGAATATCAATATACTGATCATTGGTGCTACATTTATTATGGTGACCATACTCTTCAAGATCGGAGCAGTACCTTTCCATTCCTGGGTACTGGATGTCTATCACGGTGCACCGTATCCTATTACGATGTTCATGGCTTCCATCTTTAAGATCGCCATTTTTGCCATTGCCCTGAGACTTTATATTGTGATGTTCTCTCCGGTTAACAGTTTCTGGACTGAGATACTTCAGGTCGTCACCATCATGACACTGATCGGTGGTTCCTGGCTGGCGATCAATCAGACACTGGTGAAGAGAATGCTTGCGAGTTCATCAATTGTGCACAGTGGATATCTACTTATTGCCATCTCTTCCATCGGCTTGGACTCTGATATTGCTGCCCCAGCGGTCATGTTCTATCTGATCGCTTATTTTCTCTCTGCGGTCGGTTCTTTTGGAATTTTGTCTTTCATTGCGACCAAACAGAAAAAACAGATGACCTATGATGATTTCAAAGGCTTTGCACAGAGGCGTCCTTACATGGCGATCATGATGAGTATCTTTATGCTCTCTCTGGCAGGGTTTCCTTCAACCATCGGTTTTCTTGGAAAATTCTATATCTTTACAGCAGCGATCGAATCAGGGCAGCTTTTGTTGGCAGGACTTGGGATCTTGACCGCATTTATCTCTGTGTATTACTATTTTAAACTGATCGCCATGATGTATTTCTATGAATCAAATGAGCCGCAGAGGAAATTCCCGATACGTATCAGTACAGTACTGATCGTGATTATTTCACTCATTGTTATCTGGGGAGGGATCGGGACTTCCCTTATCCCGTATGTTCCTGGTGCAGATGGTTTTATTGATATTGCAAGACAAGCCATCGGATCGTTAAAATAGTAGTGATTTATGCTTCCGTTAATACGATTCGGGTTAAAATAAAAGAAAAGGAACAAATATGAAAGAGAAAATTGAAAAAGTAATTAATAAAATTGAGTCATCTGATCAGATCGCTTCTGAGAATAAACCTTTGATCATACAAAAAATCAGAGAGTGGAGAGAAGAAGAGAATGCAGTAAATGACATTGCCGTCAGACTTGAGAATTGGTGGATGGAAGTTGAGCCTATCTTCGCCGAAATGGGTCTTGTTTAACGATTCATGGATCTTTATACCCAATATACGTATGAAAAAAAGTGGTCTAAAACCACCGAAAAAGAGGCACTCCGTATTATAGAAGAGGAGATGCCGGAAACTGATGCTCAAGGCACACTCTCTTATATTTTGGCCGAGACTAAAAAAGGAAAAACCGTCACACTTGGAGATTGTCGCTTTAAATCATCTGATTAGGAGGATACTATGACCAAAACATTTTTACTTTCAATATCTGCAACTTTACTGCTATCTGCTTCTCAAACCCCTATTACTTTTGAGAAAACTTTCGGAGGAGATGAAGATGATGTGGCAAGATCTGTCATTAAAACCGATGACGGTTATCTGATCGCAGGAAAAACAAAGAGTTTTACTTCGGATCGTGATTATGATGCTTATCTCATCAGAATAGACAAGAACGGTAAAAAGATTTGGTCAAAAGTATATGGAGGAAGAGATGATGATGAAGCCAATGCCATAACTGCTTACGGTAAGGACTTCGCCTTTGTAGGTTCCACCGAAAGTTACGGTAACGATAATTTGAGTTACTACTTTGTAAAACTTGATGCAAAAGGGGATGCATACTGGCAAAAAAGTTATTTTCGTGGCGAACGGGATTACTATTATGGCAATGATATTATTGCCGACGGTAACGATCTGGTGATCGCAGGTTCGGAGAGACATTTATCGTTCCTCTCTGCAAAGATCAATCCTTTATTATTTAAAATAGATGCTGAGGGTGATATGCTCTGGCATACCTATGTCTATGGTAAAGATGAAGACCGTGCCAAGGCGATCATCAGTACAGATGACGGGTATGTGATGTCCGGTACCACAGAGAGCTACGGACACGGAGATTTTGATTCTTATATCGTAAAACTCGACAAACAGGGTAAAAAGATCTGGTTCAATGCCTTTGGAGGGAAAGATGATGAAACAGCAGAAGATGTCATTGCCACGAAAGATGGTTTCCTGCTGGTGGGAAGTACAGACAGTTTTGGTTTGAATTATAAAAATGTTTATGTTGTTAAAACAGACAAAGACGGTAAAAAGATATGGGAACGTACTTACGGAGGACGCTATGATGATGAAGGGTATGCCGTCACCAAAGCACATGACGGCGGTTATGTCATTGCAGGACGCAGCGAAACAAGAAGGAACGGTTCAGACCTCTATCTGCTCAAGATAGATGAGAACGGAAAGCGAAAATGGGAAAGAACCTACGGAGGTGACGAAGATGACACTGCTTATGATATTGTCTCCACTGATGACGGATACCTTATTGTAGGCACCAAGCAGACGGATCTCACCCGACATAATGATGTCTGGATACTGAAGGTTGATCTTAACGGAAAGCTATAAGCGCATATACTATTGATAAGTTTAAATTATGATTATCTTAATTTAAACTTATCATAAGAACTTTTCTTGTAGACTAATTATGAAGTATTTACATATTTCCTATTTACAGAACAAGGAGTTCTAAATGACAAAAAAAATAATAACTGCCGGTATAGCAATGAGTTCAATGTTTATGTTCGTTGGCTGTGGTGGCGGAAGTAGTGACACTACGAGTACGGCTACGACAGCGGTAACTACAGGGACAGCATATTATGTTGATTCTGCGGTAAGTGGTATGGACTATGCATGTGGTACTCGATCGGGTGTTACAGCTAGTAATGGTGCTTTTACTTTTGAAACAGGAGTGGGTTGTTCTTTTTCTCTTGGAGATATTGCATTTCGTACAGTGGATGCATCCTTACTGGTTAATGGGACAACAATCTATGAAACAGATCTAGATAGAGCATTTGTTCTTCAGTCACTTGATTCTGATAATGATGTAAGCAATGGTATTACAATTAAAGAAAGTATTATCACAGCATTGGAACAAAAGATGAAAGATCTGAACCTGCCAATGCAAATTCCTGAAACAAGTTCAGCTATGGATCTTATGCAACAGGCAATTGATATGATTGGCGGTAATGTCATCACTATGGAAGAGGCTGCAAAACATATGTTAACGACTGCGCTTGGCGGTAAAACTTTTTATAATGTGGGACAGGATATAAACAATCCAGAAGATATTTGGGATGGAAAAGTTACCTTTAATGCCGATATGACATCCTTAAGTTATACTGATTTTTATGGACAGGATGCAGGAAATATAGAGGTTGATTCTATACAATTCAATGATAATAAACTAATGTTTGGTGACAACCCTGATGGTTCATATACTATCATTGGTGCGTATCACAGTGATTATATAGAAGTGACTGATTACGATAGATTTGGTAAAGTAGAAAGCTATGGACATCTCTATTATGATAAAGACAAAGCGGAAGCTTATTATAAAAGCTTATAATAAGATTTTATAATAAAGTGATAAATTGAAATAGATAGGGCGAATCATCTGCACCGATCCTGATGGTATCACCATCTTCCAATGTGTGGGTGCCGCCTCTGTCTTCACCACCAATTTTTTGGGTATTGATGCTGGTTCCGCAGGCACTTCCTCTGTCAGCCAGCAGATAGCCGGTCTCTGTTTTTTCAATTCTGAAATGCTCTCTGGAGATTTGCAGGAAACGTCCGCGATCCATAAGATAAATATCATTGTTTGGCTTGCCGCTGCCTATTTTATTTCTTTCGGCATGTACAAGTTTTCCATTGACTGTTTCAACACGGGATTCCCTTCCTATGCGAAAGGGAAACTGCCAAATACCGATGAACTCATGACCAAGACAGTATCTGCTTATGCTGTTTGACGCTTCATGTGTCATTGGTTTTAAGACCGCCAAAGGCGTGACACGTTTTAAGATTTCCTGTTTATCTTCCATTTTCTGATTTCCTCTTTCCTCACCAAGACTATATACTGAATATATTTTATAATGATTTCCTTAATGTTATCTATGGGGATGTATGGAGATAGATATCTATGAAAAACAGAACTGAAACACTTAAATTATTTATTTTATCCTGTATACACTCAGATCATTTGCAAACTTGAGCGGCCCCTTGTAGTTTTTCCTTATTTCTCTTCTTGTCTCTGAGCCTTTCTTTAACGTCCTCAACATTCTGTGTGAGAGTACCAGTGATTTTATGCCTGCTTTGTGTGCGATCTCTCCTATGGTAAACGGTGTCATATGCAAATTTGCTCCTACACCGCTTGCACCTTTGGGTACAGCATTATGTGCAACAAGGATATTTGTATTTTTTGCCAGTTTTTCCAAAGTATGATACGCTCCGTTCATATCACCTGAAAAGGTAATACTTTTTCTTCCTATATTGACTCTATACGCGATCGCCGGTATCGATCCGTGATGTACACCGACCGCCTGTATAATTATATTACCTTTTCGATAAATGGTTTTTATGTTTTTTGTCAGCTTAATGCTGTGGGCTTTGAGTTGAAAAGATGCTCTTCCGTCCAGGTAGTCACCCATGTATTCCCAAGCACCTTTGTTGTTTTCAAACAGCCTTTCAATAAAATTTTCCGTACTTGGCATAAAGTGATTGTTTACAGGGCCGTATACGGGAAGATCTTTTGTTCTTTTAATGAAAAAACTGGATTTTAACAAAGCAGGAAGGTCTGCAGTATGGTCAATGTGCAGATGGGTTAGCAGAATGACATCAAGGTCTTCTATCTTGGCACCTGCTTCTTCAAAACGGAGAGATGCTCCTCCACCAAAGTCAACAAGTACAGAGCTTTTTCCGTTGATCCAGATAATATAGCCTGAAGATGCGCGTTTATCTCCGCTTTCCGGACCACCGGAGCCTAAGACCTGAAGAACAACTTTAGGCTGAGCCAGAAGAAAAAGTGGGGTGAGGAGTAAAAGAAGTAAAGTTTTTTTGAATTTTGTCATGAAGTAAACCTTCTCTATTATCATAATTGCAGTGCATAGTTGTTACACGCTGAAAAGTATATACTCTCACTATGTAAACAATGTGTAGAAGGAAAATTGTATGAGAAATTTTTTGGCAGAATTCCGGGTACTTCTCTCTTACCCTGGAGATATAGTGATCTTGCTGGCGCGTTTGGCTGTAGCCTACGGATTTTCCTTGCCGGCACTGATGAAAATACAAAATCTTGAAGGTACCATTATCTGGTTTGAAAGTAGACATATTCCTTTTCCGGCTTTTACAGCCTATATGGTCTCTGGTCTGGAAGTGCTCGGTATTGTCCTGCTTATACTGGGGCTGTTCACCCGTATCATTTCCATCCTTCTTGGCTGTGTAATGCTGGGTGCGATCTTTTTTGTACATTTACACCATGGCTTTTCTTCTGCCAATAACGGATTTGAAATACCACTCTATTATTTTATTTTTCTGATGATCTTTGCCACGTTCGGTCCGGGGAAATACTCTTTTGATCAGTTCCTGTTTAAGAGGGGAACCATATGAATAACAGTTTTTTTCAAAATATAAATATCTTAACGGCTGACTGGAGTCTGTTGATTAAACTTTTGATCCTCAGTATTATACTTATCCTGTTGGCAACGGCTGTCTATGACAGGTTCATACAAAGGAATAATCAGGTATTGATCAATTACCCGCTTATAGGGCGTTTACGCTATTTTTTCTATCTTTTACGCAATCCTATGCGCCAGTACTTCGGTGATGAGACATTTTATGATTCTTTTGAAAAACTGAACTGGATCAACAAAGTGGCAGCCAACAAGAATCCCTATCTTTCCTTTTCAACGACGAAACCCTACGGAAATCAGAATACACTCTTCAAACATGCCAATTTTGTCAAAGAGATCGACGAGGTAGAGAAGCATTTTTCTGTTACATTCGGGAATGAGAGAAAGATCCCTTTTGTCACTAAAAGTATCGTAGGACGTTCTGCCATGAGTGACGGTGCCATTTCACCAGAAGGAACACGGGCTTTTTCAATCGGTGCATTTAAAGGTCAGTTTCCTATCAATACAGGTGAGGGCGGTTTAACCTCAAATTTTCTTGCTAATTTAAATATTGGTGACTGTAACTGTACGGATTACCTTGAGATCAAAAAAGGTACGGTCTTTGCCAGATCTGTATACAGGATCATAAAAATACTCAGTAATAAAGAGATCTCTCAGCGTATCTATCGGAAGATGGTCGTGAGACAAAATGACAGAGGCACATTTATATTTGATAATATTAAATTACAGTATTTCCGTATTGACTGGACCAAAGATTTTAAATATTTTCCTAAAGAAGTACCGGTCACAGCACCAGATATTACCTTTCAAATGGGAAGCGGAATGTATGGTGTAAGAGATCACAATGGTGGATTTGATGCGTTACGGTACAGGAAAGTCATGTCCTTTTGCCGGATGACAGAAGTAAAGCTGGCACAGGGTGCGAAACAGACAGGCGGAAAACTTTTGGCAGCGAAGGTGAGTGATGATATCGCCTATTACAGAGGTATTCCTGCACATCAAGACCTTATAAGTCCAAACCGTTTTCCCTATGCTACGGATATGGAGACGTTTTTTGATTTTATCTCTCACCTTCAGTCTCTCTCGGAGAAACCGGTCGGATTTAAGATCGTTATCTCGACTAAAGAAAGATTTGAAGTCTATGCAAAGGCTTTGAAGGCACGCAAAGCATCAGGAAAGAGTATTGCAGACTTTATAACCATAGATGGTGGAGACGGTGGTTCGGCAACTGCCCCGCTGGAGATGATGACTAAAATAGGATTACCCATACGTGAAGCTTTGGAGATCGTCAATGAAGTGTTGATCCGCCATGATCTGCGGGATGACCTGAAGATCATTGCCGCTGAAAAAGTACTGACACCGGATGATGTGGTAGAACTTCTCTGTTACGGGGCAGATTTTGTCAATATTGCCAGAGGTTTCATGATCTCTGCAGGCTGTATCCGTGCGAGAGAGTGTTCGGGAGCAGGGGGGAGAAACTGTCCTGTCGGGCTGGCAACGATGGATGAATCAAAACGAAGTAAATATCTTGTACTTCAAAAAGCGAAATATGTTGCCAATTACCATAAAGAGCTGCTTCACGGTGTTCAGGCATTACTCGCCGTCATGGGAAAAAACAGTGTTTCGGAACTCTCCATGAACGATCTCACACAAAGAAAAAAAGTTCAAAAAGTCTAAGTTATGATTTCAGTGAATATTTTCAGATTTACATTAAAGATTCTGTACTATAATCATTTATCAGTATATCATCTATCATAAAAATGAGGTTAAATATGAAAACGTTTTATAAAACAGCCATTGCTGCAGTGGTCATCTTATTGCTGAACGCATGTGCATCACATGAAAATTTTGTGCACAAATATAATTCGTGGGTAGGTAAAGACATTAACACCTTCATCTCTCGGGTTGGATATCCGGATCGAACTTATACACTTCCGAACAACAAACACACGGTGTATGTCTATGAAGAGTCACGTATTCAGAGTTATCCTTCTATGAGCATTGGCTATGGAGGCTTTTACGGACCCTATTATGGGGGCATGAGCTACGGATCAGATATAGAGCAGCAAACCTGTAAACTCTTTTTAGAAGTTAACAAATACCACAAGATCATACGTTGGTCGTCTCGCGGAAATAACTGCGTTGCAAGCCAACCGTACTAATAGATGTTTGAAATAGCAGAATACATAGGCATCATCGCCTTTGCAATGAGTGGATTTTTCATTGCAAGCAGAAACAGACTGGATTTCCTTGGAGTACTGATTTCTGTTTTCTTGACCGCTTTGGGCGGTGGAATTATGCGGGATGTCATTGTTGATAAAACGCCATATACCTTCAGTAACACTATGCCTGCGCTGATCATTGTTTCGGTAATGGCATTGATGGTTCTGTTTCGCTTTCACAAACGCCCCAGCATAGAGAACAAACCTCTTTTCATACTTTCTGATTCCATAGGGCTTGTCTCTTTCAGTATCACCGGTGCCATGATCGCGCTTGAGGGCAGTTTGAATCTTACGGGTGTATTGGCACTTTCATTCATTACCGCTGTGGGAGGAGGGATCATCCGTGATGTCACCATCAACGAGATCCCTTTTGTATTGAAAACAGGCTTTTACGGGACTATCGCATTGATGATCGGGCTGATAATCTACCTTCTTGACAGTTTTGGAATGATGAATATCATCACACTCTCACTTCTGCTTATTTCAGGGATCATTTTAAGACTCTATGCCTATTATCATAAGTGGGCAATTCCGATGATCTGATTATTTCGCTCTTTTTGCATAAAACTCTTTCTTAAACGCATCAAATCTGCCTTCTGTGATCGCTTCTCTCATCTCTTTCATCAGGTTTAAATAGTAGTAAAGGTTGTGGATAGTACCCAGTCTGAAGTAAGTGATCTCTCTGGCTCTAAAGAGGTGTCTGAGGTATGAGCGTGAGTAGGTTTGACAGACCATGCAGCCACATTCCGGATCAATAGGACCTTCATCTATGGTGTACATGGCTTTTTTGATATTCACTTTTCCAAAAGAGGTGAAAAGGGTACCGTTTCTTGCATTTCTTGTGGGCATGACACAATCGAACATATCTATCCCCCGAGAGACATTCTCTACAAGATCTTCCGGTGTCCCCACACCCATAAGGTAGCGAGGTTTATCTTCAGGCATGAATTGTGTGGTCCATTCGACGGTGTCGTACATGTCCTGATTGGCTTCACCTACAGACAAGCCGCCAATGGCAAAGCCATCATAATCCAAAGCGCAAAGCTCTTTGGCAGATTTTTCACGAAAGGCTTTGTCTGTACCGCCTTGGATTATGGCAAAGATATTTTGCTCAGTACCTACACCTTCTTTTTGTTTGGCCCTGAAGTAGTCGATGGACTCTTCTGCCCATCGTGTTGTTCTTTCGATACTGGCTTTGATGCGTTCCTGTGTTGCAGGAAGTGCAACAAGATCATCCAGAATCATCATAATGTCAGAGCCCAGATTGTGTTGAATGTCTATGACCTTTTTAGGGGTAAAGTAGTGCTTGCTTCCGTCAACATGGCTTCTGAACGTGATACCGCCTTCATCGATCTTGACATTGTCTGAAAGGGAAAATGCCTGAAAGCCGCCGGAATCAGTTAAAAAACTCTTTGGGTATTTGGTAAAACCGTGAAGTTTCCCCATTTTTGCCACAACATCATCTCCCGGCCGTATATACATATGATAGGTATTTGCAAGTATGATCTCCGGCTGAATGAATGTTGCAAGATCCGTAGCATCGAGTGCTTTCACTGCACCTACCGTACCTACAGGCATAAATACCGGTGTTTGAATGGTTGAATGGGCTGTTTTGATGGTACAGGCTCGTGCTTTACCGTCTGTTTTATCTATCTGAAATTCCATTGTGTTATAATATCCTCTAAAATAATTACGCAATTGTAGCATAGATGCACTTGTTGGTTAGGAAAAAGCTGTTGAGAATATCAACACATTAAAGGGAGTGATGACTCCCCGTATAAAGAGTGATATGAAAAACATACTTATCTTGGCAGATGGTTCCATCGCCAAACATTTTATAGAGTGGCTCAGCAGAAAAAGAGTGGCAGAGAACAAATATTATGTGGTTTCCTATACCCCGGACTCTATTCCTGAAAAAATGGGTG
Organism: Sulfurovum sp.; assembly: GCA_027065815.1. Taxonomy (GTDB): domain Bacteria; phylum Campylobacterota; class Campylobacteria; order Campylobacterales; family Sulfurovaceae; genus Sulfurovum. Next base: position 18,039 of record JAMONL010000242.1, read on the forward strand.
CACATATTACACATTATGAGATAGACCCGACAAGTTATGCAAAAATGAAGCATATTATGAATGAGGTCAGATATTCCGATATATTCATAGTGATCGAAAATATTGAAGATGCACGCTATTCACTTAAAAATATACGTATGATCGATAAAACCATACGTATTCTTTTCCTTGACCAGTGGGATAATAATGAGATAGCCAGAGATGAAGAGAATGTGACCATTCTGGATTGTAATGACCTTATAGCCGCACACCTGTATGACCACCTCCCCAATGTACCTGTCATCGCCCAGAATGTAGGCTTGGGAAGGGGTGAGATCATGGAAGTCCATGTGCCTTTTGGAAGTACCTATGCTTTCAGACATGTCGGTTCCATTTTGCAGCGTAAATGGAAGATCGCAGCTATCTATCGTAATGAAAAGCAGATCCTGCCTACCAATGCCACGATGATACGTCCCAATGATACATTGCTTGTCATGGGAAAACCGATCGTGCTTGACGGTGTTTATAAAACGATCAATAAAAGAATAGGACTTTTCCCTGAACCTTTCGGTAAAGACCTCTATTTGATCCTGGACTTCAGGTATGATCAGGAAAATGCATTGATCTACCTTAAAGAGAGTCTCTATCTCCTTAAAAAACTGGAAGATAAAAAGTTGGTTATTCGTATTATTTATCCCAATAACTTTGCCCTGATCGAAGAGCTTAAAGGCTATGAAGCGGATAATATTACCGTTTTGGTCTGCTATGACGAGAATGATGTTGCTATGCTGGTAGAATTTGATATACAGGAACAGGATATCGGCTTGATATTCAGCAGTATTCCAGCCTTTGAATCGGACAATTTAAAAGGAACGCTGTATGACTTGAGAAAAGTGGTCTATCTCTTTGGTGATAAACTGCTTTACAATGTAAAAGAGTGTATTATCCTTATGGATGAGAATGAAAAAATGGAATCCATATCTTCTACTGCTTTTGACATTTCCGAATCACTGAACCTTGAGCTGACCCTTGCAGATTTTGACCCTGAAGGTGATTTTGCAAGTAGGAAGATCATTGAAGAACATTATGAGACCCTTGCCCATATCTTTAATATGGAAATCCATATAGAACAGAAGATCGCCAATCCTATCAGAGAACTCGCTGGAAGAGAAGATATACTGCAGATCGCCCCTTTTGAAAAAGTACTTAGAAAAGACAATCTGCTCAATTTTGTTTCTACTAAAGTACAGGATTTTCTTTTAACCACCAAAAGACATCCGAAACTGCTTGTGCCCTATGCCTTGGGTAGTGATATCTAGCGAGTAGAATTTAAGTACATATAAGATAAAATAAATCAAAATATTAGAATTTAAGGTCTTTCCCGATGATCGTTTCCATTGAATTGGCTCAAACACATAACATTACGTATGATATTACTATTGACAGGCTTCCAAAACTTGCTTTTGACCGAAAAGTCGTGATTGTCACCAACCCTACCGTTTCCGGACTCCATCTCGATACGCTTTTGAAAAATATTGAGGCAAGAGAGTTGCATGTGGTCACTATTCCTGACGGAGAACAATACAAAACGCTGCAGACCGTAGAAAACATTCTGAATGAATGTTTTGAATATAAACTGGACAGGAAATCACTGCTTATCGCTTTTGGCGGAGGAGTTATTGGCGATATGACAGGATTTACCGCAAGTCTGTATCAGCGCGGCATTGATTTTATTCAAATTCCTACAACATTGCTTTCTCAGGTTGATGCCTCTGTTGGAGGAAAGACCGGAGTCAATAACAAATATGGTAAAAATCTCATTGGCGCTTTTTATCAGCCAAAAGCGGTCTATATTGATCCTGAATTTCTTAAAACACTGCCTGCACGTGAATTTGCGGCGGGTGTGGCAGAGATCGTAAAAATGGCAGTGATGTTCGATAAAGCGTATTTTGATTTTTTAAAAAATGCTGATCTTCAGAAGGAAGAGAATCTTAAAGAAGCCATACGAAGATCCGTGGAACTGAAAGCCTGGGTCGTAAATCAGGATGAGAAAGAAGCAGGTATTCGTGCCGTATTGAATTATGGACATACTTTTGGCCATGTGGTTGAAAATGAGACAGCCTATACAACCTATCTTCACGGAGAAGCCGTCGCCATAGGTATGGTCATGGCAAATGCTTTGGCTGTTGAACTTGGTCTCTTTACACAAGAGGAAGCACAGGAAGTGAAAGATCTTTTAGAGAGATCATCTCTTCCAACGGATTATGTCATTAAAGATGTAGATACGTTCTATGAACATTTCTTTTTAGACAAAAAATCTGCGAACAATTCTATTAAATTCATCTTGCCGAAGGGTATGGGGCATCATGAGATGCGAAGCGATATAGATGAGAAGGTCGTCAAAAAAGTACTTGCACAGTTTGGAGCAAACCGATGATCAAAGTGTTGTTCTTCCCTCTTTTACTCCTTTCTGCCTCTCTTCAGGCAGAAAATAGTTTGAATAATACCACTACCGAGAGCAATATTACACAGAGCAGTACTACCGACAGTATCAGTAAAGATGCGAAGCAGAGACTCTCTGTCCTTACTGCAGAGAAAGACGCTT
>JAMONL010000243.1 GCA_027065815.1 Sulfurovum sp.
CTTCAGATGCTGCCACCGCAACAATGATCTCATCAAACATATGACAGGCTCTTTTGATAATGTCCAAATGCCCATTGGTAATGGGGTCAAAAGTCCCCGGGTATATTGCTCGTCTCATTATCCCTCCCATCTTTCATATAAACTGTTTTCGATCCCCAACACATCATACCATTTCCCTATGATGAACTTTTCCATCTCTTCAAGGCTGGAATGCTCAGAATAGTATCCCAGTACAGGAGGCGCGATGATAACTCCTAACGCAGCCAGTTTCTGCATGTTTTCCAGAGCAATGGCAGAGAAGGGAAGTTCTCTTGGAGCGAGAAGCAGTTTTTTCTGTTCTTTCATTGCTACTGCTGCCACGCGTGTAGGCAGATTGTCCGAGATACCGCAGGCGATCTTTGCAAGTGTATTCATAGAGCAGGGGATGATGGCTGTGGCATCTACTTTGAAGGAACCGCTGGAGACCGATGCCGCAATGTTGTTTGAATTGTGAAGCGTCACCTGTTTATTTTCAAAAGAGTCTACCGTGATCGCATTGTCAGAAACCACTATATGTACATTAACGCCAAAGGGGAGGTGATCTATGAATTTTTTACCTAACTGTACCCCTGATGCTCCTGTGATCGCCACAACTAATTTCACATTGAACCTTTCTTGTTCCCATCGTTCTCGATGGAAACATATACATAAAATATATTTCAAATATACAGTCTGGTATCGTTAAAATTGACAGATACATTCCCATAGCAGAGTGTTTTATTTTATTGGTAAAGATTATAGCAAAAGTAATTAAGAGTTTGGAATGTTGATAGATTTCATAAAAAAGGTGGAGCGGGCGAAGGGATTCGAACCCTCGACAGCCTGCTTGGAAGGCAGGAACTCTAGCCACTGAGCTACGCCCGCAAAAATAGAAGAAAAACCACTGTTTCTGCGATGAGAAGCAAAATTATAACTAAGGGGAGTAGTTACACAGCTTATTTTGGCATGGATTTAGTCTTAATCCTGAGAAAAAAGGAGAATAAGGGGATATTCATTTATTCTGATTTCAAGGTCAATTACTCATGATGAGAATACTGAAATTTTTGTTACTTTTTTTTGTGTTTTTTCAGAGCACATCTTCTGCGGGTTATGACCCAGCTATCAATCTAACACAGGTAGAGAAGGTATGGATAAAAAAGAATTCTTTTGTCATAGCAGGAGAAGAGAGACTGGAAACCCTTTGATTTTGCTATTAAAAAAGGTGAGTCCCGTAGTATTGTAAAAGACTACCTGTATTTGATCTCCCAGAGAACAGGGCTGAAATAGTACAAGAGAAGTTGCTGGGTTCGCACTTTGAAACACAGACAGCTAAACTCTTGTCTTAAATATCTAACTATGAATTCGAAGATTCCCTGGAAACCTGTGAGGCTTTGCAGAGTGCATTAGAAAAAGAGAGAAAAATCCGGTGATGTTCGTCTCTGCTAACAGGAAACTTAATAAGAAATAATGTATAATAAAATATTATGACTTGAGGGGACTGATTGAAAATAGCAGAAAAAAAAGCACTGAAACGTGAATCTATCATTCAGACTGCATTGCAGTTATTCTCTACCAACGGCTTTCATAAGACTACCATACCGGACATCGCTTCAAAACTAAAAATGTCTGTAGGAAACCTTTATAACTATTTTTCATCTAAAGATGTTTTGGCACAAGAGATCATTAAATACACTTCCGAAGTGCTTGGGGAAAAGATCCGTGTGGTTAATATGACAGAAGGTACGGCGGAAGAAAAAATTCATCAGATAGTAACGATCTATTTTACTATGGCAAAAGAAAAACCGGAAATGATAGAGTATTTTCTGCGTGTCTACCTTTCCAACCGTGAAGTGTTTTCTGATGGGTGTGAGGGAATGGTGTGTGTCTCCGGGTTTATTACTGAGATCATGATCTTTTTTGATGATGCCGTAAGTTCCGGAGAGTTGCGTAATCAGGATTTTTTCTCTGCCTTTGGGCTTTTTATGGGATATTTGGGAGGTATGGTATTTCTTAAAGGAGAAGGAGTGCTGCCTAAAGAGATAGAGAAGTATATAGATGACATTTCACTCAATATCTATAATGCATTGAAGGTATAGCTCATGTCAAGCCAAACCAGACCAAAACTGCTTTGGCTGCAGTCTATCACCTGCAACGGTAACACCCACTCTTTCTTAAACCATCCGGATCTTTTTTTGATACTTTCACATTTTGAACTGGTACATCATCCTGTGTTGGAGACAGCCTATACGATGGAGGATCTGCTTCAGAAAAAAGTCTCCTGTGATGTGTTGATCCTGGAGGGTTCTTTTCAGGAAGAGGGCTTTTTGAAAGATGGTGTAGAAGTTTCCAGCCTTATTCAATACTATGCCGGTCAAGCCAAACATATTATTACAGCAGGAACCTGTGCAACGTTTGGGGGTATCTTTAAACAAAAAGATCCTGCTGCGATCTCTGGTTTCTGTTTTGATCTGGAAGAGAGAACGATGCGCTATAAGACCTACGCTTCCAGGCTGATCTCTCTGCCTGGGTGTCCCATACATCCCAAATGGCTCTCGTATGTACTTTTAATGATCGCCAATAAAAGGCAGATAGAGATCGATACTTTGCATAGACCGGTGGAGCTGTATGGCTATACTGTGCATACAGGCTGTACACGGAATGAATACTTTGAATGGAAGATCGATACAAAGAATTTTGGATTAAAAGAGGGCTGTCTTTTTTATGAACAAGGCTGTCAGGGACCGTATACCCGAGGCAGCTGCAATAAGATACTCTGGAATGATACTTCCTCCAAAACACGTGTCGGTACACCCTGTTTTGGATGTACGGAACCGAATTATCCTCAAGAATCACTTTTTAGTACGAAAACCAATATGGGGATACCTGCAAAAATGCCACTTGGGATACCTAGACGTGCCTATTTGACATTGACAGGTGTGGTAAAAAGTTTTAAGATCAAACGTTTTACAGAGCGTTTACTGGATTATGACAAATGAAAAAATTACAGATAAAACAACTCATAGAGAAGATCGAAGGGGAAGCAGAACTTGATTTTACTTTTTCTGAAGGGAAAATAGAAGATGTAAAGATCAATTTTGGATTTTACCGAGGCATAGAAGAGATACTGCAGGGTAAAGACCCCAGAGATGCTTTGGTCATCACACCAAGGGTATGCGGTATCTGTAATCATGCGCATTTGATCGCTGCTGTACGTGCGATAGAGAATGGGTATGAAAACTCGGGTGTAAAGGTAGAACTCTCTTCTAAAGCAAAAGATATACGGGAGTTTACGCTGGCTTGTGAGTTGATCCAAAATCATGTGAAATGGCTTTATATGACCATGCTCCCGCAGTTAGAGAAGTATGTGAATCAAGAGAGTGAAGAGAATTATGCCATAAAAGCAACCTATCTCTCTTCGATCATTACGAAAGCATTGTCTATTTTTGCAGGACAGTGGCCACACTCTTCATATGCTGTACCCGGAGGTGTGACTTGTGACCCTACGCATCTGGATGTCATGCAGGCACAAAGTCTGGTCAAAGAGAGTATTACCTTTTTTGAACAGGTGATGACAGGGGTATCCTTGGATGTCTACCTCTCTATTGATTCTGTCTCTTCTTTACATGAAATAGAAGGAGATTTTGGAAAACTGCTCTACCTTCTGGGAAGTAATGAGATGGCGGAGATCGGGCAGAGTCATGACAGATTTATTGTTTTTGGAGATTCACTGCTTTCTCGCTCAGGGAAATCAATAGTGACTACTATTTCCAATGTGGAGAGTAAATATGTAGAAGAAGCGCTTCAGGAAGGGACTCTGGCCAAGGCGGTGACATATAAACAAAAACTTTATGAAGTAGGACCTTTAGCCAGAGGTATGGTTGCTAAAACGCCTATAGTCAAAAACTTACATAAACGATATAAAGACTCTCTATTTACACGTATTTTTGCCAGGGTACATGAAGTGGCACTGCTGCTGAACCATAGTCAAAGACTGTTGGAAACGTTAGTCTTGGATGAGCCTTCCTGTGTGCTGGATGCCAACATCCCGCTTTTTGAGTTTGAAGGTACAGGGGTCGTAGAGGCGGCACGTGGTTCACTCATACATAGAACAACTGTTAGTGATGGAAAGATCTCTCAGTATGAGATCATTACACCGACCCAATGGAATTTGAGCCATGGAAATCAGGAAGAACAGGGCATTGCTATTGAAGCTATGGTGGGCGCTGCCAGTATAGAAGAAGCTACTTTTATTTTTCGTGCCTTTGACGTCTGTTCCGTGTGTACTACACAATAATTTTTTCTTATATCTATAAATAAACAAATTTCTATTTTTTCATAAAAATGAATGATAATTCATTCCCGTTTAAGTTAACTTTCCTTAGAATACTGAATACCTATTCACTTTATCTCTTTGACAGAGTAGTGAATTAAATAAAAAAGGAGAGTCGAAATGAGCATAGACAAAGAAGAATCTGTAAAGAAACTCTTTACGGCAGAAAGTGCGAAAGTAGAGACCAATAAAGGTGATACTTTTTATGATGAATTATATCTGAAGTGTCAACAAAGAATAGATGATCTACGGAAACTTGAACCTCTAAACAATAGAATGGATTTTACTGAAAGTATTAAAGATCAAGGTTTGGAGAGAAGAGATTTTCTCAAATGGGCCTCTGCAACTACTGCTATGCTCATGCTTCCTGCTTCTTTTACACCACTTGTGGCTGAAGCAGCAGTATTGATGAATCGTGTCCCTGTGATCTGGGTAGAACTTTCTGATTGTGCAGGTAACTCAGAAGCGCTTCTCCGTTCAGATGGACCAACGGTAGATGAGATCATCCTGGATATT
>JAMONL010000244.1 GCA_027065815.1 Sulfurovum sp.
ACAGAAGACAAGACACACTTTGATGAAGGGTGGCTCACTCCGGAACAGGTCAACTCTATTTTCAGGATCTTACCTGTGGATATCACCTATGTCAATGAACATGATCAAGTGGTTTTTTATAATAGAGGCGAAGACAGGGTATTTCCAAGATCCGCAGGTATTATAGGGCGAGAGGTTAAATTCTGTCATCCTCCCAAAAGTGTTGACCAGGTCATACAGATACTTGAAGCGTTTAAAGCCGGTACTCAGGATCTTGCAGAGTTTTGGATAAACTTCAAAGGACAATTCATCCATATACAGTACTTTGCAGTACGAGATCCTGACGGTACCTATCGGGGTGTCATAGAAATGAGCCAGGATGTGACACATATACGTGACCTGGAGGGTCAAAAAAGATTGCTTGACTGGGAATAATCAGTTGGTAGTAAAGTCTACGATCTCAACACCTGCACAGCCTTTTTTAATGTGTTTGTGTTCTTTAGCGTCTTCTTCAGCAAGTTCTATGAGGTCTGCAAAATCTTGTTTATCTGCTTCAAATACAAATATTTCTTTCTGTGTGGCAATTTCAACTTTTACATTGACTGCTGGTCTAACAGAAATATTTCGCAATCCTTTTGCAAATTCACTCTTTATGACTTTTGCTACTTTCTCATTATCCAGGATGTCCTCTAATGCGATCTCCAGGTATACATCATTCTCACAGAGCATCTTGTATTTGACTTTCATAGTTCCTTTCATAGTGATCCTTCATTTAATATAGGTTATATTATACGGTTTATACTTCAGTACAAGAAAATATATGTCAAATTGTCATATTTTTCTTTTCTGACTATTATAATTTATGATATGATATAATTATTAAAACAAAATGTAAGGATCATGAGATGTTAAATACTATTTTAGATGCAGGAACAAAGATTGTAACACTTCAACCGCATGGAGCATTGAAGAAAGAGGATTTTGACAATGCTGTAAAAGTGATCGATCCTTTTATTGAAGAATATGGAGAATTGAACGGGGTGATCATTTATACAGAAACCTTTCCGGGATGGGAAGATTTTGCTGCATTCAACAGACATTTGAAATTTATCAAGAATCATCATAAAGAGGTCAAAAAGTTGGCTTTTGTAACTGACTCTATGGTCGGAGAATTCGGAGAACTTGTTTCATCCCATTTTGTTCAGGCTGTGGTAAGAAGTTTTCCATTTAATGAAATCAATAAAGCGAAAGAGTGGATATTGGAATAGATTAAGTCTAAGAAGTAATAATAAATAGTTATTTTTTTGTTAAGTGTTCGTTAACTTCCATGGTATACCCTATATGTATATATATTTACATTTAGTGAGGAGCCTATGATCGAAGTTACACATAATACAAAAATACCTACACTGTCTGCAGTACTTTCTGCCCATTTATCAAAAATTTCATTGAAGGTATCTTTTCCTAAATCCCTCCGAAAGCAGTATGCACTGGGAGTTGCAGTTTTCTTCGCGGCAAGTACGGCGAATGCATCGTATGTAAAATTGGCGAAGAAAGCAGGATTAAGTCATAAGACGATGACAGAAATCATTAAAAAAGTAGTAAAATATGAATCGACTACAGGAAGTTATCAGACGAAAAATCATAAAAGCGGTGCGTATGGACGTTATCAGATCATGCCCAGAACAGCCAGTGCATATGCCGACAAACTTCATATACCCAAGAGTCAATGGAAGACACCGAAAAACCAGGATAGGATCTTTAAAGCCATTTTAAGTGACAATATACAAAGTTTAAAAAGAAACGGTATCAAGATCAGCGCATTTTCCATTTATGGTACACATCAACAGGGTGCCGGCGGTTTTAACGCGATTATGAAAAATAAAAAGCTCAGCAAACAGCTGGAAAGAAACCTCAGACATAATCTTCCTAAAAAATTAAGCCGTACCAGTAAATCAAAGCTTAAAAAGACATGGATGACTTACTGGAAAAAGAAATTCTCATAAAAACATTCAGGAAGTTGACCTGTGTTTATGAACAGCAGCTTCCTCCTTCACAGTCATCTTTCTTTGTAAAGTAGGGCTTGGCAATGAACCATAAGATCATAGCCCACAAAATGAGGGCACTTACGGTGGCGATGATCCCGCCTTCTTCATGCATATGAATGAGTGAAGCTGGATCTATAGCAGATATATCAAATATATAGTCCAGCCCCAAACCAAAAAGTAGACTCCCCACAATGATACTTCCCAGATAAATGAACAGTGATTTTGTTCCCAACATTTTTTTGACGACACCAATGGTCACAGTGTTGGTCGCCGGTCCGGCAGACAAAAATACAAAAGCAGCACCCGCTGAAACACCTGAGAGCATGAGCCCCGCAGCAATAGGTAGAGAAGCGGTTGCACAGACATACATAGGAACAGCAATAATAATAACGATCAGATAAGAAAGCCAGCTGTATTCTTTAAGAATATCTGAGAGGTTTTCCGGTATGGCAACGGTGATCAAGGCACCAAGAAGAAGTCCCCAGAATAGAGGTTTGGCGATGTCGCCGAGTAGGGTGACAAAGGCATACTTCATCGCTGCAATAAACGAAAAACCTTTTTTTTCTTCACTGCTTTCACTACAGCACGAACCGGTACCTGTACCGCATGATTCCTCTTTTGATGCTTCCTTCGATTCCTCTTTTCTGGGTGCATTCATCGAGAAAGAGGTGGCTGCTTGCGGAGCCATGACTGAAAATGCAGGTTTTTTAACAGATTCTTTTTTAACCGTATCATTTTGGATTTCGGGTTCTTTGTCAAAGATATTGGTCAAAATACCTGCAACCATGGCAATGATCATAGAGGTCAGAACTCTGTACAGGGTAAAGATCCATCCAAATATTCCGTAAGTTGCCAAGATGGAATCGACACCGGTAATGGGGGTAGAGATAAGAAAAGAGAGCGTAGCACCTTTACTTGCTCCTGATTTTTTGATGGAAGTCGCCAAAGGAATGACACCACAGGAACAGACAGGAAGAGGAATACCGAAGATGGTAGATTTAACTACTGAGGAAATATTGTCTTTTCCTAAATGTTTGGTGACAATACTGTCAGGTACGATCTCATGCAATACCCCTGCAAATGCAAGTCCGAAGATGATGTAGGGTGCCATAGCAACACTGAGTTGCCAAAGTGCTTCAAAGAAATGGGTTACTTCCAAAATAGAACCTTTATGAATAATTTAGTTCATGTATACCATTATTTTGATAATTATTATCTAAAAAGATCTGTCTTTCTCTCTTTATTCCATAAAAGTATGTATTCCCAGGCCTCTTGAGCATTTTTAGCATAGCTGAAGAGTTGCAGATCTTCCTCATTTATGACATGTTCTTTGGCAAGATATTTAAAGTTTATGACTTTTCTCCAGTAGTCTTGGTCAATAAGAACAATAGGGATAAGAGGACTTTTTTTGGTCTGAATAAGTGTGAGTATATCAAAAAGCTCATCCAATGTACCAAACCCTCCAGGAAATATAACCAGTGCTTTTGCTCTTTGCATAAAGTGTAGTTTACGTATACCAAAATAGTAGAACTTAAAAGAGAGCCCTGGCGTAATATAAGGGTTTGGAGACTGTTCTCTCGGCAGTTTAATATTTAGTCCTATAGATTTTGCACCTACATCATGTGCGCCTCGATTTGCTGCTTCCATGATGCCCGGACCTCCACCTGTCATGAGGGTGAGGTGACAGTCTTGCGGACTTTTACCACTTTTGCCTACCATTGCGCCGAATTTTCTTGCTTCTTGATAATTGATGTTGTCTTCTGGTGTTCGTGCCGAGCCAAAAACAACAATGGTATATTCCACCCCTTCCTGTTTCATCTTCTCTTCTGCTTTGAGATAGTCCACTTGAAGACGTAAACCTCTGGCTTCATCTGTATAGTAAAAATCAAGGTCTTCTTCTGAAATAGTATATTTTTCACGTTTGCGTTTTTGTGCTTTTTTTTCTTCAATGGTCACGTAAGATCCTTGTCGATAGTGTGGCATATGCTAACGTAATAATGCTATAATTGAATTTATAACTTTAAAGAAAAGAGGTCTTGTTGATGTCAGAGTTAAAAAATATTGCTATCTTATGTTCCGGTGGGGATGTTTCAGGAATGAACGCAGCGTTGAAACGTTTTGTTGAATACAGTATTGCAAAGGGAATGACCCCATATTTTGTTGAAAATGGTTATGAAGGTCTCATAGACAACCAGATATATAAGGCAGATTACAATGATGTAGCCGGGATCATTTTGCGTGGTGGTACCAAGATCCATACTTCACGTTCTATGCGTTTTAAAGAAGCCTCCTACCGTAAACAGGCCATAGCAAATATGAAAGCACTGAATATTTCTTACCTGCTGGTATTGGGAGGTGACGGATCATTCAAGGGGATGCAAAAACTCTGTGATGAGAGTGAGGGGATAGCTGTTGCCGGAATTCCTTCCACCATTGATAATGATATTGCCGGAACAGAGTATTGTCTGGGTGTTGATACCGCACTCAATATTATTAAATCAGCGGTTGATTCCATAAGAGATACCGCCTCTTCCTTCAGGAGAGCATTTGTGATAGAAACTATGGGAAGAAACTGCGGTTATCTTGCACTGGTTTCGGCATTGACATCAGGGGCAGAGATGTGTCTGATCCCTGAGGTCTCCTATGATCTTGAGAGTTACAAAAAGATCTTCCAAAAACAGATGCAGGAGGGAAGAGGATATTTCATCGCATTTACAGCGGAAGCACTACATAACACACAAGAGATCCAAAAGTGGTTTGAAGAAGAAGTGGGCATTGAATCGAGGTATATGGTCTTAGGTCATATGCAGCGTGGAGGAAATCCTACCGTATATGACAGACTGATGGCATTTCACTTTGTAACACATGCCATAGACGGTTTTTTTGAAGGCAGAAAAAGTTCAGTGGTCTGTTATAACTTTGGTGGGTTCGGATATAAGAACATTGAAGATGTTGCATTTAAAACTTCAAGAATATGTCCGGATCTTTTGAAACTGGGTGCAGAGTATGGGCGGGATATATAGTTATATCCCGATCGTCTCTTCATCTACCTGCTATTCTACTTCATTCATAAGCTGTTGGAAGCATTAACATCGTGCTATAATCTTTTAGAACATGATCCAAAAAGGAATGAGGATGCATATTCCATCAGATACATTGGAAAGACAATCAAAAAACTGGTATGCAGAAAGTACAGTATCGATTTTTACCTTACTCGAAACATCGGCTGATGGCCTTTCTCCAGAAGAGATAGAGAAGAGACAGAACCAATATGGGCTCAACCAGCTTCCTGAGTCAAAAACACGTGGACCTTTTATACGCTTTATGTATCAATTCCATAATATACTGATCTATGTCTTGATCGCAGTGAGTATTGTAACGGCCATATTGGAGCATTGGGTAGATACCGGTGTGATCCTTGCTGTGGTTATTCTCAATGCACTGATCGGATTTATCCAGGAAGGCAAGGCAGAAAATGCTTTAAGAGCCATACGCCAGATGCTCTCACCCCATGCAAGTGTCATTCGGGACGGCAGACAGATGAGCATTCCGGCAGAAGAGTTGGTCCCCGGAGATATCGTCATCCTTCAGTCAGGAGATAAGGTACCTGCAGATTTGCGGCTATTCCAGCTCAAAGGACTGCAAATTCAGGAGTCTGTACTGACAGGCGAGTCCTTAGCAGTAGAAAAGACTACAGATGAAGTTGGAAAAAATAGTGTCATCGGTGATCGTCTTTGCATGGCATATTCAGGAACAATTGTAACTCATGGACAAGGCAGAGGTATTGTTGTTGAAACTGGGATGCAGACTGAAATTGGTCATATCAGTGCACTGGTATCAGGAGTGGAATCCTTAACAACACCGCTGCTTCGTCAGATGGATCAGTTTGGACGTTGGCTTACGGTGGCTATTTTGGGAATTGCCCTGATTACTTTTGTGTTTGGCTTATTTGTCAGAGATTATGCTGCCACCGAAATGTTCCTTGCTTCTGTAAGTCTGGCCGTGGCCGCTATTCCTGAAGGATTACCTGCGATCATGACTATCACACTTGCGATCGGTGTACAACGCATGGCAAAACGTAATGCGATTATACGTAAATTACCTGCAGTTGAGACACTGGGTGCTGTATCAGTGATTTGTTCTGATAAAACAGGCACCTTGACCCGAAATGAAATGACTGTGCGTACAATGGTTACTGCTACTGATCTATTTGAACTAAGTGGAACAGGATATGATCCTCATGGTTCAATAGTATTGGAAAACAGTGATATCCTGATGGAAGAACAGACTCTTTTACAAGAGATGGCTCGGGCTGCTATACTTTGTAATGATGCATCATTGGAACAAAAAAACAGTGAATGGATCGTTCATGGTGACCCTATGGAAGGAGCATTGTTAGTGGCGGGGTTAAAGGCCGGATTAGATATTGGAATGGAAACTAAACAGTATCCTCGTACTGATCTCATTCCTTTTGAATCAGAACACCGTTTTATGGCAACGCTTCATCATGATCATAGTGACGAAGCTTTTATTTTTATTAAAGGAGCACCAGAGCAGATCTTAGATATGTGTACTAAGCAAAGGATCTCTAAGGGTGAGCAGTTTTTAAATAAACAGTATTGGCTGGATCGTATTGAGGAGTTGGCGCAGCAAGGACAGCGTGTATTGGCAATTGCATTCAAGCCGGAAGATATGCAACAGATGGAACTTAAATTCCGTGATGTAGAAAATGGTCTGATTTTTTTGGGTATGTTTGGCTTGATCGACCCACCTAGAGAAGAGGCTGTTGAATCAGTACAAGTTTGCCATAAAGCGGGAATTAGTGTAAAGATGATCACCGGTGATCATGGTGCTACCGCATGTGCTATTGCAAAAAAATTAAATCTTAATAATACTGACGATGTACTTACCGGCACAGAACTCGAAGAGATGAGTGAAGATGCATTGCGCAAACTTGTACAAGATGTTGATATCTATGCCCGTGTCAATCCGGAACATAAACTTCGTTTGGTAAGACTCTTACAGGAGCATCATTTGATCGTAGCAATGACAGGTGACGGAGTCAATGATGCTCCTGCCCTGAAGCGTGCTGATGTAGGTATTGCCATGGGATATAATGGGACAGAAGCTGCAAAAGAAGCTTCCGAGATGGTACTGGCTGACGATAATTTTGCTTCAATCGCTCATGCAGTGGAAGAGGGACGTACTGTTTATGACAACCTTAAGAAAGCCATTCTCTTTATTCTCCCGACCAATGGTGGTGAAGCCTTGATCATTATTGCTACTATTTTATTCGGATTTCCTCTGATGCCGTTGACACCGGTACAGATACTTTGGGTCAATATGGTGACTGCTGTTACTTTAGCCCTCACTTTGGCATTTGAAGCACCTGAAAAAGATGTAATGCAGCGTCCGCCACGTGATGAAAATGAACCTATACTGACGCCTTATCTTATTTGGCGCGTGAGTTATGTTTCCATTATTCTGATGGCTGGAACTTTCGGACTTTTTCTTTGGGAGACGGCACAAGGCGCCAGTATCGAGCATGCACGAACAGTAGCAGTCAATACTCTGGTTATGTTTGAGATCTTTTATCTGTTTAATTCCCGTTATATTGCTGATTCAGTGTTAAATTGGGAAGGTTTCACCGGCAATCGCTATGTACTTATTTCCATTGCCATACTCATCATACTTCAGCTCGGTTTTACTTACCTTTCTCCTATGCAAACCCTTTTTGGTACTACTGCGATTGACTTTATAATATGGCTGCGTATTGTCCTGGTTGCCTCTTCTGTACTCTTTCTTGTGGAACTGGAGAAGTATGTTATCCGGTACAGGAAGAGAAATAAATAGCGCAGCAATGCTTGGCGGTGATCAAGCTGAACAGGTGTTGTCAGATACCGATCTTTAATCTATAAGAATATTGATACCATTCTGTAGCTGAAGCAGATGACAGGAACTCATTTTAAGTGTACATTCTTTCATTTTACAGTTTTATTAATCGTCTGATATAGAGAGAGCATTGCACAGTTATTACATACTTTCTCTGTAGTATGTAATACAAAACTTCTTTTAAGGAGATGTTATGACACATACATTAATGAAACTACCCTTTGATCAAAATGCTTTGGAACCGTATATCTCACAGGAAACCATGCAGTATCATCACGGTAAGCACCATGCGGGCTATGTGAACAAGTTGAATATCCTGATCAAAGATACACCCTATGAAGCGCTGACACTTGAAGAGATCATTATACAATCTGATGGCAGCATCTTCAATAATGCTTCCCAGGTTTATAATCATGATTTTTATTTTCAGGGGATGAATAAAGACAAGAGTGAGCCTTCAAAAATCCTGTCAGAACGGATAGATCGTGATTTTGGTTCAATGGAGAAGTTTAAAACACTTTTTCTCGATACCGCCGCAAATCTTTTCGGTTCGGGATGGGTATGGCTTTGCATTGACAAGGAGGGTAGTGTAGGTATTCACGCATATTCCAATGCAGACAATCCTATGGTTCATGGATACACACCTCTACTGACCTGTGATGTCTGGGAACATGCCTATTATATAGATTATAGAAATGCAAGAGCAGGGTATCTGGAAAAGTGGTGGGAGCTGATCAATTGGGATTTTGTTTCAACGAATCTTGCGAATTGTCAGTACATTGAATTCCCCTGTGATGAGTATAGTGGGGCATGTGACTTTAAAGAAGAAAAATAATTCTTCTTTAAATTTTATTTTGGGTCACATCCATTGGGGATCTCTCCTCCTATCCCAAATTTATGGCTGAAGTCATAGAGGTCTTTCCATTGTTTGTCATTAAGTTTACCCATATCAAATTGAGGACATATTTTTTTGGTTTCTTCTTTAAACAGATTTTGTTTATGGATCTGTTCCCATTCTTCCTGTGTATGTTTTCTTGCAAAGATCGAACCTGCAAATTTACAACTTCTTTGCAATTTTTTCTTGTATATCCTGTGGCCTTTTTTTGCATCTGCCATGGACAGAGTAGGCACAAGTATTGTCATAGCGAGTAAACAGGTAAGTGCAGCACGGTATTTTTTCATTAAAAATCCTTATGTATAAATGTAAAGTTAAACTTTACGTTATTGTATCTATACTCTCTTAGAGTTAATTTAAGAGTTCACTTTTGAGTGTGGAAAAATATGCTTTGTAAGTTTGTCTGTTGAAGATGTATGCTTTGGCATTGAAAAGGGTTTCAAAGACGATCTTCCACAAGGTAGAGAAGTTCTCATCATTACGTACATCACAAAGCTGCTCCTGTATACGATGTTCAAGTAAACTAAGCGCTTTGGCATGAAATACATACAGTTTAAGTATGTCATATTCAATGCCTACTTGTTTGTAGTATTCCACAAGTTGAATGATAGAAGCTTCTTTCTCCGTAAAATCATCAGTATGGATCGGTATGAGTATCTCATCCTCCAGTAGTCTGTCAAGTAAGGCCTCATCGACAGAAAAAACTTCTACAAACTCTTTTTTTGTATAGTGTTTCGCATCTGAAGGTATGGCAGATAATGTATTCATCAGAGGGCTTATCATGCTTGATGATGTGGAGAATGACTGGTTCTTGTTCTGCAGGATATCTTTGAGTTGTTCATTGCTGCTGCCAAAGTGTTCTTTCATATAGACGATATATTTGATGCGTTCTATATGTTCATCACTGTAGCGGTGTACATTTGCTTTTATCTTGTGAGCTTCCGGGAGTAAACCCTCTTTTATATAGTAAAGAATAGTTGACTTTGGTACATTGGTTCTTGATACCAATTCAGATATTTTATATTCCATAGATGATCCTGTTAATGTCGGTCTAAGAATTATATCATATAATTTAAAACGTTAAGTATGGCTTCATGTTTTTTATGAAGCAAAATAGAATAAAAAGGAAAAATAAATGGCATATATAGATTTATCGGAATTTGAAGATATGACACCTGCGATACAGGATAAGGCAAGACCGATCTTGGAGAAAACAGGACAATTGGGAGAGATATTCAAACTGCTTGCGATCGATGAAAAGGTTTATTTTGCAACAGATGGAATGATACAGAAATATCTGCTTGATGAAACAACGCTTTCGTATGATATTAAAGAAGCCATCGCACTTCTTATTTCCAAAGAGAACGGATGCAAGATGTGTGTTGATGTGCATAAAAGCATTGCAAAAATGCTTGGGCTCAGTGATACACGGATCGAAGAGATACTACAGGGTGTGGATGCCATAGATACGGACAGTAAAGACAAAGCACTTTTGAACTTTTGTATCAAAGCATCAAAAAAAGAGAATTACAAGATCCAAAAAGAGGAGATCGATGCACTTAAGGAGATGGGTTGGAGTGATGTACAGATCATAGAGGCTGTAGCGATCACAGGGTACTTCAACTATATCAATACCTTGTCTAATGTCTTTGGATTGGGGCAATAGTTGTGATCAAAGCATTGATTGTTATTAGTATCATATTTTCTGCATTACAGGCAGAAGAGTATAAAGCGGTATTTGATTGTAGTTCAAACAAGGCTTCTTATATTAAAAGCCGTATGTGGCTGGTAGGGAAAACTTTGGACATGATCGAAAAAAAAGGAGACAAGGCGAACTTTGTACTGACGCTTCACGGAGGATGTGTCCCTATGGTATCGTCACTTTATGATGAGATCGTTGATGATGAAGAGGTAGATGACATTAAAGCCGCCCAGAAACTCTTGATAGGTCTTGCCAAAAAGAAAAATGTGAAAGTCATCGTCTGTGCCATGTCACTTTCTGCCAATGCGATCGAACAAAAGGAAGTCCTTCCGTTTGTCAAAATATCTGATAATAGTTTTATCGATACGATACATTATCAAAATCAGGGTTATGCACTGATGACCTTCAAATAGTTTTCTATGTCTGTACGTGAATTAACGTACCGTTTTAAACACACATAGCCTGTTTGATCTTCTCCTGGTTAAGCTTTTTTATAAGTTTTGTGGAGAGTTCTCCATAGTGTTCTTCATCCAGATTCAATTTTGTCTGGACTTCTTTTACCGGGGTATCATCTGCCCATGCTTTAAGGAGCTTCAATTCTTTTTTTGTAAGTTTTACTTTTAAAACAGCTAAAAGTGTTTCTTCGTCTTTTAAAGGATTTACCAGCTTTTTAATGTGTTTTTCTATCTCTTGATTTAATGTTGACAATTTTATTCCTATGTATTTATTTTGTTAAATTTAAAATGAGCACGTATCCGATACCTGCTAAAAGAATGGTACCAAAAAGGTTCAGTGCCATATTGATGAATGCATGCGCATAGTCTCCTGACTCAAGCAGGAAAAAACTCTCTATGGCAAAAGTAGAATAGGTGGTTAACGCACCTAAAATACCCGTGATCATAAAGGTTTTAAGATGGGGTGAAAGTGATGTATTCAAATGAAAATAGGCAAAAAGCATACCAATGATGAATGAACCCAAAAAGTTGACGGCCAAAGTACCCAAAGGCAGCGGATGGATGAAACTTCTATTCACTGCACCATTGATAAGCAGTCTCAGTGTGGCGCCAATGGCACCGCCGCTAGCGACTGCGATGAGCGTTAGCATATTCATCATCAATCCCTTTCTGCATCGTTTCATAAAGTGTATCAAACCAGTCTTCATCTGCGGATGAAACATCTATTGTCGGAAGGAACTTATAGTGTACTGTACCGCTGTGCCCCGTTCTGTCATGTTCATTCAAGACCCATTTACTTCCGGTAATGATCACCGGCTGTACTTTTAATTTGAGCTTTTTTGCTATCATGTTTGTCCCCTGTTTGAAGGGAAGCAGTTTCTGTTCTTTTGCTCTGGTTCCTTCAGGGAAAATGGCAACCGCTCTGTCTGTTTCATTCACCGTTTTTTTAACATCTTTCATTAGTTTGATCAATCCGACCTTGTTTCCTCTGTCAAGTGAGATCATATCTCCAAAACGTAGTAGATACCCAAACCAGGGTGTTTCAAAAAGTTCTTTTTTTGCCACCCATCTGAGATGATTGTTCTGCAAGGCTTCCATCCCTACAATATCAATAATACCCTGATGATTCATCACGATCATATCTGCTTCCGGATCCATTTCTCCCTCTTGTGCAAGTTTTGCGCCCATGAGGAATATCGTGACCTTATTGAGCTTATGCATGATCATACCTTTATGCTTAGGGAAGATCATAATAGCAGGGATCATAAAAACAGCAGTGATGAAGGAGATGGAAAATGCACCCCAGTAAAACCTAATTTTCGCAAATATCTTCATTTTTTATCCATCCGACAACTCCTTTTTTATACTCTATTTTCTTATAGTCACCACGTTCACCCAGCAACATGGTATGAAGCTTTTCATCTATTTTTGTACTCATCGTACTTGTTTCAGTAGGTAAGATAAATAGTGGCGCTCCCTGTTTTATACAGATCTTTTTATGCGGGATATAAAAAGTCAAGAGTGTGATAAGGGCAATAACACCCAGTACAAGATAGAAGAAATCTCTTTTAAAGAGGAACATTAAAAAGAAAAAACCTACCAGAAACATGAAAGTATACTTTTTCAGAAGATCAAAACTGTCTTCCTTCGGGTTCAGATCTGTCTGTGTTGTCACAGTCGTGTCTTTCAGTTCAATGGGGGTTTGAAGATATACATACTGTTTTTTGATCGTATTGAAGTAGGTGAACTTGATATGCTTTTGTGAGTCAGGAAGTACAAAATAGAACTCAGCGACCACTTTGGCATCTTCTCTTTTTAAATGTTCGATCCCTGATTCCAATACATTATTCAGATACATGTCTTCAAGATTGGCTTCAAATGCTTCTATAGAAAGTGTGACCAGGTGATTTTCCTCATCATAATTGGAAATCTGGGAATTCTCTATTTTCATATCGGCAGCAAGTACGCCGCAAAAGTCTTCACGTATTTTCAGGGAGCCTAAAAAAACTGTATGGTGTTCAAGTGTGAATTCCTCATTATCACTTTGAATATAAAGTCTCGGGATCTGTACATCAACCTTTCCAGCTTTAAAATAAAAGGTATAAAAACTGTCATCTCCATTGTGTATAGATAAAGGTTTGTCTGAAATAGGTTGTGTTTCACTTACAATGTCAAATGTAAATTTCGGTACGGTTTCACTGCATTCTGAAACACAGATCACCGTAACGGGGAAAACCTGATTTTCATAGACATTTTTTGGGATATAGCTGTATTTATATTCGCTTTTGGCAGAAAGTAGGGTTGTAAAGCTTACAAAAAGTCCTAAAAAAAGCCATAAAAAGCGAAAAGACGGCATTAGGATTCAAAGCCTTTGAGCATACGCAGTCCGTCTTCAGATCCCAAGATCGCTTCCAATGCACGTTCAGGGTGTGGCATAAGACCAAAAACATTCTTAGCTATGTTACATACACCGGCAATAGAAGTGACTGAACCGTTCACGACCACAGGCTCTCCTTTTTCATCGGAGTAACGAAGAAGTATCTGTCCATTCTTTTCGAGTTCTTTGAAACCCTCTTCATCAATATAATAGTTGCCGTCTGCATGGGCAATAGGAATATTCAGTACTTCACCTTTTTTACATCGATTCAAAAATGCATTGTCATTGTTGATGACACAAAGGTTCTGCTGTTTAGAGATGAAATGCAGGTTGTTGTTACGCTTCAATGCACCTGGAAGCAAACCTGCTTCTGTAAGGATCTGGAAACCGTTACAAATACCAAGTACCTTGCCTCCATCATTTGCATAGGCCGATACGGCTTTCATTACGGGGGAGAATCTTGCGATGGATCCTGAACGCAGGTAGTCACCGTAAGAGAAACCGCCAGGCACAACGACAAGATCAATGTCAGTTGGAAGTGTTTCATTTTCATGCCATACAAGTGCTGTTGTATGACCCAGCTTTTCAAATGCATACTGGGTATCAAACTCGCAGTTTGTACCGGGAAATCTTAATACTGCTACTTTCATCTTAGCTGATCTCTATAGTATAATCTTCAATAACGGTGTTCGCAAGTAGTGTTTCACACATCTCTTTGACTTCTGCCTCTGCTGTTGCTCTGTCGTCAGTGTCCAGTTTTATGATGATCTGTTTACCAATACGGACATCAGATACACCTGCAAATCCGAGTGAATCAAGTGCATGGTGAGCCGCTTTCCCCTGTGGATCAAGTACACCTTCTTTTAAAAATACGTTTACTACTGCTTGCATGTTCTTCCTTTTATCTGTTTTTTATTCTATCAAGTACCATTTTGTACGCTTCTGTGAGACCACCAAGACCCTGTCTAAATCTGTCTTTATCCAGTTTCTCATCGGTTTTTGCATCCCAAAGTCTGAAGTTGTCAGGAGAAAGTTCATCAATAAGGATGATATTTCCGTTAACATCTCTACCAAATTCAAGTTTGAAGTCTACGACTTTAATGTCAAGTTTTGCATAAAAGTCTGAAAGTATGGTGTTGATACGCCGTGCCATATACCTAATATAGTCAAGTTCAGATGTGTCATTGATCAAATTCAGTATCAGACAGTGCTGATCGTTGAGTTTTGGATCACCAAGTTCATCATTTTTATAATCGAATTCCACAAGGGTGAACGGTAAGACCGTTTTATCCGGAATACCGAGGTTTTTACTCAAAGACCCGGTTGCGATGTTTCTCACGATCACCTCTATGTAGATCACCTCTGCTTTTTTGTGAAGCATGTGGTTTGCATCCAGCATTTCCACAAAGTGCGTAGGGATACCTTTTTCATTGAGGTATTTGAACAGTTCGGTAGAGATCTCATTGTTAAGCGCACCTTTTCCCTCTTCACTGGACTTTTTTTCACCATTGAATGCTGTCAGGTCATCTTTGAATTCAGAGATGTAAAGTTCAGGATATTCAGTTGTCCAGATCTTCTTTGCTTTCCCTTCATAAACCAGTTCCTGTTTTACAAGCGTGTCTGTTGCCATTATTTTTTTCCTTTATTCGTAATGATGAGTGCTTTGAGAATGTCTACGGCACTTTTAAGCTGGTTGTCTTTTTCAAGCTGATCTTCTGTGATCAATGTCTTGTTGATCGTGGCATTATCCTCTTCAGAACTGTTAAGGTCTTTAACCTCGATCTTTTTAGGTTTTGTTTTGTTACTGTCGATCTTGTCAAGCTCACTCTGCAAGTGTTTCTTCAGGTCTCTCTCTTTAAGTGAGATAGTGTTATCCAAATATTCCACTTTTGCAAAATGTACCGGGATATCCGGTGTGACACCTTCTGCCTGAATAGTTCTTCCACTTGGTAGATAATAGCGTGCGACCGTCAGTTTAAGGGCTTCATCTTTCCCTATAGGCATTACGATCTGTACCGATCCTTTTCCGAAAGTTTTTTCACCTACAATAATAGAACGGTTGAAATCCTGAAGTGCACCTGCAACGATCTCAGATGCGGAAGCAGATCCTCCATTGACAAGCACTACTATAGGTGTTTTAAGGTCAGTGTTTTCTTTTGTTGCTTTATATTCGACATTTTCAAATTTGCTTTTCCCTTTTTGACTGACGATCACACCTTTGTCCACGAAAAGATCTACCAGACCGATGGCTTGATCTAAAAGTCCTCCTGGGTCGTTACGAAGGTCAAGAACGATCCCTTTGGTGTTGTTGTGGTCTTTGATGGCTTTTTTAACACCTTCTACTACTTTTTGATCAAAAGAGGTTATGTGAATATAGAGAGAATCGTCATAATTTTCAATATTTTTACCATAGACAGATTGAATCTTAATAATGTCTCTGGTGATTTTTATTTCAAGAGGTTTTGGCTCATTTTTTCTGATGATAGTAAGAAGAATGTCTGTTTTAGGCTTTCCTCTCATGATCTTCACAGATTCATCGATGGTCATACCCAGTGTGGCTTTATCATCTATTTTTAAAATGATATCTCCGGCTTTGATCCCTGCTTTAAACGCAGGTGTACCGTCAAGTGGTGCGATTACGGTAAGCACTCCGTCTTTCATACCGACAGAGATTCCCAGCCCGCCAAATTCACCTTTGGTCTGAACGGAAAGTTCTTTATATGATTTTTTATCCATAAAAGTAGAGTGGGCATCCAAGTTGGTCATCAAACCTTTCAGTGCTTTGTCCACCAGATCTGTCGTATTCACATCATCCACATACTCTTTTTCTATGACATTAAGTATTTGTGTGAATTTAATATATGCTTCCAGTTTCTCTTTTGGTGAGGATACTGAAGTTTTGTTGCTGTCTTTAGCCTGTGCGAAAGAGCCGAACAGATAGGCGGCAGTGATAGTGGAAATCAAGCCCGTAATAATAACTTTTTTACTTTTTTTGATCATGGATGGTAGTACTCCTGAGAATTAGTTTATAATTTTATTGAAATATCAATAAGAGGTTGCTTTTTTAGGAGTATAGTCGGGTAGGGTAAATGTAAGTTAAATATGTCTTGAGGGTCTAAAGACATTTTACCTTAGAGAGACAATGCTCTAAAAGGCTATTTTTTATCAAAATGATAGATAGAATTTTTCTTGTTTGGTTTCTGGTCTGTCCAGCCTAAATAAGATGTTTTTAAATGTTTGCCATTATCGGAAAACTCCATAATGATCTTATGAATATGATCATCATTGGATTTACAGAGTGTGGTTTCCATGTTGCAGTTAAAGATAATTTTATCTTTTGTTGTATTGTTCAGATCCATTTTAAATTGTGGTTGGTTCATCTTTGTACAGTAGTGTGTTGCTATCACTTCTGTACAGTCTACTACATCATTACAATGATACATCGTAACCATCTGTTTTTTAGTATCAGGTAAAAGGTCTTCTTGCAGTGTGCTACCAAAACCTATGAACTTGTAGGCAACAGCAGTTTTGTCAGTGCCTACAAGAGGATAGACCAGAGGGTTTTTATAGGCACCGGTAGTGTCTATCTGTTTATATTCAGGAGAGAGTTTCCACTCTCCTTTTAGTGCTGTTTTCATATATTCAAACATTTCAGAGGGGTCTGCTTCGTCCGCTGTTAGTGGGTGTGAGAAGAATGTAAGTAGTGAGAGAGTAATAAGACTTTTTTTCATACGATGGTCCTAAATTTTTTTTGCATTATATCAAACTTTTGGAAAAAGCATAGGTACATGTTTCTTGTAGTCCACATAGGCTTTACCCAGTGTTTTGGCCAAGTCTTTCTCTTCATAATGTAAGCCTATGAAAATATAGATACTGAATGTCATAGCAAAAAGAAGATGACCCGTACTCATTTGCGGGGTTACCCATAATCCAAGGTACCATCCCCGAATCGATACCATACCGCCTTGCATAAATGACCAAGGATAGACCCATATAGACTAAAATACTAAAGCCTAAGAGATAACTTAGAACTTCACTTATTACCTTGGATAATTAATTACTTCGTAGATAATCACAGGCACGTTTCTCACCGTATTTACAAGATTTTTTAAAATATTTTTTTGCCTTTTTACTATCTGCATGTACACCTCCCTGTCCCTCTAAATACATCGCTCCCAAATAAAAACATCCTCTTCCATCTTTTTTGTCACAAGCTTTTAGAAGTGTTTTTTTTGCTTTTTTATAATCTTTTTTGATACGGCTTCCTTTTAGATACAGAAGACCGGCATTCCTACATCCCATAGCATAACCCAGATCACATGCTTTTTCATAATAAGAAACTGCTTTCCTGTAGTTCTTCTGGACACCACTGCCTTTATAGTATGCAGAGCCTACATTATTGCACCCAAAACCATCTTTACCTTTACATCCTTTGTCAAAGAGCTTTTTTGCTTTCTTATAGTCAATTCTGACGCCTAAACCATCTCTATAAACTAAGCCAAGATTAGAACAACCTATGGCATAGCCACCACTACATGCTTTTGTATAATATTTTATAGCTTTTGAATAGTTTTTTTTGACACCTATACCTTTTTGATACAAATATCCTATATTAGAACATCCACGCATCATACCTTTGTCACAATTTTTTTTATCTTCTTGTATGGAATATGCATTTGCAAATTCAAAATATCCAAACATAGCTAGTGCTATAAATAATATCTGTTTCATGTTTCTTTCCTGTTTGTTTGATTTTATAATGACAATAAAGATTATCTTATATTTTTTAGATGAAAAAAATTGTACTTTAATTTTAATATAGGACACATTAGAAATTATAATACTTTTAAAGCCTCTGGTTGCAATTATTAACAATATAAGAGTCAATATAATTAATTTTACTAAGGAAACTTGACAAGAGGTGACTAAAGTTGTATAATAACTCATATTTAAAATAATTCAAGGAGTTTTTCATGAGCATATTAGAAAAATTGACCAATCAAATGCAAGGTACTGTTGAATCGGGAGTATCGCTTGCACTACATAATAAAAATCAGGAAGTAGCACCCATTCATTTAGTCTGGGCATTGCTTACCAATAGCAATTCGATTCTGCATCAGGCACTCAATAAAATGAATGTAGACAAAGCTGCTATTGAACTGGAAGCAAAGTCGTTAGCGAACAAACTGCCTACAGTATCAACCGTAACCAAAGAAAATATAAAACTGGGACAGGAGTTGGTACGCTCTCTGCAAAATGCTGAGGGTGTGATGGCAGCGAACGGAGATCAGTATCTGGCTGTGGATAGCTGGCTGCTGGCAAACACAAATGAGAGTTTCATTAAAGATGTTTTGGGCAAATATGTGGATCTGTCTGAGTTCAAAAAAACACTGGAGTCCATCCGTGGCGGTAAACAGATAGATTCCCAGTCAGGGGATGAAACGCTTGAAGCATTGTCTCAATATGGAATCGATCTGAACCAGAAAGCGTTGGATGGTGAACTGGATCCTGTGATCGGTAGAGATGAGGAAGTGCAGAGAATGATGCAGATCCTGATCCGTAAGACCAAGAATAATCCGATTCTCATCGGCGAGCCCGGAACCGGTAAAACAGCCATTGTTGAAGGATTGGCACAGCGTATTGTCAATAAAGAAGTTCCTTTGAGTCTTCAGAATATGAAAGTGATCTCACTAGATATGAACAGGCTGATCGCCGGTGCAAAGTACAGAGGTGAATTCGAAGAGCGTCTTAAAGCGGTCATAGATGAAGTAAAAGAATCAGCGAATATCATCTTGTTTATTGATGAGATCCATACCATTGTAGGTGCAGGAGCTTCAGAAGGCGGAAATGATGCTGCAAACATCCTAAAGCCGGCATTGGCACGAGGTGAGTTACATACCATCGGTGCTACAACGTTGAAAGAGTATAGAAAGTATTTTGAAAAAGATACCGCATTGCAGAGACGTTTTCAGCCGGTCAAAGTAGATGAACCAAGCATCAATGAAGCGTTGCAGATACTCAGAGGGATCAAAGACAGACTGGAAGCACACCACAATGTGACCATTACGGATGCAGCACTGGTGGCAGCAGCAAAACTTTCTGACCGTTACATTACGGACAGATTTTTGCCGGACAAAGCGATCGATCTTATTGATGAAGCTGCGGCTGAGTTGAAAATGCAGATCGAATCTGAACCGACTGACCTTTCCAAAGCAAAACGTGAAATTTCTACCCTTCAGGTAGAAAAAGAAGCCTTGAAAATGGAAGAGGGTACAAAAAATGATGCCCGTCTTGAAGAGATAGAAAAAGAGTTGGCAGATCTTGAAGAAAAAAGAGTGTCACTGCAAAATCAGTTTGACAATGAAAAAGAGGTCTTTAACCAGATCGCTGAGATCAAGTCAACGATAGAATCTCTCAAAAATAAAGCAGAGCAGGTGAAGCGTGAAGGTGACTTTAACAAAGCCGCAGAGATCGAGTATGGCCAGATTCCTGCAGAACAGGAAAAACTTAAAGCGTTGGAAGAGAAGTGGACACAGATGATGTCGGAGGGTACACTGCTTAAAAACTCTGTAGATGAAGAGATGATCGCCAGTATCGTCAGCCGCTGGACCGGCATTTCTGTGAACAAAATGCTTCAGGGAGAGAAAGAGAAGATCCTTGCGATTGAAAGCATCCTGAAAGAAGAAGTTGTCGGTCAGGAAGAAGCGCTTAAGGCTGTTGCCAGAGCGATCAAACGTAACAAAGCAGGACTCTCTGACGTGAACAGACCTATCGGGTCATTTATGTTCCTTGGACCGACAGGGGTTGGTAAGACACAGGTGGCGAAAACTCTTGCGAAGTTCCTGTTCGATTCTGAAAAATCGCTTATCCGTATCGATATGTCTGAGTATATGGAGAAACATGCGGCCAGCAGACTGGTCGGTGCGCCTCCAGGATATGTTGGATATGATGAAGGTGGACAGCTAACAGAAGCGGTACGTCGTAAACCGTACTCAGTCGTCCTTTTCGATGAGATCGAAAAAGCGCACCCGGATGTGTTCAATACATTGCTTCAGGTGCTTGATGACGGACGTTTGACAGACAATAAAGGTGTGACCGTAGATTTTAAAAATACGATCATCATTATGACATCAAATATTGCTTCAGA
>JAMONL010000245.1 GCA_027065815.1 Sulfurovum sp.
ATCAAGGTTGTGATATTTTTATCATAGGCAAAACAGCTGTTCACTCTGCATGCCAAATATTTGTCTGTCTCTTCTGTTTTCGTTAGCAGAAAAGGGTACTTTATTTTCGAGATCTCATCTTTAGAAGCCAATAAATTATCCAACTTTGACTTAATGATCACATCTCCCTTTTTCAAACGTAAAAAAGTATGCAGTAACTTGGCAGCACCTTGAGGAGATTCTTCCAAAACAGCACCTTCTGCTTTCAAAGTTTTTTTGACGATCTCATTGTATTCAAGCACTTCAGTCAGAGAAGCCACCCGCACAAAGTCTTCTAAGACCAAAGAGAGTGCCGCCGTATAATATTTATCATCGAAATCAGCCAAGGCATCAATACCGTCATCACTCAGATACCAGCGGTTCTCTTTGTAAAACTTCTCTTTGGTATCTTTTGCCAATTGCGTTAACAGATCCAAGTATCTCTTATTGTATGTTTTTTCGTATCCTTCAATCAGGGCATCCATTAAGAACGCATAATCTTCCAGCAGTGCTTTCTGTTTAGGCTTTTTGCCGAGAAGGGTTTGATGATACAAAGTATCTTTCTCTCGCATGAGTGTTAATAACGCATTAAGCCGCTTTTCTGCAAGTAGTGCATATTTTTCATCTATTTTTGAAGCCGAGAAAAGTGCTTTGATCATCATAGCATTCCAGGAAGTGATGATCTTTGTATCCAAAAAAGGGAATTCTCTATTTAAACTCAGTGCTTTTAAATAGGCTTTCACTGTTTCAGTTTCCCTGGGGACTGTTTGGCTAGTAATATGTGGGTGGGACAACTCTCCGTCAATATTGCCATCCTCTTCGATGCCAAAATAGGCTAATGCTTCTTCAACATCTTTACGATTCAACCCTTTTTTTAGAAGTGCCTCTTTGACCTCTTCATAGTTAAAAATAAAGTAACCTCCCTCTTCTCCGGCAGAGTCTGCATCAGAAGCAGAGAGGTAGAGCCCATGTTGCATGAAATTGTTTTCCATTTGATCAATGGTTTCAACGACAACTTTCTTATACAGAGGGTCATTCGTGATCTCATAAAGCTTGACATAGACAGGGATCAACTCGGCATTGGTGTAAAGCATCTTTTCAAAATGCGGAATATGCCAGGCTTCATCGGTCGTATAGCGAAAAAAGCCCCCACCTATCTGATCGTAAATACCTCCCTCCGCCATTTTTCTCAAAGTAAACTCAGCCATATGCAGTGCTTCTTCATCACCATACAATGCATAGAGATCTAATAGCAGTGTTAACTTGGAAGCTTCGGGAAACTTAGGTCTTTTATAAAAGCCTCCATTTGTACTATCAAACTGGGATTTCACGTTCTTCATGAATGTATGGACAAGCTCTTCAGTGAGTTTTGGTCGCAGCTCTTTTTGGCTATGCATACTATTTCTTGCTGCTTTATGCTTTTGTATTAACGTTTGAAACTCTTGCGGCTTCTTCTTAGACAATGCTACAAAGGCCGGTAACATGTTGAACATTCCGTTAGAACCATATCCTTCTTCAGCCGGAATATAGGTCGCCAGATGAAAAACCTCTGCTTGGGGAGACATAAATACAGTTAACGGCCAGCCCCCTCTTTTTCCATGTACAGCCATATACCATTTCTGGTACTTCTTATCTAACTGAGGATACTGCTCTCTGTCCACTTTGATCGCGATATAGTTGTCATTCAAGAGTTTAGCAACGTCTTCATTCTCAAAGCTCTCTTCTTCCATCACATGACACCAGTGACAAGTACTGTAGCCTATGGAAAGAAAAATCAGTTTGTTCTCTTTTTTGGCTTTCTCAAACGCCTCTTTCCCCCAGGGGTACCAATTGACAGGATTATGTGCATGCTGCTGCAGGTAGGGAGAGTTTTCATTGACAAGGGCATTGGTGTGGCTATGTTCTGCGATCAATAATCCTGCGAACATAGATAATAGTAATAATATTTTCATAAGCCGACCCTGCAAAATTTGTTATAATAAACGCAATATACCATATTTGAGAGCCACTATGATACAAAAAGAGAAAGATATACTGAAAATAAAAATAGAAGAGGACATTCTTCTCACGCAAGAACAAATTAACGATCTGAAAGAAAAAGTAAAACCTATTGCTCCGGATTGTTCATTGGGGAGACTGACGCGGCTCGAAGCGATGGGAGAGCAGGATGTCAACAATAAAATCCTGGATGAATCCAGAGTCAAACTGACCCGCCTCAAAAATGCCCTGCTGCGTATTGACAGACCAATGTTCGGCATTTGCATAGAGTGTGAAGAGGAGATAGGATTTGGACGTATGTCTATACGTCCTGAAAGTGTGAGATGTGTAGAGTGTGCAGGTAATGTATAATAATATTTGCAAGGTACGTTTTCAACGCACCCTACAGGCTCTCTATATTCCCCACCACTTTCCCGACAATAGTGATCTCATCCGGGTGTATGGCTTGAGGCGGATAAACAGAATTATCTGAGATCAATTCCACCATCCCGTCTGCACGTTGCTGTATACGTTTAATAAAAAGTCCTGTTGTGGTAGAAGCGATAAAAATACCATTTTTATTGATATTGGTCTGTGTTCTGTCCACAAAGACAATAGATCCGTCTTGCAAGGTAGGTTCCATAGACTCTCCATCCACATGAATAGCTTCCAGTTCAGTATTTCCCATGCCTACCATATTGTGCATGATCTTCTCATCTATCGAGATCGTTTCAAAATTTTCATCAAAGATCTCCGCACCGCCACCGGCAGATGCTCTAATATCAGAGAAGTAACGTACCTGAAAGAACTTCTCTGTTTCGGCTTTCAGCATGTCAACCGCCTGATCAAAAAAAAGCCAGTTCACAGAGATCTTTTTCAAGGCACAGAACTCCAATATTTCCTCATAAGGAATAGAGTTTCTTTTCTTCATTGTTGCAAATGTCGCCTGGGGAATATTCAGTGCCGTTGCCACATCTTTATCAAAAACTTTGGCACCGATCTTTGTTTCAGAGATCACATCTTTCAATTTTTCAATAATTTCATTTAAATTCATCACTTTTCACTCCTATTTAATATTTATATGTCAATTATAAAGTATTTTCCTTAAAAGTATGACAATTTGACATATTTTTTAATAGAATTAATAATTTTTAATACAATTTGACATATAAAAGATAAAAAAGGACAGAAAATGGTTTACACAAAAGATAAAGAGTTATTGAGTTATGCGATCAAAATGGGATGTACCACAGCAGCAGAATTTGCACTGTTTCTAAAAGTAAGAGATTCGATCCTCTCACTTTAACCCAAATCATGCAATAGGATTGCATAGTTTGGGTTTAATCTACTAAAAGTACCGTGACCTCATCACCTAGCTCTTTGGAGGTATCATCTTCCGATGTCACAAGCAGTGCCACATCACCAAGCATATTGGTCAAGATAGCCGAAGTACCGACTTTCTTGCCTTTAAAATCTACATAGTATTCACCCTGCATCAGAGTTACATTACAGGCAGTGAATTCTGCTTTTTTGGCACGTTTAATAAAAGGTTCTTTTAGTTTTGCTTTAACTTTACGCATAGAACATTTACCCTGTTGCAGCTTTTCTATGAGAGGAACTACATAAAGAAGTGCTGTGACCGTAGAAGAGTAGGCAAAGCCCGGAAGTCCAACAATAAATTTGTCTCCCCTTCTCGCAACGACTATGTGCTGTCCCGGCTTTATGCGTACCCCCTTAAAGACGATCTCACAGCCAAGTTCAGTGATGACATCTTTAACAAAATCAAAGTCTCCCACACTTACACCGCCTGTAGTCACCACAATGTCACTCTGTTCAAAAGCTTTGGCAACTTCTTTTTTGATATTCTCTTTGTCATCTTTAATACATCCAAGCTGCATAGGAATACCGTCATACTTTTTAACGATCGCTTCAAGAATGTAATTGTTGGAAGAGCGTATTTGTGCATCAGAAGTTTGCAGCTGACCCAACTCCAGCAGTTCAGAGCCGGTTGAAAGAATCGCTACAGTCGGTTTTTCATAGACCAGCGGTGCCACAATATTCAGTCCGGCCATCACACCGATCTCAGGAAAATTGATCTTGGTACCTTTTTTGATAAGCATCTGCCCTTTCGCATAATTCTCACCGATCTCTCTTACCGAAAATCCCTGAGGCACCTCTTCTTTAATAATGATCTCATCACCATCCACTTCTACGTTTTCAATAGGGATCAAAGTGTCTGCACCTTCAGGCATAAGTGAACCGGTAAAGGTCTTGATACAAGTACCGCCTATGACTTGATCTGTCAGAGCTGATCCCGCAGGATTGATACTTGCAATTTTCAGTCTCCCCATTGCAAGATCATCATAGTTTAAAGCATACCCATCCATAGCAGAAGTAGGGAATTCCGGAGAGTTGTGGTCTGCCACAATATCCTCAGCTAAGACATAACCCAACGTCTCTACCAGATACAGTTTTTTCGTTTTATAATTCTCTATCTCAAGACTTTTCAATCTCTCGATAGATTCATCAAAATGCAACATTGTTAAAAAATTCCTTTATTCATTCAAGGACTATGCCAGTAATCCCGACCCGTCCATTGGGGTGCTTCTCTCTTCTGCATAAATGCGTTCACCATTCTTAACATCATATTTCCAAATAGGCGCATTGGCTTTGAAGTCTTCTACGAACTCATCTATCAGCTCCAGAGCCACTCTGCGTTTAGGAGAGAAAACTGCCGATACATAAGAGGAAGTATGTACAGGGACATCTCCTATGGCGTGTGCCATTTTGACTACAGCTCCACGTGCTTTTGCTTTCTCCTGCCAGGCATCAAACCATTTTTGCAGTACAGGCTC
>JAMONL010000246.1 GCA_027065815.1 Sulfurovum sp.
CTAACATAAGCGTAAGTAGACTATCTTGTCCTGCAATAAAATGATGTACCAATGATAAAATATCTACTGTTGAAACAAACCATAACACAAGCCCAAGTATTAAAAAAACTTTAGCTACATATTCATCTATAGCCGGTAATACTGCTCTATGTGTATCTAGTAAATATGCAGAGACAAGAGTTGCTACAGTAATGATCATATAGCCAAAATATTCTGCCATCGTTAAGCCATAGACACTCACAGACTCAGGGTAGACAAAAAGAGAAACAAACAGTAAAAGCTCTCCAAAATATCGTGTTACTATACGATTTTGTTTTAACGCTATCCATATCACACCTGCACTCTCCAACGACCATAGTGCTGCACTTACATCTGCATCGAAAATGTATGGTACTGCTATGGTAAAAAAGACCACAGACAGTGCTAAAAATGACTGTGCTAAAAGATTGGTACGTTCTTTACTTTTGAGCCAGAACCATAGCCCAGCATACAGCACACCCAGCGCCACGGCACTGTAAGCTTCTCCATACTCAAATACTGAGACCAAACTCACTTGTAAAGGAAAAGCTATCACCGGAAGCCCAAATACCAAAGTACCATCTACAAGATTTTTAGGCTCGTAAGGGTGCTTGACGGTAAAGAGAATAGAGATACTCAAGTACATAAAGAAATAAAGTATTAAAAACGGTTCGGTTGTAGTAAATATCTCTGACTTGTAACGTAATACACCCCATGCAGTAGCGATAACAAAAGTAAAAAGAAACCCTACCACATTCAGCACACGCCAAGAACGAAACCATGCCACGATGAACAGACCAAGGTTTAAAAAAGCATAGTAGCTAAACAGTGTCACATGAGAGCCATCACCACTAGAAGTTAAAATAGGGACTAAAAAACCACCTGCTGTAGCAAAAAGTGCTAAAGGTAAAGAGTCTTCTATGACTGCAAGCACGGAACCCAATACCACGACACCCAGCATCAAACCAAATGCCATCTCTAAAGAGAGTAGTCCATAAAACTTCGATGCCCCATAGATAACGAGATAGAGCATCGCTACACCTAGTCCTTGGAGTATCTGCCCATAAGCTCCTTCTCTGTCTCTAAGCTTCCACCCTGTAGCTATGAGTGCAACCGCAGCCAATCCAATACCCCACAAACGCATCTCTATGCTAATAATGCTATGTTCTGCTGCATACTTCACTAAAAAGGCTAGCCCAAAAAAAAGTATCACCCCACCTATACGCACAAGAAGATTGCCCCCTGTAAAGTAGTTCGTAAGCATCTGCATAAGCCATGACGGTTCTGTTGGTTCTTGCACTTTTTTAGCTTGTGTAATATTTCTTGTTATTTTAGGTGAAGTATGCGATGTTTTAAACTGAGAGACAGCACTTACATACTTTTGCCCCTTTTCCCATTGATCTTCTACATTATCGACTAATGTTTGAGAAATTGGTTCTTGTTGTGCATGATACACTTCTTTCAATATAGATTTTTTCTCTTTATCCAATAGTCCAGCAACACTATTTTCCAAATATTTTATTTTACGTTGTAAAATAAAAACCCAAATACCTAATACGATAATCCAAAATGCTGATGTGTTCATCGGTTGATCCTTTATATTGTTACTTAATTATTCACTATTTTCTATCACTGAGTTCATGAGCTAATTTTTTAGACCCCTTAAAATCAGCCTTCCCGGTACCAAGTTTAGGCAATTCCTCTACCTTGTAGTATTCACTAGGTACAAACAATGGGTTGAGCCCAAGCTCTTTTATTTTGTTTTGTAACTTATCTACTTCCATCTCTCCCTCTAAAAGTAATACCAACTTCTCACCTTTTTTTGCATCAGCTAAAGCAACGACTGCTATCTGGTCATTTTCACTTAAGACAGTAACTATCTCACGCTCTACTAGCCCAAGACTTACCATCTCCCCTGCTACTTTGGCAAAACGACTATAACGGTCTACGATGGTGAGGAAACCATCTGCATCTAAACGTCCTTTATCTCCAGTAATGTACCAGCGTATGCCGTCTAACTCTTTGATGACGGAAGCAGTTTTCTTAGGATCACCGATATAGCCTTTCATGATCTGCGTACCGCCGATAAGTATCATCCCCTCTTCTCCTGTTTTTAATTCTGCAAAACTCTCTGGGTCTACTATCTTAAAGCTACTCCCAGGAACTGGTAGTCCTACTGTACCTACCTTATGTCCTATCTGAGGCTTCCATGAGTCTTGTAACAGTACATCTGGTATGTTTATGGAAGCTACCGGTGTCGTCTCAGTGGCCCCATACCCTTCGTAAATATCATGCCCAAACTTCTTTTTAAAGTCATCTCTTATCTCTTTTGGAAGTTTCTCTGCTCCTGCTATAACCATACGTAAGTTTTTGAACATCAGAGGATGTAGCTTTTTATTACGCGTGTAGAGTCTAAAGAATGTTGCCGTGGCAAAGAGCATGCTTGCTTCATATTTGGCTGCCATCTTACCTATGCCAAATCCATCTGTTGGATCAGGGTGACAGACTACCGGGAGGCCTTCTATAAGAGGAAGCAATGTCGTAACCGTCAGTCCAAAGGAATGGAAGATAGGCAGAGTACCTAACATCACATCATTATCATTTGGGTTAATAAGCGTAATGGCTTGCTTGATATTACCCATCATATTTTTATGACTAAGTTCTATACCTTTTGGTGTACCTTCACTACCACTTGAAAAAAGTATGGCAGCTGTGTCATCTAGCTTTACATCTTTTACATAGAGTAAACTCAACACTGATGCTGGTAACATTTTTACCATCATAAGCATAAAGAGCCCTTTGGCTTTACCCATCTTCTCTTTGATATCTTCTAAATAAATCACCTCTACCTCACTAAGCAAATCAGTCAAGTCAAACCCTTTTGCTTTAAGCTTGGTAACAAACTGTTTTGAGGCTACTACTTTTGTGATATTGGCAATTTTAAGTGCATGAAGCAATGATGCCTCTCCACTAGAGTAGTTCAGATTGACAATGGTTTTTCCCAAGGTAAGTAACGCCATATTCCCCATAGAACCACCCACAGAAGTAGGCAGTAATACACCTATATTTTGACTCTCTTTGAGCATTGGTTTTAAGGCAGAAGCTATCATCACCGTACCAGTGATAAATCTATCTCCACTTACCTCTAACCCTGTAGAGTCCGCCATACAAAGTTTTTTACCTTGTTCTTTGGCAGATCTTATCCACGCTTTTTGTAATGTAGGGAGTGTATTTGCATAGGTTTGCCAACTCTGCACAGAAAGATCAAACACAGACTTTTTCACTTCAATAGCCCCACTATGCACATCTAAGACTTCACCAAAGGTAACAGAGATATCTTTACTCTTGTTACGTTTCATCTTTTGGGATGCATAAGAGAAGTTGTCTTCCCAAAGACCTCTTAAGTAAAAAGGAACGATGATCGCATCTTCAGCATCCTTTGTTGCAACTTCAAAACCTCTTTGAAATACCCCTAAGTGGCCATTACGAGAGAGATGTCCCTCAGGGAAAAGTGCTACTGTTTCACCACGGTTAAGTGCTTCAGTCACTAATGCCAATGCCCCTTTACTTCCACGACTCGAAATAGGTATCACCCCAAAGAAGTCTAAAAAGGGTTTCACATACCACTTTTCATAGTAGCTACGCTCCATGACAAAACGTATCTGTTTTGGGTATGCCATTTGTAAAATCGCCCAGTCTAAGAACGAAACATGATTACCTAAAAGAAGTACTCCTTTGTCTGCAGGTATATTTTTAAGTCCATCAACATGCAAACGGTACTTAAATCCTATAAGCATACGTACCACATAACGGATGAGTGATTGAGGAAGCTTAATAAAGGTATATCCCATCCCTAAAAGTGCAATAGTCGCGATGATATAAAACAGTCCCTCCGATGAGATTTGAAAATACCCAAAGAGTGCTGTAAGTATGAGAAACATAAACATACTCACATTTTGCATAAAGTTATTACCTGCAAGTATCTTTCCAAGTATTGCTGAAGGGGTGGAAAACTGTATCAGGGCATTGAGTGGGACGATGAAAAGTCCTGCTGAAAAGCCAAAGAGAAATAGTGTACTTCCTAACGCCCATAAAGAGGAGAGTGTCGGCATAGTAAAAAGTGCCACCGTTACACCTAATGCCCCTAAAGGGATAATACCTGTCTCGATGTAGTTTTTGCTCACACGTCCTACTATCATAGAACCTACTATCATTCCAAAACCGGAAAGTGCTAGTAAGCCTTGTGCTGTCACAGTATCTGTCACGCCAAGTGTACTTTTAAGATACTCCCCAAAAATAGCTAAGACTACTTGCGAAACACCCCAAAGTATACTAAGTCCTAAAATACTCAACCAAACCACATCATTCTCTTTAATAACCTTAAGGTTACTTTTAAGGTAATGTAAATTTTTATACTCCTTGGCTTCAAAAGTCATACTCTCATCTACTTCTACTGAATTAAATCTCTTAACCAAACGTCTGGCAAGTAGGTACTCTACAATACTTGCTCCTATAAGAAGAAATCCTAGAGGTGCGATAAATCTCAAGATCTCTGAGGGCTGAATGCTTCTGTCTTGCAACAGGAACTCAAAAAAGATAGAGTAAATCACCGCACCTGCTAAAATAGAGACAATCGTTACTGCTTGCACCAATGCATTTGCAGGCGCCAAATTCTCATTACCTGCCATCTCTTTAATGAGTCCATACTTTGCAGGAGAGTAGATAGCAGACTGAGCTGCCAAAATAAAAGTAAGTCCAAATGCTGCCCAAAACCAACCCATAGTGTAAGACAGAAGTATGAGTATCGTAATACCTATAGCTGCTGCAGATGCGTACTCAATTACTTTTACTTTTGGATACTTATCGGAGATAAAGCCTGCCGGAGAGAAGAGAAAAATAAATGGCAGTAAGATAAGTGCATTGACTATAGAGGTCAGGACAATCAATTCTGCACCATCGTAGGCTTTAAATATGGTATTTTGTAAAATGATTTTATGCCCCAAGTCAGTCATAGCATTGAGTAATATAATAAAGATGTATGGTGTAAATCCTGAGATTTTAAATAAATTTTTCATCTATGCATCCTTTTGAATGTTTTCTTTTTGAGTATTTTCTTTCTTTTTGATACTATTTTTATGTGTCTGCACTGTATGCATATTAAAGATATATGGTTTAAGTGTGAGTACCAAATCAAAGAGTAATTCATATCTTGCATCGTGTGACTCATCATCGTCTTTTAAGAGTTTTGAGCCTACTTCGTTCTCTTTATATGCCAATACTTTTGCATCTGAAACATAGGCATCCAAAAGTGAACAGTCCAAGCCTAAAGAGACTGTACGTTCAAGTATCTCAGCTATCTCTACCTCTTTACTAGAAAAACCTTTGGCACGTTCAAAAAGATAACCTTTTTCCTGATACTCTTTTAACTTCATCTCATCCATGTTAAGTAAAGATAAAAACTCTTTTCTTGTGTACCACTGATTATCGCGCCCACCCGAAATGAGTTCTAATGAACGTACCATCATCTCAAAGCTTCCATCAAAGTCAAAGTGATTGTCCTGAAAAATACTTTTTATTTCTGAGATAGAGTAGGAGAAATTATGCTGTAGGTATTTGATAAATTTAAGTATTTGGATACATGATTCATTATAGAGGTGTACATTTGGTTTTGGTTTTTGAGGTTCGGGAAGAAGTCCCTCTTTGATATAAAAGAGTATAGTTGACTTACTCTCCGCACTTTGACTCATAAGGTCTTTCATTTTTAACGCCATCACAAATCCTTCATTTTGAATTGTGACAGTATAAACTATTTTACCTTAAAGTGTATAGTATCACTTTACACTTTTCATATTTAACCGATTTTACTCTTGCATCTCACTCTCGTCTACCGTCAACCCATCACCGTATCCAAGTGCTTCTTTAATCTTAGCCTCTATCTCTGCCATCATTTCAGGATTTTCTTTAATCGTGATCTTTGCATTCTCTTTACCCTGTCCCAGTTTCTCAGCACCATACGAGAACCAGGCACCTGATTTATCAACGATATCCATTTTCACACCATAGTCGATCAACTCACCGACATAGGAGATACCCTCCCCAAACATAATATCAAACTCCGCCTGTCTGAACGGTGGTGCTACTTTATTCTTAACCACTTTGGCTTTCACACGGTTACCGATGCTTGACTCACCTGCTTTCAATGTTGCGATACGTCTGACATCAATACGTACAGAACAGTAGAACTTCAATGCATTCCCCCCTGTTGTTGTCTCCGGAGAACCATATCCCATTGTCCCAATCTTCATACGGATCTGGTTAATGAATATGACCGTTGTATTGGTCTTATGTAAAATGGCTGTCAATTTACGCAGTGCCTGTGACATCAATCTTGCCTGAAGTCCGACATGGGTATCTCCCATATCTCCTTCTATTTCAGATTTAGGCGTTAATGCTGCGACAGAATCCACGACGATGAGATCAACCGCACCGGAACGGGTCAGTGTTTCAAGTACATCCAGCGCCTGCTCTCCGAAATCCGGTTGAGAGACCAAAAGGTTATCGGTATCAACACCAAGGTTTTTTGCATACACCACATCCAGTGCATGTTCCGCATCAATAAAGGCGCAGACCATGTCCTCTTTCTGGGCTGAAGCGATCGTCTGCAGTGCCAAGGTAGTCTTACCTGAAGACTCTGGACCATAGATCTCCACAATACGCCCCTGAGGAATACCGCCTATCCCCAATGCCATATCGAGTCCGAGTGAACCTGTAGAGATAGACTCGATCGGTTCAAACGCTTTGTCTCCCAATCTCATCAATGTACCCTTACCAAACGTTTTATCTATCTGTTTGATCGCCATATCCAGTGCTTTTTGTTTGTTCGCATCCATTGCCATTGTCATATCCTTAACCTTTATGTTGATGAATTTTATCTAAATAAAATAGATATTGTTTAGTCTTATGGGCAGTTTAATCTAAATTTTGGAAAAAGCTCAAAAATATGTCATATTGTCATGTTTTTATGTAAATTTCTTTTTTTACTGCCTTATGATAAAATACTTTAACAATTCACTATAAAAGAGCCTTTATGCCAAAAACCATCCAATTAGCCCACTCCCCCGATGCCGATGATATCTTTATGTATTATGCTATTAAATTTGGCTGGGTCGATACGAAAGGCTATACATTTGAGAATATCGGACTGGATATTGAAACACTCAATGTTGAAGCTATGAAAGGAACCTACGATGTTTCTGCCATCTCTTTTGGCATGTATCCGCTTATTAAAGAGGAGTATGCCCTGCTTCGCACAGCCGTCAGTTTTGGAGAAGGCTATGGCCCTAAACTTATACGACGCAAAGATAAGAAACTGAAGCGCAATTTCAAAGTAGCTCTTTCAGGACAATATACTACCAATGCCATGCTTCTCAGACTCTACTACCCAGATGCCCGACCGGTTTATATGGATTTTCTTGAGATCGAAGAGGCGGTCGTATCCGGCAAAGTTGATGCCGGGGTACTCATTCATGAATCTATCCTGGATTATGACGAAAGCCTGGAAGTGGAAAAAGAGCTCTGGGATATCTGGGTCAAACTCGCAGGAGAAGGCTTACCCCTCCCCCTTGGCGGTATGGCAGTTAGAAGAAGCCTGCCCCTGACCACCGCTATCGATATAGAGAACATCCTCATAGACGGTGTTAAAGTTGCCAATGATAAAAAAGAGGAACTCTGTGCCAAGCTGGAAGCAGATAATCTTGTACGAATTTCAGATAAAATGTTAACCAAATACCTGGACATGTATGCTTCTGATGAATCCGTAGAACTCTCTGAGTTGCAACTCAAAGCACTTGATACACTTTATGAAATAGGCTTTAAACACAGTATGTGGGATACGCCTGTGAAAACAGAAGATTACCTCATCCCTAAAGAGTACAGTGAACTTCGTTCAAAATAAAAAGGCCTTCCTTTGTTTTTTAAAACCATCGATTTTTCAAAATACTCAAGCATCAAAGTAGGTCAAGAGACCGAAGTCTTGATGATAGAAGAAAAAGACAGCATCCCTCTTGACCGATACCTGATAGGAGGGGCGAACAATCTACTTGTCTCATCCACCCCTCCTCCTCTCATGAAGTTAAGCAAAGATTTTTCCTATATCAAAGAGGAAGGCAGCATGCTCATCATTGGTGCAGCCATGCCTACCGGACGTATCGTCTCTTATGCCAAAAAACATGATATTTCTGGGTTTGAATTCTGTTCAAAACTTCCAGGGACACTCGGAGGAATGCTGGCGATGAATGCAGGAGTGAAAACGTATGAGATATTCAATATACTTGACAGTATAGAGATCAATGGAGAATGGATCAGAAAAGAAGCCATTGAATACGGCTACCGTTTTGCAAAACTTTCAGGGTTTGCCACTGCTGCCAAATTTAAAATTGTGAAAGGCTTTGACAAGATATTGCTGGAGGAACTTCTGAGTCTGCGTTCCAACCAACCTCATGATCCCAGTGCCGGGTCAGCCTTTAAGAACCCGGAAGGGGATTATGCCGGAAGACTGATCGAGGCTGTAGGGCTCAAAGGCTATAGAATGGGTGACATGGCCTGGAGTGATGTGCATTCAAATTTTTTAGTCAATCGGGGAAAGGGAAAGTTTGATGATGCCAAATATCTTATTGATCTGGCAAAAGAAAAAGTATTGAAAGAATTCAATATATTACTCAAAGAGGAAATAAAGATCCTCTAAGCGCAGTTTTTAGTACTGTGATTCTACTTTAGAGGTACAACGTACACATCTTACATAATTTGTTTCACTCTTTTTTCTTTTGTATATATAGGCATCTGCAGGATAAACGACATAGTATTTACCTTCTATTGTCGGAGTGGATGTCCAGAAATCCTGTCCTCTAAAATGACTAAAGACTTGTCCTTCAATTCTGTGAACATGCTGCAGTTCATCTGCTGTTGGTAGTCTCCAGTCGGAATACCCGGCATAGTAGAGACTACGACAGTAATTCTTGGCATGTCTCCAAGTACCTGCCTTCCCTGCATTATGTGAGTTTGCATAAGCACCGTCTTCGGCATCGGTATAAAACTGATCCTGCCACATAAGATTTACATTTTCCTCAATATAGGTGAGATCTTTATGGCACACGTTCTTCTGCTCTAGCGGTTCAACAGGAGAAAGGTCTCCCCCCGCTACCAAAAATGCTGTAAACAATACCAACCATACTGATAGAATACTCTTTTTCATTTATTTCTCCTTGTTTATCCAATATTATTCAATATGATAATATAACCTTTCTCAAAACAAGCTAAAAAAAACTATTTCTTTTGTATTATTCAAAAACATATTCAAAACTTATGGATTAATAACGATTTCCGTCCCGTTCTGTACAGCTCTCCACAATCGGTCTATCGCGACATTCGTAACAGCCATACAGCCTTCCGTCCAGTCATGGGAAAGTGTATAGTTGTTTCCTCGTCCGTCTGCATTCCATTTCGGCTGACCATGGATCGTAATATAACCACCGGGTTTCACACCGCGTTTCGCTGCTCTTGTTTTATCTGAGGAGTTTGGATAAGAGATCATCAAAGATTTATAAAGTCGGTCATCACACTTTTTTCTTACAATACAGTAAGCGCCTTCCGGTGTACGGTAATCGCCCGCCTGTACTTTATTCCCCTTATCTCCATTTTTACCCAGAGAAATACGGAATTCATCAATTTTTTTACCCTTTCTATAGGTATAAAGTTTTCTTTTCTTTTTGTAAACAACGATCTTGTCAATTTTACTGGTATGGTCTATCTCTGCACCTCTGCTAAGACTTTTTCTGCACTCCTTGGTCGCATAGGGTGTATTATCTACTTTCCCCCGGTATCCCTGTTCTGAACATCCTGTCATTAAAAATAAAATGGCCATAGAAAATATAGCAAATACTGATCTCATCATTACTCCTTTGTATTGTGTATTGTTTTATCCCCAGTCCTCTTGCTCACACTTGGACTTATGTTTGTCTTTTTTATAGGATGTACCGTTCTTCAATTTCTGCAAACGGTTCAAATTGCTCATTTCTGCATCTCTGAGATCATTAAATTTCTTGTCATCGAAAAACTCTATCAAGCAGGTTTGGGCATATACCCTCTCAATATAGTTTTTAAGCTGCTGATGATATTCCGAATCAAGATTAATTTCTATTTTTTCATCAAACTTCTTTTTAAGTTCTGTAAACTTTTTTGTAAACTTTTCAGAACAAATAGCCTCATCCCTGAACATTCGGAAAAGATTTTTACTGATCTTTTCCAACTCAGTAATATATTTCTGACGGTTGAATTTATCGATCTGTTTTTGTGTATATCTGATGTGTTCCCTTTACTTAATGGTCACAGGTACACCTTCGCGTACCGCATACCATAACTGATTCATTGCAGAATTCGTGACGGCAACACATCCCTGTGTCCAATTGCGAGAAAGTGTATACTTGTCCCCTTTACCGTTTGCATTCCATGTAGGCTGCGCATGTATGGTAATGTCTCCACCGGGGTTTACACCTCTTGCCGCAG
Organism: Sulfurovum sp.; assembly: GCA_027065815.1. Lineage (GTDB taxonomy): Bacteria > Campylobacterota > Campylobacteria > Campylobacterales > Sulfurovaceae > Sulfurovum. Next base: position 10,579 of record JAMONL010000246.1, read on the forward strand.
CCCGGGCTTTGTCTTGTGGCCGGGGATAAGAGATACACAGGGAACGGTAATATTTAGGAGAGCATAGTTTACGATGGATCCAAAATTGTCCCTCAGGGGTACGATTGTCTCCCTTTTTCACTTTAGTCCCTACAGGGTTTTTTCCCAAAGAAACGGGGAAAACAGATGTCACCTTATTTCCCTTGTACAAGTACATTTTACGTTCTTTTTTGATCACAACGATACGGTCAATACGTTCACCTTCAAGAAAATCATTGGCATCCAGCATCTCCTGTTTACACTCCTTGAGTGAATATCTGTTCCCCTTTACATCTGGAGAGTCACAACCTCCTAAAAACAGAAGAAAAGAGAGCAGTGGTAAAAAAATAAGTTTTTGATAAAAATACATAGGCTGATTGTAACGAAAATAGAATTAAAGATAAAGAAGAAAAGAGGAAGTATTTAAGAAAAAAAGGGGTGTCATGTCAAAACCCAAAAAGGGTTTTGAACAAGGAGGTTATAATTGTATGATTACAGTGCAGCTTTTGCAGCAGCTAGAGCTTCTTCATAGTTAGGCTCTTCTGTAATTTCAGGAACAACTTGCTTATACGTTACTTTTCCGTCTTTACCAATAACAAAGATAACTCTAGCAAGAACACCTGCCAAAGGACCGTCTGCCAAAAGTACACCATAAGCGTTAGCGAAATCTCTGTTTCTGAAGTCTGAACATACTTTGATGTTTTCGATTCCAGCTGCTCCACACCATCTTGCTGCTGCAAATGGAAGGTCCATAGATACTGTGATCACTTCTACACCGTCAAGAGACGCTGCTTCTGAGTTGAATCTTCTAGTTTCTGCATCACATACACCTGTGTCAAGTGAAGGAACTGCTACTACCAGTTGAACTTTACCTTCTCCACCTACCTGCTCATCTTGAAGCATTGGGTTACAGTTTACTACTGTTACTACTGGTGCTGTGTCACCTACATTGATCTCGTTACCTGCTAGGTTACATACTGTGTCGTTTTTAAATGTTACTGTTGCCATTTAATATCCTTTAATTAAGTTTGATAAATGCATTATGACCTAATTAGGATAAATTTAGTCTTAATTACTCTTTTTTCTCTAATTTATATCAGTCTTGACTCTTTTTAAGACTCCATCAAATGCCGTATATACGTCATGTCTGTGATCACTCTGTATCTTATGGTAACACTATAAAGCTTTTTTTATCTCAGGAAATTAAAGGTCAGCAATGCCTTTGACCCATTTCTCCATGGCCGCATTTGCATCAGGATTCGGTGCTTCCATAAAAGAGACAACAAAGTGGTCTTCCAATTCAGCTACACCAATGGATCTTGGCCTGACTGCAAGTACTTCCGGCTTAGGCAATACTTTTCCAAAACAGCAGATGATATTTTTTGCATCTACGATCTCTTCAGCTATTTTACCTTCACTCAAACTGCTTGTATGGCTATAATGATCAAAGTCACCTATATAGGTAGCAATAGGATGTGCCTGAATTTGAGATTTGATATACGCCAATATTTCATTCACATTTTTATAACTTGTTTCATTTTTATTGATTTCCAGTATAAAAACCGGATATTTTTCTAAGACTGTTATTTGTTTCATTTTATTCCTTGTTTTTTTGATTTCTCTGCCTTTGCGGGGCACCTTTCTCCAGCGCTACGCTCCTTACATCCCAGGTATTCTTGGGATCTTTCCGAGTTTGGAGTTACGGCAGTACCAACCCCAGCCTTTTTTCATCCAGTGCCCTACGAGAGGCATAGGGATCATCTTGGCACTCTTTTCGCTTCTGTAGACAAAAGCAGCTCCGTTACCGGTATCCATAACACATAAAATATTGATATGCTCCTTGTAACCTTTTCTAGAATCAATGTTCTGTGCATGCTGGAAAATATTATAAGCAACATTACGTGCCATCACCTCAGCAACATGCCCCTGTTTCGCTTTCCACTCAGGACCCATTAAGGCAGCTGCATCACCAATGACATACATTCCATCTATACCTTCTACTTCATTATAGTCATTGGTCACCACAAATCCTGCATCACTTAAAGGCAGCCCTGATTCGGCAATAATGTTATGTCCGGTACCTGCTGAGATGAACATGACCAGGTCAGATTCTATTTTTGTACCATCTTCAAATAGAATGCCGTTCTCTTCAAATGCAGTGATTTTTGTACCGACTTTTTTATGAATATTGGTCATTTTAAACATTTTATCCATCATGGTCAGTGCTTGCTCTCCCATCTTCTGTCCCGGCTTTTCCATAGGTGCAAAAAATGTAAGTTCAAAATTGTCCCGCACCCCTTTTTTCTTCAAATAAGTATCTACATTGAAAAGTACTTCAAACGCCGGACCACCGCGTACAGCGGAAGGATCTTTAGGGTTTCCGCCGAAGCCCATAGCGATCTTTCCTGAACCTTTAGAGACCAATGTGTCTAACCGTTCATACAGTTCTGTAGCCTCTTCCGGTTTCCCACAGATCGAAAGGGTATTTTCAATTCCCTTCTGCTTAAGTTTGTCCTGTCCAAGAGCAACCACCATATAGCTATATTCATCCAGTATACGTCCTGAAGCCAAAGTGACTTTCTTCTCTTTAGCTTCCAGTTTTGCCACAGGGTCGACGATCAGTTGAAATCCGTGTGCGAATGCCAATTCATCAAGAGGGACAGAAACATCTTCTCTCGTTTTCTCCCCTGTTGGGATCCAAATAGAAGTAGGATAAATATAAAAGTAGTCTCTGTCACTTACCAAAGTCACATCCAGCTCCTGCTTTCTCAGATAGATCGCCGCTTCAACACCTGCAAATCCGCCACCAAGTACCAATACTTTTGTCATCATAGCCTCCTAATATTTCACAATGCCGGAGTTTACACTCAAGGCATCACTTACAGAACTGTTTGATCCGATGATCCCGTAGAGAGCACCGATCAATAAGCCTGTCAGAATAACGATCCAGATCATCATCTTCTTCTCTTTACTTTCTTTCCCGTCATAATCTTCTATCTTTTCCAAAGTAGGTTCAACAGTTACTTCAATATTTTTCATAAGCACAGCTCCTTACTTCTTAAGAAGATCCGCACGAGGATAAACAAATACAGTATGTCTCTCTACTATGATCTTTTCTTTGTCATCCACCGCATACGCTTTAATGGTAACAGGGATCGGCACATCTTTTCTCGCATTGTCCGCCAGCTTTTCCTTTGTTCTCAACACAACCACTTTTTTACGTTTTTTACCTGCCGCGATAGAAAAAGGTTCTTTCGGTCTGATAATTTCAATTTTATCTTTCAACGCGCCTTCAATTTCAAACGTATAGGTATGTTTTTTACTGTCCGTATTGGCGAAGAGGAACAAATAATCATTCTCGACCACGCCATGATCCAGTATTTTATACAGTCTTGTCGTTTTATTCACATTCAGGAGCATATGCTCTTTGGTGCTTCCCATCGCAAAAAGTGCAATCAGGACAATAAGTAATACTGTAAAGTATGCAATGATCTTCGGTCTGAAGTAATTGGTCTTTCCTTCATGTCGTAATGTCTCTTTCTCACTGGACCACTGTACAAGGCTCGGCTTCCCAAGTGCGCCCATTACCGTAGTACAAGCATCTACACATTCCAGGCAGTTGATACACTCAAGCTGTAAACCTTTACGGATATCAATATGTGTAGGACATACCGTGACACAGGACTCACAGGTCGTACACTCTGCATTTGGTTCAACCTTCAATAGTTCTTTCGTTTTGTTATACTCTTTATGTCTGTCATGTCCATGCCCCTGATAAATTTCACCACCACGGATAGGATCATAGACTGCCATGATCGTTTCATCATCATACAATACAGACTGCACACGGCTGTAAGGACAGATATAGATACAGAAATCTTCTTTAATGAACACGACATCTATAATGATGAACAGTGCTGTACCAATGAGTATCCCTATCAGCATCATATGCTCACTCGGATTTTGCAAATAAGCAAAGAATTCATTTGGCGGGACAAAGAACCATAAAAAATCCGCAGCAGCGAGAAAGGCCAGGATCGACCAGAGCAGAATAGCAATAACTTTCTTCACCTGGTTCTCTGTTTTTGACATATCCGGTTTTTTCTGTTTGTTTTTAATACGTTTATGCAAACCTAACAGTTTTGTCTCGATACCATCTCTGTAAATAACCCGGAAGATCGTCTGGGGACAGGCCCAGCCACACCATGCTCTACCTCCCACTGCGGTAACAGCAAATATTCCTAAAAAAAGCAACATAAGCAGGAAAGGCATTAGGTAAAGCTCTTGCATATCAAAGGCCACACCCGCCAAATGTAGTTTTTTATGGTCAAAGCTCAATAGAAAAAGGTGATTACCTCCTATGGTGATCCAAGGCATGACAAGCGCTATGATCGTTGCAATCACATACGCCCAATACCGCTTGATCCGGTAAGGCACCCATCCTTTTAAATACTCTTTTGCCTGATTTTTCTTTGCTTTTGGTTTTTCCTCTGTAACTGCTTCCATATTACTGTATCCTTTCTTGTTTGTGTAATTTATCCTGTTCGAATGGACATACCAACAGAGTATTGTCTACTCCGGGCAAGCCCTGATCCGGTACGATCTCCATCCACGATCCTTCTATCAACTCTCTTAATCCTCTTGACTCAATATAATCTTTTAAAGAACTTCGGCTCACACCCAACTCTCTTGAGATGGCAGATACATTCATACCCTCTTTCAAAAAAGATATGATCTGGGTCTGGTACATATCAAACTTAGACGAAGACCGGCTTCCTTTGGGTCTTCCTATCTGGTTTGACTTGGCTTTTTGTTCTTCTCTAAGGTCGTTCAATAACGGGAATATCTCTACAATGGTAGTCTCTCTATCCATTTTAGTCTTTGCCGAGGCGATATAAAGAATGATATTGCGGCTCAGCATACAGTTAATGATCTTTATCAACTCTTCTGCACGGTTACTGAGTACAGACAGAGTATCGATAATGACCGAACTACCCTCTTCAAGAGAATGCATAAAGTCTTCAAATTTTTCCCGATCTTCTATAAAATGGTTCTTGTTTGAATATTCTACGACCTCTTTGCTTATTTCCAATCCCTGAGTCAATGCATAAGAGAGAATATTACGCTGCTGTTCAGACATATTAATACTATCCGGCATTTGTCTTAAGTATGCATAGTTCATAATTCTCCTTTATCATTTGAATAATTGTATGCTATATGATGTTAAAAATAACTTAAATTACTATTTAAAACGTCACAATTACTATTTTTACGTCACAATAGCTTTATTAACGTCACTTTTTATGCTAAAATAAGTAAAAAAATGAGGATTACTTTGTGAACTTAACACATTTGGATGACCAAAACAAACCAAAAATGGTAGATGTATCAGAGAAAAACAATACCACGCGCATTGCAACAGCATCAGGGATCATTGAAGTAGGTCAGCCTGCTTTTGATGCCGTTGTAGCCAATACAGCCAAAAAAGGACCGGTACTGCAAACTGCAGTGATCGCCGCTATACAAGGCACGAAACAGACCTCTACCCTTATCCCGATGTGCCATCCTCTCATGCTGACATCCGTAAAAACAGACATTGAAGAGTTGCCTGATATTCCAGGCTTTAAACTTACGGTTACGGCAAAACTCAATGGTCAGACCGGTGTTGAAATGGAAGCACTTACCGGAGTAAGCGTAGGGCTGCTGACTATTTACGATATGCTCAAAGCCATCGACAAAGGGATGGTCATCAGAAATGTACAGCTTGAACATAAATCCGGTGGAAAATCCGGTAATTTCAATAGATAGGAGATAAAAATGAAAGTATTAGACAAGAATACCCAGGAAAGGCCGACGATCGAGTACCCGACCAACTGGGGCTTCAAACTCATTGGCAAAGACAAAGATAAACTTTTAGCCTGCATCAAAGAAGCCATGGGAGAAAAAGAACACCTCTGTTCTCTCGGCAATGCATCACGTACAGGAAAATTTCACTCTTACAATGCATCCTGCACTGTAGAGACGGAAGAAGAAAGAAACAAGATCTTTAAATATTTTGAAGATCATGATGATGTCGATATGGTGATCTAAGTCACCCTATCCTTTAAGTTTGTGCAGCATTTTGTCTGCGCTCAAACTTACCAACATGGACACAATGACATAAGCAAGAAAAAAATAAAGGCCTACTTCAACCTCTGCACGACTTACCTCTCCCTTATCTACTGTCAAGTAAACAAGAAAAGTGGCCACAACAAAAACATCTACCATAGACCATTTCCCTATCATTTTGAAAAATTTAACGATTCCGTGAGCAAAACTGCTTTGCATAAAAACAGAAACAAATGCCAAAGAGAAAGTTTTAATCATGGGGATCAATACAGAGAAAAGCAATATCACCAAAGCAACGACCAGGTCACCATTCTCAAATAGTTTTACGATGGAACCAATCACACCTTTAGATTCAAAAGAGAGTACTACATCTCCCAGATACTCAACTTCTTTATGTATCGTGACCATCATGATCGGGGTAATGAGACCGAAGATCAATGTCATCAGTGCTGCAACAGCTCCAAAAAATGTAAACGCTCTCAGCGAAAGTAAAAAATAGCTTCCCAGGATCCCCAGGAGCAGCAACATAAAATACAAGGTAGCACTTTGACTCTGTATTTTACGCTCCATGCCTGCTTTTCTCAGCACTTCAAGATTTTTCTTTTTGTCGTTTTTATAAAATCCCAGAGAGAAAGTTTCGGCAAGTTCTTTCAACTGGAACTCCGCAAGCTTTTTTGCACTCATCTGTACTACAAGAGAAGCAGTGATCTTTTCATATCCTTTGGCGTCACTGTAAGCTTTATAACCAAAAAACAGCATGCCGGCAAGACAGAGGCTCAACACACTGTATATGAAATATTTCATTACTCTTTTACCTCAAAATAGAGCAGCAGTGTTTTCTGATAAAAATTGTCATTGTCATCAGAGATCATCACATAACGGTTTTTGCCTACCCTAGCAAGCCCTTCAAAATTGTCCACATCCCAGCCTTTATGGGAATTCATTTTAACGAGGACCTTACTTTTGCATACACCTTTTGGACACTGATCCAGATAGACTTTTTTCAGTGTCACGACAAAAGGATTCATCATTCCCGTAAAAGAGCGTTCAAGTACCAGTACATTTCCATCATCCGTTACTTCCATGGCAGAGACAGCGCTGTTCCCCTCAGGTTCAGCCTTAAAATGCCACTCTTTCCCTTTAAGTGAATAAATGGTCTGCCTTTTTTTACCATCTCTTTTCAGCGGCCACTCTGCGGCTGTCAAAATCCCGTAACGAGGATGCCATGCCAAAGCTTCAAGTCCTTTATTCTTCGTGCGAAAATATTTCATTTTACGCAGTTTTTTAGGTAAAGAGTATTTTCGGATCAGTTGACCGTATTTCTCAGAATTTTTATGGAACCAGGCTATTTTAGGTTTCTCTTCAAATGAGATCATCAAGTGCCCCTGTCCATCCAAAGTCATACCTTCACTGTCTCGTCGCCATTTTTTGAATTTTTTTCCACTTTTCTTGAGCAGTTTTCCCGATCTTACCGGTCTAAGTTCTTTGATCTTGTCTGTAAATTCTGTTTTGAACTCAAAAAGTTTTCCTTCATCACTCACCATAAAGAGAGAATGGGTTTGTGGATAATACGCAAGATCAGAAATTTCAGAAAACTTGATACCGTCGATCGTGTTATAGACGATCTGCTTTTGATCAAGAATCTTAATACCCAGTGTTGTTTTATCTAATCCAGAAGGTACAATATTGACAGTAAAACTCCCTGCCTGAAGCAGGCCAAAAAAAAGAATGAACAGAAGCCATGCCCGAAATAGAGGAAAGAACATTAAGCCTTTTCCTTCTCAGGAAAGAAGTACACCATGATCAATATCCAGGCAACTGCCAGATCTATGGCTACGTCCGCAAAATTGAATACGGCAAAATCAAAACCGCAATGCCATGCCACATAGTCAACAACCCCTTCATGCACAAAACGGTCATACACATTTCCAAGTGCTCCGCCTATCAGTAATCCAACAGGAAAAGCATACCTTTTCAAATAGCCCTCTTTCAATACATAAAAAAGAATAGCAGTGACCATGAGTGCCTGGATCCACTTCAGATAAGGTCCTATAAAGGAGAGCATGGAGAAAGCCACCCCTTTATTATAATGTAAAGCCAGGTCTATGCATTCTCCGGCACGATAGTATCCTGCAACAAACAGGTCTTTGATAGCCTGATCTATGATAAATATACCAATGGCAGTCAAAAGGAAAATTGAAAAGTATCGCATTAAATAAGTGCGCCTTTAAAGAAAGTCTTGCACTCTTCCATCATTTTTACAAGTGCTTTCCCGTCTTTCCCCTCAAGCAGCAGACGGATCTTGTTTTCTGTACCAGAATATCTGAAAAGATGACGCATATTCTGCGATTCAACCTTCTCTTTAAGTGCATCCAGACCTTCTATCTCTTCAAACGCTCTCTTCTCATCGATAAGAAGATTTTCCAAGAGCTGAGGATAAGAGTCGTACGGATCAAATACTTCACTGGCCAGCTTACCTGTACCTACAAAATATGCCAGTGCCTGCAATGCTGAAGAGATCCCGTCACCCGTCTTCGCATAATCAGAGAAAATAATATGCCCGCTCTGCTCACCGCCAAAATTAATACCCTCTTTTTGCATCATTTCAACCACATTTTTATCACCCACCGCAGCACGATGTAAAGTAAGTCCGTGGGAAGAAAGATATTCACCAAGTCCTTCATTACTCATGACCGTGGCTACCATACCGCCGCCTTTCAGCGTACCCTGCTCTTTCATATGTACAGCAAGAACCGCCATCAGTTTGTCCCCATCAATGATATTACCCTTTTCATCCACCATGACAAGACGATCAGCATCCCCGTCGAGGGCTATCCCTACATCTGCACGCTTATCCAGAACGACTTTTGCAAGATTCTCCGGAGCAGTCGCACCACAGCCCTCATTGATATTGAAACCGTTAGGTTCATCTCCGATCACAACAACTTCAGCACCCAGTTCATTTAAAATAGTCGGTCCGACAATATAGCCTGCACCGTTAGCACAGTCAATGACCACACGTTTGCCCGCTAGAGACAGAGACTTGGGAAATGAGTTTTTAATATGGACGATATATCTACCGATCACATCATCGATTCTTTTTGATTTTCCGATCTCTTTACCTATAGCCTGTGCATCTTCAATATATTCTTCATTCTCATAGATCGCCTCTATCTCCACTTCTTTGTCTCTGTTAAGTTTGTTTCCTTCAGAGTCAAAGAACTTGATACCGTTATCATAATAGGGGTTATGACTGGCAGAGATCATGATCCCCGCATCACAACGCATATTTTCCGTTAGAAATGCAATGGCCGGTGTCGGCATAGGACCGATCTGTATCACATCAAAACCAACTGCAGTCAAACCGGAGACGATGGCATTTTCTATCATATACCCGCTTCTTCTTGTATCTTTTCCCACCAAGATCTTGTTGGTTTTTGAAAATTGCCTAAAGTATATCCCTGTAGCCATCGCCAAACGCATTGCATTCACAGCAGAAACTTTCTTCCCTGCTTTTCCACGTACTCCATCTGTTCCAAAAAGTGTCACAATATAACCCCTAAATTTAATTGTATTATTTTAACTTAAAGTCTATTAAACACTCCTCTACTCTCATCTGTCTCTATTCTTAGAGATCCCCTTAATAATTCTTTAATCTTTTTTTGGGTATTATTCGCGAACTATTTTCACTCTATAACTGAGTGATAACAACACAA
>JAMONL010000247.1 GCA_027065815.1 Sulfurovum sp.
TGTAAGATAGGTATCATGCCGGGTATGATCTTCAAAAAAGGGAATGTCGGGCTTATCTCTAAGTCTGGTACATTGACTTATGAAGGTGCGAACCAGGTATGTAACGAAGGTTTCGGTATTACTACAGCAGTAGGCATTGGTGGAGACCCGATCATCGGTCTTTCCTATAAGCAGATACTTCCAATGTTTGAAGCAGATCCGGATACTGAGTGTATCGTGATGATCGGTGAGATCGGTGGAGACTTGGAAATTCAAGCAGCAAAGCTGATCAAAGAGCAGATCACGAAGCCGGTTGTTGCATTTATCGCTGGTCAAACAGCACCTAAAGGTAAAACAATGGGTCACGCCGGAGCGATCGTTTCCGGTTCTGCCGGTACAGCAAAAGAGAAGATGGAAGCACTTGAAGCCGCTGGCGTAAAAGTGGTTGTCTCTCCTGCAGAGATCGGTAAAGCTGTCAAAGAAGTATTAAGCAAATAATTAGTTTTCAGCACTTATACGGATGGAGAATCTTCTCCATCCGCTCTTTTGTTACATATCAAAAATTCTCCTTCCTTATTTACACAAAACCTTGAAAAAACCTTGAAAAATGTTGCTTCAAATAGTAACAACCCCTCTTATACTTGCAATAATTACTACTTATTCATACCAATATTCATTAAAAGTAAGATATCCTTATTGTAGTGAAAGAGGGGCAACCCTTGCAGATCTCACGAATAATTACTAATATTAAAAGGGGAAACAATGTCAAGTATTATGACAGCTCCAGCGAATACTCCTGTATGGGTTGATTCAGCTAGATGTAAAGCATGTGACATTTGTGTGGATGCATGTCCAGCAGGTGTACTTTCTATGAAGGCAGATCCACATTCAACACTCGGTGCAAATATCGAGATAGTAATGCCAGATGCATGTATCGGATGTAATGAGTGTGAACTTTCATGTCCGGACTTTGCTATTTATGTAGCAGAGAAAAAAGAATTCAAGTTTGCTAAATTGACAGACTCGTCAAAAGCAAGACAGGAAGCGATTGCAAATAACGGGTATAGATTACCTATAGATTATAAGGAGGCGAACTAATGGCAGCAGGTGGCGATAACGTCGTAATTAAAGACGGAAAAAGAGAAGTAGTAATGCCTGGAAACCACTTAGCAGCACTCGCGGCTGTTGATAGTGGTTGTAAATTCTTTGGTGGGTATCCTATTACTCCATCAACAGAAGTTATGGAGTATATTTCAGATATTCTTCCAGAAGTAGGTGGAACATGTATCCAGATGGAAGATGAGATCGCTGGTGTTGCTGTAGCAACAGGTGCATCAATGTCAGGTGTACGTTCAATGACTGCAACTTCAGGACCTGGTATTTCACTCAAAGCGGAAAACCTTGGTTTGGCTCAGATGGCAGAAGTACCTTTGGTTGTAGTAAATGTAATGAGAGGTGGACCATCAACAGGTCTTCCAACTCGTGTTGCTCAGGGTGATATCGCTCAGGCTAAAAACCCGTCGCACGGTGACTACAAGTCAATTGCACTTTGTGCAGGTACATTGGCTGAGTGTTATACAGAAACAGTAAGAGCATTTAACCTTGCAGATAGATTTATGCAGCCGGTATTTGTACTTTTGGATGCAACACTTGGTCTTATGCATGCAAAAGCAGTACTTCCTACTGTTGAAGATGTGCAGGCAGGGATCGTACCTAGAAAGAAATTTGAAGGTGAGCCTGAAAATTACAGACCGTATGGTGTTGAACAGGATGAAGCAGCGGTTTTGAATCCAATGTTCCAAGGGTATAGATATCACTTTACCGGGCTTCACCATGATGCAATGGGATTCCCTACCGAAGAGATCGAAACGTGTAGAAAACTGATTGACAGATTGTTCAATAAAGTAGATGCACACCGTGATGAGATCGAACTCAATGAAGAATTTATGCTTGATGATGCAGATATCTTACTTATCGGTTACGGTTCTGCATCTTTGGCTATCAAAGAAGCAGTACTTAGGCTAAGAGAAGAGGGTATTAAAGTAGGTATGTTCAGACCAATTACCGTCTGGCCAAGTCCGGAAGAGAGACTGAATGAGCTTGGAAAACAGTTTAAAAATGTACTCTCAATTGAATTGAACCAGGGACAATATCTTGAAGAGATCCAAAGATGTATGGGAAGAAGAGATATTGAAAAATTAACAAAAACGAATGGTCGTCCATTCTCACCTGCAGATATTAGTGCAAAAGTTAAGGAGGTATTTTAAGATGGCATTTAACTACGATAACTATTTAAGAATGGAAAAAATGCCAACACTATGGTGTTGGGGTTGTGGAGACGGTATTGTCTTAAAATCTTTTGTACGAGCAGTGGACTCTTTGGGATATGCAAAAGATGATATCTGTGTGGTATCTGGAATTGGTTGTTCAGGAAGATTCTCTTCCTATGTGGACTTTAACACAGTACACACAACACACGGTAGAACCGTAGCTTTTGCAACAGGTGTTAAACTTGCAAACCCTACAAAAAAAGTTGTCATTGTGACAGGTGACGGTGATGCCTTCGCTATTGGTGGTAACCATACGATTCATGGTGCAAGAAGAAACATCGACCTTACAATGATCGTGATCCAAAACTTTATTTATGGTTTGACGAATTCACAGACATCTCCAACGACACCGCAAGGTATGTGGACAGTAACACAGAAGATCGGTAACATTGACCCGACTTTTGATGCTTGTAGATTAGTGGAAGCATCTGGTGCAACTTTTGTAGCACGTGAAGCAGTTACTGCACCTAAAAAACTTGAAAAAGTGATGAAAGCAGCATTGGAACATAAAGGTTTTGCTTATATTGATGCATTGACAAACTGTCACATCAACCTTGGGCGTAAGAACAAGATGGTTGCAGCAATGGATACACTTGACTGGATCGATAGTATCACTGTTTCTAAAAAGAAATGGGATGCACTTCCTGCAGAAGAGCAAAAAAATAAGTTGCCAACAGGTATTTTGCACCATGATGATACAAAAAGAGAGTACTGTGATGCTTACCAGATGGTCATTGATGCACACCAGGGCAAACGTGGAAAAATCACACAAGATGATTTTGATAAAAAGATATAAGGAGATACACAATGAGTACTAGAACAGTAATGAGATTTACAGGTGTTGGTGGACAGGGTGTACTTCTTGCAGGGACTATTTTTGCATCAGCAAAAATAAACCAGGGTGGTTTCGGAATGAAAACAGCAACCTACACATCACAAGTACGTGGTGGTGCAACGGTTGTTGATATTCAATTGGATGATAAAGAGATTTGGTACCCATACGCAATTGACGGTCAGATCGACTTTATGCTTTCTGTTGCTGATGTTTCTTATCAGCAATTTAAAGTTGGTGTACGTGAAGGAGGAACTATCGTAGTAGATCCAAACCTTGTATACCCTACAGATGAAGATAGAAAAAAATGGAATATCGTTGAGATACCAATTATTACTATTGCAAAAGAAGAAGTAAAACTTGTTCTCACTCAGTCAGTTGTGGCATTGGCAATTGCCAATACATATACACATGCGATTGATGATCAGCTATTGGTGGATACAATGCTTGCAGCGGTTCCTGAGAGATTCCATGCGCCGAACAAATTGGCATATGAATTAGGTCAAAAATATGCTGAAGCAGCAATGTACGAAGCAGAACACGCGTAAGCTTTTCTGCTTTACTACATTTAGGCTACGTCATTTATTGACGTAGCCTCCCTCCCGATAATCCTTATATCTACAATAAATCAAAATCTTTTATAACCTTTATATCTTATGCTATGTATGTTGAAATCATCAATTATATGCTATAATCCCGATTCAGGTGCAACAGGTAGTTGCTGGTAGCATGTGCTACGAGAGGAAAGTCCGGGCTGCAAGTGAGACGGGGCTCCATCTAACAGATGGCCAGAGTAATCTGAGGGCAAGTGCAACAGAAAGTAAACCGCCAACTTTGTTGGTAAGGGTGAAAGGGTGGGGTAAGAGCCCACCGGTGGGTGTGGTAACACGCTCAGCCAGGTAAACCCTGTCCGCAGCAAGAAGTATATGGTATAAGTCTCACAAACTGTTAGATCAGTACGCATACTTCGCTCGAGCCTGTTGGCAACAACAGGCCTAGATAAATAACTACCCACGACAAAACCCGGCTTATCGTTGCACCTGATATTCTATATGGCCTTGAAAGGTCAGACTATTTCCTCTTTTCTTTCTACACAATGTTCTTTCATCCCATCGGGTAGAGGTGTATCTGTTTTTAACGTCACAGAGGGGTTTTCCAAAAAGAGTTCTGTATAGAATTTAGAAAAACGTCCCATATGTGCAAAGCCCCACTTTTGTGCAACTTTCAACACAGATGTTTGGGAGGATTTGCTTTGTATCAGTTCATGATGTACAAGATTGAGTTTGAGCAGTCGCATGAATTGATTTGGTGTGAGATCAAAAAGTGATCTGAATGCATTTTGAAGACTTTTTGCAGAGATCGTGTACTCTTTTGCAAAAGATGCTATGGTCAACTTCCCGTCCATATGTTTGAAGAGTTTTTGTTTTATTTCCAGTGCGATCTTTTCAGATTTGGTAAAGCGTGGTGTTTGTGCCTCCTGCTCATCAAGAAGTTGAAGCATAGCTTCGGTAATCTGTTTTTCTATCTGTATGGATGTTTGGGTATCGAGTGGAGAGTTTTGTGTAAATTCTTTGACAAAACCTTCGATGAGTTTTGCCATCTTCTGACCATTGTCGATAAAGTACATGTCTACAGCCTGTGTAAGTTTTTTTCTTAGTCTTGGATC